>CAYWSB010000057.1:0-30065 GCA_964460465.1 uncultured Geminicoccaceae bacterium | reverse complement strand
CCATGAGCGTCGCCCGCTCGGCGGCGTAGAGCAGGCAGCCGGCGGCGTCCTGGCGGGTGACGTGGCCGGCATCGGCGGCCTTGCCCACCGCATAGACGTAGGCACGGCAGGCGTTGAAGGTCGTGTACATGTCGGCGAGCTTGCCCTGCATGAGCTGAAAGCTGCCGATGCTTTGTCCGAACTGCTTGCGCTCGTGGAGGTAGGGAAGGACGAGGTCAAGGCAGGCGGCCATGATGCCCAACGGGCCGCCGGCGAGGACGAGGCGCTCGACGTCGAGCCCCCTCATCAGCACTCTGACCCCGCCGCCGACCGCGCCGAGGACGTTGGTCTCGGGCACGAAGCAGCCGTCGAACACGAGCTCGGAGGTGTCCGAGCCGCGCATGCCGAGCTTGTCGAGCTTGGCCGAGGCGGCGAAGCCGGGCGTCGCCCGCTCGACGAGGAAGGCCGTGATCCCCTTGGCGCCGGCATCGGGGTCGGTCTTGGCATAGACGATCAGGACGTCGGCCTCCGGCCCGTTGGTGATCCACATCTTGCGGCCGTCGAGCACGAAGCCACCGTCGCAGCGCACGGCGCGGAGCCGCATCCCCACAACGTCCGAGCCCGCCTCGGGCTCGCTCATCGCCAGGGCGCCGACATGCGTCCCGGAGATGAGGCCCGGCAGATGGCGCGATCGCTGGTCGGCCGTGCCGTGCAGGCGGAGCTGGTTGACGCAGAGGTTGGAATGCGCGCCGTAGGACAGGCCCACCGCGGCCGAGGCGCGGCTGATCTCCTCCATGGCGACGACGTGCGCCAGGTAGCCCATGCCGGTGCCCCCCATGGTCTCGGGCACCGTGAGGCCGAGGAGCCCGAGCTCGCCCAACCTCGGCCAGAGCTCGCGAGGGAAGCGGTTCGACCGGTCGATCTCGCCGGCCACGGGCGCGATCTCGGCCATGGCGAAGCGGCGGACGACGTCGCGGAGCGCCTCGACCTCCTCGCCGAGAGCGAAATCAAGCGATCGCAGCGCAGTCTGGGCCATGGTCGAGCCTCGCCTGGGGTGCGCTATTCTCCAGCAGATCGCGCGTCGGGCGAAAGGAAAAAGCGATCACGCCTCGGGGAGCGGCAGCGCCGTCTCGTACTTGATCTCGCGGAGCGTGAAGCTCGACTTGACGTGGACGACGCCGGGAATCCGGAAGATGAAATCGTTGAGCAGCCGGTCATAGGCGCGGATGCTGGCGACGTGGATCTTCAGGAGGAAGTCGGCGTCGCCGGTGATGGCGTAGCATTCGAGCACCTCGGGCCGGGTGCGCACCGCCCGCTCGAACGCGTCGAACATGTCCTTGCTGTGCTTTTCGATGTTGATCTGGGTAAACACGCACTCGCCGACATCGACGGCCACGGGATCGAGCAGCGCTGCATAGCCGCGGATCACGCCGCTCTCCTCCATCTCCTTGACGCGGCGCCAGACCGGCGAGGCCGAGGCGCCCACCCGGTCGGCCAGCTCCTGGTTCGAGAGGCGCCCCTCGCGCTGCAGGACGGCGAGGATGCGCCGCCGGAGCGGATCGTCGAGCACCGAGGGCATCGGCAAGGACCTTTCGCGATAAGCCGGCATCCTGAAAGATCGTTGCTCAAATATGCGTGATCAAGTGACAAACAAACAACCTCTTTCCGCCGCCCGGACTTAGCCTGTGGTCGATCAAGGGAGAGTCTGCCATGGCCGTCGCCAGCGGGACCATCGATCGATCCTACGACCTGAAAGAGACCTTCGAGCGCCGTCGCGGCCGGGTCTACCTCACCGGCACCCAGGCCCTCATCCGCCTCCTGCTGCAGCAGCGTGAGGCGGACCGGCGGGCCGGGCTGCGCACCGGCGGCTACGTCACCGGCTATCGCGGCTCGCCCCTGGCCGGCCTCGACCTGGCGCTCGGCAAGGCACGGAACCAGCTCGATCGGGCCGGCATCGTCTTCCGCCCGGCCCTCAACGAGGCCCTTGCCGCCACCGCCGTCATGGGCACGCAGCAGGTGGAGACCGAGGGTCGCGCCACCGTCGATGGGGTCTTCGCACTCTGGTACGGCAAGGGACCGGGGGTCGACTGGGCCGGCGATGCGATCCGGCACGGCAATGCCTATGGCAGCTCGCCCCGCGGTGGCGTGCTCATGGCCATCGGCGACGACCACGGTGCGGTCTCCTCCACCATGGCGCACCAGAGCGACCAGACCCTGGCAGCGTGGGGCGTGCCGGTCCTCAATCCGGCCGACCTCCACGACTACCTGCATTTCGGCCTCTACGGCTGGGCCTTGTCCCGCTTCGCCGGTGCCTGGGTGGGCCTCAAGACGATCAGCGAGACGGTCGAGGGTGCCGCCGCCGTCGAGCTGCCGGACACGCCGCCGGTGTTCACCGCGCCGCGCGACTTCGCCCCGCCCACCGAGGGCCTGCACTTCCGCTGGAACGATCCGCCGAGCGTCGCGATCGAGGAGCGGCTCTGGCTGAAGCGAGAGGCCGCCATCGCCTTTGCCCGCGCCAACGGCATCGACCGGCCGATCGTGCCGAACGCCACGGCGCGGCTGGGCATCGTCACGACCGGCAAGGCGCACGGCGATCTCATGGAGGCGCTGGCCCGCCTCGGCTTCGAGGGCATCGACGGCATCGCCCGGCTCGGCATCCGCATCCTCAAGGTCGGCCAGAGCTGGCCGCTCGAGCCCGAGACGATCCGCGGCTTCGCCTTCCGGTTGGAGACGCTCCTGGTCGTCGAGGAGAAGCGGCCGCTGGTCGAGGATCAGGTGAAGGCCATCCTCTACGACCGGCCCGAGCGACGCCGCCCGGCCGTGATCGGCAAGACCGACCGTGAGGGACGGCCACTGCTCCCGGCCTTCGGCGAGCTGCGTCCGGAGCTCTTGGCCCCGGTCCTCGCCCATCTCCTGCAGCCCCGGCATCCTGGCCTCAAACTCGAGCAACGGCTGGCGCGCCTCGCCCCACCCGAGATCGGCCCGGCGGGCGAGGTCCGCACCCCCTGGTTCTGCGCCGGCTGCCCGCACAACACGTCGACGAGGCTGCCCGAGGGCAGCCACGCCATGGGCGGCATCGGCTGCCACATTATGGCGACCTGGATGGATCGCGGCACCCGCGGCACCACGCAGATGGGCGGCGAGGGCGTCAACTGGCTGGGCATGGCCCCTTTCACCGCCACCCGCCACGTCTTCCAGAACCTGGGCGACGGCACGTATTTCCACTCGGGCTCGCTCGCCATCCGCCAGGCGGTGGCGGCCAACGTCCCCATCACCTTCAAGATCCTGTTCAATGACGCTGTCGCGATGACCGGCGGCCAGCCGCACGACGGCCCCCTCGATGTCGCCCGGATCACCCGCCAGGTTCGGGCCGAGGGCGTCGAGCGGATCGCGGTCGTCAGCGACGAGCCGGAGAAGCATGCTGCACGGCAGGGCTTCGCCAAAGGCACCACGGTCCACCACCGCCGGGCGTTGATCCCGCTCGAGCGGGAGCTGCGCGAGCATCCGGGGGTCTCGGTGCTGATCTACGATCAGACCTGCGCCGCCGAGAAGCGGCGCCGGCGCAAGCGCGGCACCTACCCCGACCCCGAGCGGCGCGTCATCATCAACGAGCGGGTCTGCGAGGGCTGCGGCGACTGCCAGAAGCAGTCGAACTGCGTCGCCATCCAGCCGGTGGAGACGCGCTATGGCACCAAGCGGCAGATCGACCAGTCGGCCTGCAACAAGGATTTCTCCTGCCTCGACGGCTTCTGCCCGAGCTTCGTCACGATCGAGGGTGCGGGGCTCCGGCGCCGCAGCGGCCCGGACGCGGCCGAGCTCGCGACGGATCTGCCGGAGCCGCGGTTGAGCGGCCAGGGTGCCGCCGACATTCTGGTCGCCGGCGTCGGTGGCACCGGCGTGCTCACGGTGGGTGCGCTCATCGGCATGGCCGCGCACCTCGAGGGCAAGGCCGTCTCGGTCCTCGACTTCACGGGCCTCGCCCAGAAGGGCGGTGCCGTGCTGAGCCATGTGCGCATCCGCGCCGCCGGGTCGGCGATCGCCGCGAGCCGCATCGGCACCGGCCAGGCGGCGACGCTCATCGCCTGCGACCTCGTGACGGCCGCCGCGGCAGCGACGCTGACCCTGCTCGATCCCGATGCCGGCCACGTCGTCGCCAACCGGCAGGTGACCGCCACCGCGACGAGCATCCGCGATCCCCGCCACATGACGGATACCGTGGCACTCCTCCACCGTCTCGCCGATCGGGGACACGGGAGGCTGAATCGGATCGATGCGCACAGCATCGCCGCCGAGCTCGTCGGCGACGCGCTCTTCGCCAACATCGTGATGCTGGGTGCCGCCTGGCAGCTCGGCCGGATCCCGCTCTCGCTCGCCGCGATCGAGCGCGCGATCGAGCTCAACGGCACCGCCGTGGAGGCCAACCGGGCGGCCTTCGCCCACGGCCGCTGCGCCGTGGCCGAGCCGCAGACGGTGGTGCGCCGCCTGCGCAGGGAGGAGCACCGGCAGGGTCTCGACGCCCTGATCGCCGACCGCATCGCCATGCTGGAGGCCTACCAGGACTCCGCCTATGCCCAAGACTATCGCGCGCTCGTCGAGCACGTGCGGCAGCGCGAGACGGCGGCGGGTGGCCCACTGCTCCTCACCCGCGCGGTCGCGCGGAACCTCGCCAGGCTGATGGCCTACAAGGACGAGTACGAGGTGGCGCGGCTCTTCACCGACGGCGTCTTCGCGGCCACCCTCGGCGAGCGCTTCGCGCCGGGCGGCCGGCTCGTCTTCCACATGGCGCCGCCCGTCCTCGCCCGCACGGATCCGGCCACCGGCCGGCCGATCAAGCGCCGCTTCGGCCCATGGCTGCTGCCGGCGATGCGGCTCCTTGCCAAGGGCAAGGTCCTGCGGGGCGGCCGCCTCGACCCGTTCGGGCGCACCGCCGAGCGACGGCTCGAGCGGCGGCTGATCGCTGAGTACCGCGAGACGGTGGCGCTGCTGCTCGAGGCGCTCGAGCAGCGGCCGCGGGCCGAGCTGGTCGCCATCGCCGAGCTGCCCGACCTCGTCCGCGGCTTCGGGCCGGTCAAGGCCGCCGCCGTCGAGCGCTACGCCCGCGAGCGGCAAAGGCTGCTCGAGGCGCTCGTGACACCCCCGGCCGTGGCCGCCGAGTGAGAAGGAACGCAACGCCATGACCGCCTGCATGATCGGCTGGAGCCACAGCCGCTTCTGCCGCGCCAGCGAGCAGTCTGTCGAGGACCTCGTGGTCGAGGCGGCGATCGGCGCCATGGCGGATGCCCGGGTCGACCCGGCCGACATCGACGCCGTCTATCTCGGCCACTTCAACGGCGGGTTCTCGGCCCAGGACTTCACCGCCTCGCTGGTGCTGCAGGCGGCACCGGGGCTGCGCTTCAAGCCCGCGAGCCGGGTCGAGAACGCCTGCGCCACCGGGACGGCCGCGGTGCATGCCGGCCTGCACGCGATCGCCGCCGGCAAGGCCCGCCGGGTGCTCTGCGTGGGCGTGGAGAAGATGAGCGAGACCTCGCCCGCGGCGCTCAACCGGATCCTCCTGCGCTGCGCCTATCGCCCCGAGGCGGTCGACGAGCGCGCCGGCTTCGCCGGGATCTTCGGCGCCATTGCCGCCGC
The DNA here is from genome assembly GCA_964460465.1 of uncultured Geminicoccaceae bacterium. Taxonomy (GTDB): domain Bacteria; phylum Pseudomonadota; class Alphaproteobacteria; order Geminicoccales; family Geminicoccaceae; genus SLRI01. Next base: position 24,458 of record CAYWSB010000057.1, on the reverse strand, counting down.
CTATTTCGAGCGCCATGGCGACCAGTCCGAGGCGCTGGCCGCGATCGCCGTCAAGAACCACGCGAACGGCGCCCGCAATCCCTTCGCCCAGCTGCGCAAGCCCTTGGATCTCGCTTTCTGCCGAGAGCCGAGCGAGCGGAATCCCTATGTTGCCGGCCCGCTCAAGCGCACCGACTGCGCGCTCGTCTCGGACGGGGCGGCCGCCCTGGTCCTCGCCGACCAGGACACGGCACGGACGGCAGCGAAGGCCGTGGCGTTCCGCGGCACGGCCCAGGTCAACGACCTCCTGCCGCTGCGCCGGCGCGACCTCATCGCCTTCGAAGGCTGCACGGTCGCCTGGCAGAAGGCGCTCGAGGAGGCCGGGCTCGACCTCTTCGATCTCGACCTCGTCGAGACCCACGACTGCTTCACCATCGCCGAGCTTCTGGCCTGCGAGGCCATGGGGCTGGCGCCGCGTGGGCGGGGCGGGCGGGTCGTCCTCGACGGCTGGACCGCGCAGGACGGCCGGCTGCCGGTCAATCTCTCGGGTGGGCTCAAGAGCAAGGGCCATCCGATCGGCGCCACCGGCGTCTCGATGCACGTCATGTGCGCCATGCAGCTCATGGGCGAGGCCGGTGCGATGCAACGCGCTGGCGCCACGCTGGCCGGGCTCTACAACATGGGTGGCGCCTGCGTGGCGTCCTATGTGTCGATCCTGGAGCGCCAGCGCTGACCGACCCGGGACCAAGCCGATGCTCGACGACCTGACCGACGACCAGCGGGCGGTCCACGCCATGGCGCTGGACTTTGCCGCGGCCGAGCTCGCCCCGTTCGCGGCAAGCTGGGACCGTGACGAGGTGTTCCCCGAGGCGACGCTGCGCCGGGCGGCCGCCCTCGGCATGGCGGCGATCACCGTGGCCGAGGCGCGGGGCGGGGCCGGGCTCGGCCGGGTCGAGGCGGCGCTGGTCTGCGAGGCGCTGGCCGGGGCCTGCCCCTCGACCGCCGCCTAACTCTCGATCCACAACATGGTGGCATCGCTGATCGATCGCTTCGGCGACGCCGGGCAGCAGACCCGGTTCCTCCCCGACCTCGTCACCATGCAGCATTTCGCCAGCCACTGCCTGACCGAGCCCGGCGCCGGCTCGGATGCGGCGAGCCTCGCGACCCGGGCCCGCCGGGATGGCGACAGCTATGTCCTCGACGGCACCAAGGCCTTCATCTCGGGCGGCGGACAGAGCGACCTCTACCTCGTGATGGCCCGGACCGGCGGCGAAGGGGCAAAGGGCATCAGCGCCTTCCTCGTCGAGCGGGACCGGCCGGGCCTCTCCTTCGGCCGGCAGGAGCAGAAGCTCGGCTGGCACTCGCAGCCCACCGCCATGGTCCATCTCGACGGCTGCCGCGTGCCCGCCGCCAACCGGCTCGGCGCCGAGGGCGAGGGCTTCCGCATCGCCATGGCCGGGCTCGACGGCGGCCGGATCAACATCGCCGCCTGCTCAGTCGGGTCGGCCCGGGCCTGCCTCGACCAGGCCCTGGCCCACGTCAAGGACCGGCGCCAGTTCGGCCGGCCCTTGGCCGACCTCCAGGCCGTGCAGTTCACCCTGGCCGACATGGCGACCGAGCTCGAGGCGGCCCGGCTCCTCACCCTGGCCGCCGCCAGAAAGCTCGATGCCGGAGCGCCGGAGGCCACCGCTGCCGCCGCCATGGCCAAGCGCTTCGCCACCGACGTGGGCTTTCAGGTGGTCGACCGGGCGATGCAGCTCCTCGGCGGCTACGGCTATCTCGAGGACCACGGCATCGAGCGCCACTTCCGCGACACCCGCGTCCACCGCATCCTCGAGGGCACCAACGAGATCATGCGCCTCGTCATCGCCCGCTGGCTGCTCAACGACTGGGGCGGAGCCCGGGTTGTCAGCCCGGAACACCCGCGCCCGGGCGTCGATCGAGGGCGGCGGCCAGCTTCTGGAGGTGCCTCGCATAGTGGCGCCAGCGGCCGACGGCGCGGTCGTGGATGGGCTCGCGGACCTGCCAGAGGCTGGCAGTGCGGATAGGGCCGCTGCGGGCGGCTGCATCGAGGCAGGCCGGCTGCCAGTCGAGACCGGCGAAGGCGAGCAGGGCCCTGGCCTCGGTCGCGGGCTCGGCGACCAGGGCCTCGTAGCGGAGCTCGAGGATCGGGTTGGGCAGCACCGCCCGCCAGTGCCGCATCAGCCGCTCCTGCAGCCGGTGGACGAGCCCCAGCGCCTCGAGGTCGTAGGCGAAGCGCTGGCCCGCAGCGAAGCTCTGGAACCAGCAGGAGAGGCAGGTGTCGAGCGGGTCGCGGCGGCACCAGACGATCCGCGCCTTGGGTGCGATCCGGGCGAGGAGCCCGAGCCGGAGGTAGTTGCCGGGCAGCTTGTCGACGACCCGGCGTGCCCTCGGCGCCAAGCGGGCGAGGCGGCGGACGTAGCACTCGCCCTGCTCGAGGCCCTGGTCGTCGTCGAGGGCGGCGATCGCCTCGGCGAGCGAGCCGCCGGGTGAAGCTGTCGCCACGGTCCTGGCGAGCTCGCGGAGGTCGTGCCGCTCGCCGGCGCCGTAGGCATCGGGGTGGGCCGCCAGGATCTGCTCGACCAGCGTCGTGCCCGAGCGCGGCATGCCGACGACGAGCAGCGGCAGCTCGCTCTCGACCCGGGCCGCCTCGGCCGTGGCGAAGACCCGCCGGTCGAGCACCCGGATCATCGCCTCGACCAGCCGCTCGTGGGCATCCGCGTCGAACGGCTCGGCCCGGCGCCGAACCGCATTCGCCGCCTCGAGCGCCGCCCAGGCCCGGTCGTGCTCGCCCAGCCGGTCGAGCCGCCGAGCGAGCGCGAAGCCGAGCTCGGCGCGGTCCGCGTCGGCGAGGCCCGGTGCCGCCAGCAGCCGCTCGAGCGCCGGCACCACCGCAGGGTCGCGCCGGGCATCGTCCAGCAGCGCCAGATGATAGTGCGCCGTGCCCAGGGACGGGCGGATCGCCGTGGCCCGCTCGAGCGCCAGGCGCGCCGCCGCCCGGTCGCCGGCGACGGCCCGCGCCACGCCGAGATTGAGCGGCGCCTCCGCGAGGCCGGGATCGACCACGGCGGCCCGCGCGTAGAGCTCCTCGGCTGCCGCCTGGTGGCCTTCCTCCTCGAGGCAGGTGCCGAGATTGACCAGCGCGCGGGCATGGCCGGGGTCGAGCTCGAGCGCCCGGCGGTAGCAGGCCGCTGCATCGTGCCGGCAGTGCCGACGCCGCAGCCGCTCGCCGGCCTGGAACGCCGCCTCGGCGCAGGCATGGCGGAGCAGGCCGGCGATGCCGGCATCGCCCGGGGCCAGGGCTCGCCCCCGCTCCAGCGATTCGACCGCTTCGTCGATGCGCCCGAGCGCGAGCAGCGACGCGGCGAAGCCGGCCCAGATGTCGGCGATCAGCGGCTCGCGCTGCAGCGCCGCCTCGTAGTGCGGCAACGCCTCGCCGTGCTCGCCCGCGGCGCGCAGCGCTTCGGCCAGGTGATAGCGGCGCTGGGCCGAGCCCGGGTCGAGCGTGACGGCCCGGGCGAGACAGGCGCGCGCCGCGGCCGGCCGGCCGAGATGCTGCTCGAGCACGCCCAGCCAGTGCAGGGCGTCGCCGTCGTCGCCGAGCTCGCTCACCAGCATGCGGTAGAGCCGGCGGGCACGTGCCAGTCGCCCGGTCTCGCGGGCGATGCGGGCCGCCTTGCGCAGCCGCCGCACCGCCTCCATCCGGCGAGCACCGACCGCATTGCGATCGAGCTCAACCGGGCTCGCCAGGAGCGTCGCCATCAGAACAGGAACTGCGCGGCGAGCTGCACCCGATGCGCGGTGTTGTCGAGCCCGCCATCGTCGAACGTTCGCCGCCCGAAGATGTACTCGACCCCGAAGCGGAGCTTGGGATCGGGCTCCCAGATCAGGTTGGCGTGCACCGTGTCGAGCGCTTCGGTGTCGGTCGGCAGGCTGGTGTCGAGCACCTGGTAGCGGCCGTAGACCAGGTTCGAGCGCCATTTGGGGCTCCAGTGGTGGGTATAGCCCGCCGCCAGGCCCCAGGATTTGATCGCGTCGAGGCTGCCGTCGGCCTCGATCACCGCGTCCTGGTTGAAGCCGTTGATGATATAGCGGCCGACGCCCTCGCCATAGGTGAGGTTGAGCTGCAGGCTGTCCTCGCCCCAGGTCGGGACCACGGCCGAGGCGGAGAGTCCCCAGCCGACCTCGCTGTCGTCGGAGCCCGCGTCGTCGGTCTCGAGCAGCCGCGCCACGCCGGCGAGCCGGCCGTGCCAGCCGTCGTTGTCGTAGCTGACGGCGGCAACGAAGTCGGGCAGCGTGTCGACGCCGAAGCGGAGATCGCCGCCATCGGTGCCCACCGTGTCGCCAGCCTCGGTCCTGGCGCTCAACTCCGAGTTCTCGATCGACCCGGCCAGCGTCCAGCCATCGGCGAGCTTGTGGGTGTAGCGGAGCTGGCCCTGGCGGATGAACGGAATGCCGGCCGGGCCGAAGAAGTCGACCGTCTCGGGATAGGCATCGAGCGGCATGAACAACGTCCAGGTCTGCCCGGCGAGGACCGGGCCGATCTCGCCATAGGCGTGGCGCAAGCGGAAGGTGGTCGAGTTGGAGAAGGTCTGGTTGCCGCCCTGGCCGAAGAAGTCGCCCTCGATGAAGAGCTTGGCCTCGCCGATCTCGGTCTTCGTCCAACTCGTGAAATTGAGCCGGGTCTGCTTGGCATGGGAACGAAAATTGCCCTCCTTGCGGTCGCCGGCACTGCCGTCGGCGGGAATGGCGCTCGCGGCGAAGCTGTCGCCGAGATCGGCATTGACGTCGTAGATGAGGTCGGCCTTGACGTAGCCGCCGATCTTCACCGAGGTGTTGGTGCCCGGCAGCTTGAACGAGCCCGGATGGTCGCCCTGGGTGACGGTCACCGCCCGGTCCTCGTCGCGCAGCGCCTGGATCCGCTCGATCTGCTGCTGCGCCGACCAGCTGTCGGTCTCCACCCGCTCGAAGCGCTGCTTCAGGAGCTCGAGCTCCTGCTGTTGCTGCTCGATGATCCGCCGCAGCTCCGCCTCGTCGGCATAGGCGAGGCCGACGACGCCGGTGGCCAGGACCACGGTCATCGCGGTGGTCGCAAGGAGCTTCTTCATCAACTCTACTCCCGAGACGCAGCTCTCCCCTTGCGCCGGACGGTCACCGTCGGCCGCGGATCGCTGCGGGTTGCGTGAAGGCCCGGCCGAGCGGCCGGCGGCTCAGACCACGAAGAGCAGGGCGAGCAGGATGAGGCAGAGTGCCGCCATCGAGCCCGCCGCGGGTAGGAGCGCCTCGAGCGGTGGTGGGCCGCCGTCGTGCCGGTCCGGTGCGGACGAGAAGGGTTGCATGGCCGGGAACTCCCCTGATCGGCGCCCGGGCCGGGACGGTTCGGCCCGGGCGTCCTCTTCGCCCCCAGAGCCCACGCCGCGGGTGGCGTGCTGGGGTTCGGGAAGCTTGCGTCCGCTCGCCGGTCTAGCGGTGTATCGGCGGATACACCTGACGCGGCTGTGATTTGGCGTGACCGCGGCCGGCGATGCTCAGAGCCGCCGACCGAGGGCCAGCTGCTCCAGCCGCACGGGCTCGAGGATCATGAGCCGGCTGCCGCTGCGCCGGGTGATCCCGGCCTGCTGCAGCTGGCCGAGCAGCCGGGCGACCGTCTCGCGCGTCGCCCCGGTGACGCTGGCCAGCTGCTCCTGGGTTGGAATCGGCTCGACCCGAAGCGTGTTGTCGGTGCCGCCGGCCACGGGCGCGGCCCGCCGCAGGAGCTCGCGGGCGAGCCGCTCAACGGCACCCAGCGTGCTGAGCTCGGTGATGCGCCGATCGGCGTCGCGGATGATTCGCGCCAGATGGCGGAGCAGCGCCACCGCGATGCAGGGACGCCAGTGCAGGAGATCGTGAAAGGCGCGCGGCGGCAGGATGGCGATGCGGCAGTCGGTGATCGCCTCGACATCCGCGGCCCGCGGGCCGCCGTCGAGCGCTGCGAGCTCGCCCACATGCCCGCCCGGGCCGATCTCGGCGAAGCTCACCTGGCGACCGCTGGCGGCCCGCGTGATCACGCGAACCCGGCCTTCCAGCACGAGGAGCACGTCCTGCCCCTCGCGATCCTCGCTGATCACCTGCGCCCCGGCGTGCACTCGCACCAGCCGGCAGAGCCGGCCGACGCGAAGCCGCTCCTCGGGTGCGAGACAGTCGAGGACGGCGACACCCGCCAAGGGGTCGGGTGTCCGATCCGCAATGAGTTCCGCCATGGCCACCTCCGGTCCACTGCATCAGCCGGGAAGGCTAGCCGGAACGGGAAGGCAACCGCAGCCCACGACCCCGCGAGCTTGACGAGACGTGATCACCCGCGAGGTTGCCGCGAGCGCGCCGGCCGGCAGGGCTCAGCCCAGCGCCGCCACGTCGCGCTCGAGATCGACCGCCAGGCTGGAGGTCACCTCGAGCCGCTTGTCCTCGAGCACGTCCGTGTCGCCGTGCTCGCGACGCCAGCGCTCGATGGTCCGGTCGCGTTCCTCCAGCAGCGAGGCGATCGCCGGTCGGTAGCAGCGCAGGAGCGCCACCAGCCAGCGGTTGACCGGCCAGGAGGGGTGGGCGAGCTCGATGTCGAACCGCTCGAGCGATGCCACCACCTCGCCCGCCGGGCGCCAGCGCTCGCCCGTCACCCAGCGATTGGTGGTGAAGAGCTGGATCGGCGCGCCGAAGCGATCCATGGCGATGCCGACGAGATGCGTCGGCGCCTCCTCGTCGCGCAGGAAGGTGTGGAAATGGCCGTGCTCGCCCGGCCGCTGGTCCTTGGGGTGGGCATGATAGTACCACTGCGCCCGGCTCGCCGGATCGTAGACGTCGCCCGGCGGGTAGTGGCTCCACTGCAGGAACGTCCCCTGATGGCGAAGCACCTCGGCCACGACGTTGCTCTTCGACTTGGCGAGTATCCGCTGCCAGTCGAGCGCCTCGCGACCGGCGGCGGCACGCAGCGCCAGCTCGTCCTGCGTCTCGCCTCGCATCACCACGGCAGAAGCCGCCATCGTCGTCTCCCTCTTGCGTCACGGCCGCGCGGCGCCACCGGCCCGACGCGCCGACCATAGCCGATCCGGCTGGCCCGCGGGCAGCCACCCACCGGCCGATCTCACAGGGTCGTGACGGGGAATGCGGTGCGGACACGCGGCCGTGAGCCCTCGTGAACGCGCTTCTCCATCAGACTCTCGGTGCCGCCATCGCCGGCCGACCCGGCTGGTGGAGCCAACCGCTCTTGATCAGGGGGACAACATGACACCACAGCATCGCTCGGCACTGCTCGGCAGCACCGCCATCCGCTCCTTCGCCGCACCGGTCGCCGTGCTCGGTGGCCTGCTGCTGCTCGCCGCCTGCGCCGACGACGGCAGCTTCGGCACCGCCGGCGTCGCCGCCCAGCCGCAGCAGGCCGCCGCCGCCAATCCCTGCGCCGCGGCCAATCCGTGCGCCGCCGCCAACCCGTGTGCTGCGGTGAACCCTTGCGCCGCGGCCTGTGGCCCGTGCGGCCCGTGCGCAGCCGCCGCCTGCGGCCCCTGCGGCCCTTGCGGTCCTTGCGGCCCGTGCGCCGCCGGCGCGGTCGGCATGAGCGACGCCTGCCACGTCCCGGCCCTGCGCGAGGCCGCCGCCAACCCCTGCGCCGCGGCGAACCCTTGTGCTGCGGCCTGCGCACCGCGCGCGGCAGCCGCCTGTGGCCCGTGCGGCCCGTGCGCCGCCGTCAACCCCTGCGCCGCGGCGAACCCCTGCGCCGCCGCCAACCCCTGCGCCGCCGCCTGCGGCCCGTGCGGCCCCTGCGGCGCAGCTCCGGCGGTCGAGCTGACCGAGGCCCAGGCGCAGGCCGCCTACGACTGCCTGCTGCCGGAGATGCAGGCGGCCTATGCCCAGTCCGGTCTCGACGTGGCGACCGGCTACGCCGGCTGGCCGCGCTTCAGCACGGTGGCCTACCAGTCCGCGACCCACGGCATGCGCTATGTCCAGAACTACGCCGCCCCGGGCGAGGCCGCCCGGGCCTATGGCCGGTTCGAGGAGGTCGGCCGAATGCCCGCCGGCGCCGTGCTCGCCAAGGACAGCTTCGTGGCGCATCCCGACGGCAGGCTGCAGGTCGGCCCGCTGTTCCTGATGCAGCGCCTCGGCGACGGCGCCCGCCCCGCCACCGCCGACTGGGCCTACGCCATGATCGCCGCCGACGGCACCGTCGACCAGAGCGGCGCGACCCAGGGCTTCTGCGCCGAATGCCACGCCGCCCTGGCCGACGTCCAGGACAGCCTCTTCTTCCTGCCGAGCGAGCTGCGCATCACCCCGAACTGATCGCCGAACAAAGCGATTCCACGCGACGTCGCCCCCGATCCGCCAGATCCGGGGCGACGTTGCCCGACGCCTCGGGATTGACGCCATCTGCTGGAGCGCGGCCGCAGGTGCGGGGTTGCGTCCAGTCGAGGCACGTTCGCAGCTGTTCCAGCTGTCGTGATTTGTCGTGAAGTATGCCTGTAATGGGTGATACACTAACCGCATCCCTTCATTGGCTATCCTTATGCGATCGACGACGACACGACGTTGTCGGATCGTCGAAATTACGCCGCAACTTGTGGCATCGCAAGAGGGATCGAGACATGCGACAGAGACCGCGAATGACACGCTCCTTGGCCTTGTTCGCCGCCCTGGCAATGCTCGGCGGGACGGGCGTGGCGATCGCTCCGTCCGCGGAAGCACAGAACGCCGCCTCGCAACGCGCCGATCGGGCGGCCGGCTCCCGCGTGTTGGAGGGCCGGATCACCGGGCTGGACAGGACTGGCCGGATCATCAGCGTCGACCGCCAGATATTTCTGCTCGCCGATGTCGTGCCCTTGCAGAACATCGGCGTCGGCCAGCAGGTGAGCGTGACGTTCGAAGAGACCGGCATGGGCGGGCTCCGACGGGCGATCAGGATCGCGCCCCGCTGAGCTGCCGGATGGGACGACGCGACCGTCGGCGATCGGACGCGGCGCGAGCGAGGCTCGTCCGCGACGTCCGAGGCCACCACCCAGGGGTGCCCGGGCCGCGAGGTAGCCCGGGCCCACCCCTGGCGCTTCATTCGCCGTGCTGCTGCCAGTCGGCATAGAGGTCTTCGCGGGTCGGCGGCAGCGACGCACCGCCGTCGGGCCGGCTCTTCGTGGCCACGACCTGGGAGAGGCGCAGCGGGCCGCGCTCGAAGCCGATGGTGACCCCCGCGAGGTAGACGAGCCACATGCGGTGGCGTTGATCGCCGACATGGCCCAAGGCCGCCGCGGATTCGGCCAGCAGCCGCTCGTACCAGAGCCGGCAGGTGCGACCGTAGTGGCGGCGCAGGCCCTCGACGTCGTGCACCTCCAGCCCGCTGGCTTCCATGACCGCGAGAGTGTGGCCGACGTGGTCGAGCTCGGCGCCCGGGAAGACCTATTTCAGGATGATCCGCCGGCTGGCGCTCGGCCGACGGAACGACCGGTGCTCGCGCTTGGCCCGGCGGGTGATGCCGTGATTGAGGAAGACGCCGTCATCGGCCAGCAAGGCACCGATCTTCTTGAAATAGGCCGGGTAGTTGTCGATGCCGACATGCTCGTACATGCCGATGCTGGCGATCTTGTCGTAGCGCCCCTCGACCGTCCGATAGTCGCGAAGCTCGATCTGCACCCGCTCGGCGAGGCCGCGCTCGGCGACCTGCTGCCGGGCCAGTGCTGCCTGCGCCTCGGACAGGGTGACACCGTGGGCGACGGCACCGTAATGTTCCGCCGCGTGGCAGACCAGGGCACCCCAGCCGCAGCCGATGTCGAGCAGGCGGTCGCCAGGCCGCAGCCGCAGCTTCTTGCAGATGAGGTCGAGCTTGTCCGCCTGAGCCGTGTCGAGGTTGCCCTGCCAGTCCCGGAAATAGGCGCAGGAATAGACCATCCGGTGGTCGAGAAAGAGCCGGTAGAAGTCGTTGCTGGCGTCGTAGTGGAATTGGACCAGCGCCCGATCGTCCGGGCGCTTGCGGTCGCGGGCCTCTTCGTCGCCGGCATAGGCATGGTCGACCGCCTCGCTCGCCCGGGTGGTGCGGACGAGGTGCCAGACCGCCCGCCAGGGCAACCCGCGCAACACGTCCCGCAGGCTCACCCGGTGCTGCTTGCGCTGGCGCTGCAGTGCCTCCAGGAGACCGAGCAAATCGCCGTCCGCCGGGCCGACACCGCCCAGCACGTACTGGCGAAACAGGCTGTCGAGCGAGGGGCGGCGCAAGAGGCTGCCGAGCACCGAAGCACAACGGATCTCGACCGTGCCGACCGCCTGCCCGGCCGGCTGCACCTCCGAGCCGTCCCAGAGGCGAAAGGTCACCGGCAGCCGCAGGGCCCGGACGAGATGCTCCAACAGCAGCCGGGCGGCGGCGAGCGTCGCGCTGTCGCTGACAGTGGCCATGGTCTCCTCCGCACATCGCCACCCCTCATGGCGCTCGAGACGCGCTGCCGCAAGGCGAGCCACCACGCCGGGGCGCTTCGCGGCGATCACGAACGCGCCAGACGTAGCAGGGATCACAGGCCCAACGGCGCCATGCGGGCCATCATTCTCTGGCGACGCAGGCAGCTTGCCGTCGCCAGCAGGAGATCGCCATGCACGCAAGCCATCACGACCTCGCTGAGATCTGGAGCAGCGGCAGACCGCGCTCCAGGATGTCGGGACCAAGCCGGCGAGTGCTCCCGGTCGCGCATGATGCGCGGTGGCCTGTCGGCCAGGCCTTGCTGTTCGCCGCCACGTGCAGCTTGGCCCTTTGGGCCGCCTTCGCCGCCCTGCTCTACGTTTTGCTCGCCTGAGCGTATGGCGTGGGCATCCGCGTTCGCCGACACGACACCGTTCTTTCCCCCGCCGATGCAGTGGCGGGAGCCGAGGGCCGTCGGGCTCGCGATCGATCACATGCTCAAGACGGCGCTCGCAGTGGCGAGGGTCGCAGGCCAGGCTTAGGAGCGGAAGAGCATCGGGAGGTCCTATGCCAGCGACGGCCGAAGCCGCGAGCATTCAGATGGCGTGCAGCGTCCCCGCGCGCACCTACCGGCCGATCCGCGACTATGCCGTGATCGGCGACTGCCACGGGGCGGCGCTGGTTGCCAGCGACGGCGGCATCGACTGGTGCTGCCTTCGCCGCCACGATGCCGAGCCCGTGTTCTGCCGTCTCCTGGATGCCGGCAAAGGGGGCTGTTTCGCCGTCAACCCCACCTCGCTGTTCGATGTCGAGCGCGGCTATCTGGACGGCACCAACATCCTGCGCACGGTGTTCGCCACCGCGACCGGGCGGCTCGCGGTCACCGACTTCATGCCGGTCGGCCGGCGCCTCGGCGCCGCCACCCACGACTATGTGAGCCTCAACGCGCCGAACTGGCTGGTGCGGCGGATCGAGGGGTTGGCCGGCGCGGTCGAGCTCGACGTCGCCTATCGCCCCTCGCTCGACTTCGCGCGCCGGCGGCCGGCCCTGATTCTTGCCGATGACGGGGTTCGGGGCGAGGGGGTTCCGGATCTGGTCGGCGATCTGCCGTTTCGTATCGACGCCGACACCGCCCGCGCCCGGGTGACGGTCCGGGCCGGCGAGCGCCTCGATCTCGTGGTCGCCGGCAACCGGGTGGCGGGCGAGGACCCGCGGTCTCGGGTGGACGAGTTCCTGGCGGTGACCGAGGCGTTCTGGCGCGAGTGGATCGCTTATTGCCGCTACAGCGGCCCGCATGCGGCCATGGTGCGGCGCAGTGCCCTGATCCTCAAGCTGCTCACTTTTGCGCCCACCGGTGCGGTGGTCGCGGCACTCACCGCCTCCCTGCCGGAAACGCTAGGCGGCGAGCGCAATTGGGACTACCGCTTCTCGTGGCTCCGCGATTCGTCCTTCACCCTCTATGCGTTGGCCGGTCTCGGCTATTCGGGCGAAGGTCGGCGCTATCACGACTACCTCGCCCGCTGCGTTCGCGAGACCCTGCCGGAAGTCCAGATCATGTACGGCATCGGCCACGAGCACGAGCTCACCGAGACCCGTCTCGACCATCTCGACGGCTATGCCGGCAGCCGCCCGGTGCGCTCGGGCAACGAGGCCTACAGCCAGCGGCAGATCGATGTCTACGGTCAGATCCTCGATCTGGCGCTGCTCTACGAGAGCCTCGGCGGCCGGCTCGACGCGCAGTATCGCCGACTGCTGCGCACGATCGCCGACTTCGCCGCCCGGCACTGGCGGGAGCCGGACCAGGGGCTCTGGGAGATGCGCGGCCCGCCACAGCATCATGTCCACGGCAAGCTGATGAGCTGGGTGGCCCTCGATCGCGCCGGCCGGGTGCTGCGTGACGGCGGCGACTGGGCCGCTTCGGCGCAGGCGGTGCTCGCCGCCATCGAGGCCGACGGCGTCGATGGCGAGGGCGGGTATCTCACCCAAGCATTCGGCAGCCGCAACAGCGATGCGGCCCTGCTGCTCGCACCCATGCTCGGCGTGCCGCTCGCACGGGCGACCATCGAGCGCACCGTGGCTGCAGTCGAAGAGGAGCTGCGCCACGGCGATTTTCTGCACCGCTACCGCGCCGATGACGGCCTGGCCGGCGAGGAGGGGGCTTTCTTGATCTGCAGCTTCTGGCTGGTCGACGCGCTCCTCGCCATCGGCCGCGAGCCCGAGGCGCGGGCGCTGTTCGATCGCCTCTGTGCCTCGGCCAACGATGTCGGCCTCTTCGCCGAGGAGATCGATCCCGAGAGCGGCGCCTTTCTCGGCAATATCCCCAAGGCCTTCACCCACCTCGCCCTGATCGGCAGCGCCGTCAATCTCGGCCTCCACGACAGGCGCGGCAGCGCTGGCCTCACCGGCAGCTATGCCGATCGCGCCCGGCGCAGTGTCGGGGCGACCTTCGGCTGGCGCGGCGTCCTGGCGGCGCTGCTGCAGTGCCGCATCCCGATCCGCCTCCGGCCGTCGCGCAGATCCTGCCTCGCCTGGCCCTAGGATGCCGTGCCGGTCACGTGTGCTCACGCGTGGGTGATGAAGGGGGGATTCTCCAGCTCCGCGACCTGATCTGGAATCGTCGAGCAGGGGAGCGATGGCGACGGAGGCCACTATGACCCGGGATTGCCGGCGACACGGCCCAGCGACACGGCAAGGGGAGACCGCGATGATCCACGCCAAGCCCACGAGGCGCCGCCTGATGGCCGGTGCCGCAGCCTTCGGCTCCTGGACGGCACTGGGTGTCGTGCCGCCGGGTGGTGCGGCGCTGGCCGACGCGGCGCCCTATCCGATCCTCGCCGAGGGCCGGCTCGCGCCGCACGAGCCGCAGGTCTACGCCGACAACATGATGTCGGGCGGCCCACCCAAGGACGGCATCCCGGCGATCGACGTTCCCCGCTTCTGGCAGGCCGAAGAGGCCGACGACTATCTCGATGGCGGTGACATCGTGTTCGGGCTGGTCGAGAATGGCATCGCCCGCGCCTATCCGCAGCGCATCCTGGTCTGGCACGAGATCGTCAACGACGTGGTGGGCGACCTCGGGCTCGCGGTGACCTATTGCCCGCTCACCGGCACGGCGATTGCCTTCGAGCGCGCCCGCACCGAATTCGGGGTGTCGGGCCGGCTGGTGAACAGCAACCTGATCATGTACGACCGCGACACCGATACCTGGTTCCCGCAGGTGCTGGCCATCGGCATCAGCGGGCCGCACCGGGGTGCCGCACTGGTCGAGCGGCCGCTGGTCTGGACCAGCTGGGCGCGCTGGCGGGCGCTGCATCCGGACACCGGCGTTCTGTCGACCGACACCGGGTTCGCCCGCAACTACAACCGCGACCCCTACGGTGCCTACAATCCGCGCTCCGGCTACTATGCCCCCGAAAGCGGCACGATGTTTCCGCTGCTGCATGCCGACACCCGCTTCCCGCCCAAGGCCGAGGTGATCGGTGCCCGCACGACCGGGGCGGCGGTCGCCTTCCCGCTCGACCGACTGCGCGCGGCCGGCCGGGCGGAGCTCGAGGTCGACGGCACCGTCTTCACGGCACTCCACGACGCGGCGCTCGACACGGGCTACGTCTTTCGCGGGCGAAGCGATGCGCCGGCCGAGATCGGCGGCGCCGGCCCGCTCGCGGTGTCGTGGCCGGAGGGGGAAGCGCTCGAGCCCGTCAACAGCTTTCAGGCGATGTGGTTCGCCTGGGCGGCCTTCTATCCGGAGACGGCGGTCCATGACTGAGGCCCTGCGGTGCCTCGCGGCCGAGCCGCTGAGCCAGGTGCTGACCTCGGCTATCGCGCTCGCCTATCTCGTGGTCTTCCTGATCGCCGTTGCCGACCTGACCATCGACGGTGCGTCCCGGCCCTTCTCGATGTTCGTCGTCGCCGACTGGGAGCGGCTGGTGCTGCGCGCGCGGGCACCGTTCCAGTTCGAGGCGGTGGCGATCCTCGAGGTGCCGTTTCTGGTCTGGCTCGTGTCGCCCCTGAACATCGCCATCGGCCTCGCGCTTGGGCTCTTGACGGGTGTCCAAATCGCACTGGTCCGGATCGCCCGTCGCTGTGCCGTGTCCTGCGGCTTGAGCCCGGCCACCGGCGTCCTCGCCGGCCTGCCGGGGCTGCTCGCCGGCAGCGCCTGCTGCGCGCCCATCCTGCTGATCCTCCTGGGCGTGCAGGTCACGGCCTCGCTGGTCACGCTGCTGGGGCTGATGATCCCGCTGGCTTTCGTCCTGCTGCTGGGCGGCCTCGCCCTCACGCTCCGCGTGGCGGCACGGCGCTGTGCCGAAGCCGAGGCGCTTGCCTGAAGCAGCTTCGGACGGGCCACGCCGCGACAGCGCCTCGATCACACCGGTTCACGACGACTGGAGATCGCCTTCTCGTGCGCTGTGTCGACGTCCTCGCCGCGCTAGCCTCGCGTTCCCATCGCGAGGAAGCAACGATGAGCCGACGGCTCGATGCGGATGCAGTGGCGGCGCTCCTGCCGGACGATCCGCTTGCGGCGATCGACCTGCTGGCCGGCCTCGATGCCGTCGAGCGTGCGCTCGTGGCGAAAGACTGCCGTTTCTTCCGGGTCGAAGCCGGCACGCGCGTCATCGACGACGACACCGGCGGTAGCACCGGCGACCGGGCCGGCGACCGGAATGTGCTGTTCGTCATCGAGGGTCGCGTCAGGGTGGTCGACGAGACGTCGGACGGTCGAACGGTAACCTATGCCGAGATCGCCGCCGGCAGCCTCGTGGGCGAGCTCGCGGCACTCGATGGCGGACCACGCACGGCAGCCGTGCTCGCGCTGACCGACTGTCTCGTCGCGATGTTGGGTGCCGACCACTTCGTCGACCTGCTCACGCGGCGCCCGCCGCTTGCCCTCGGCCTGCTGAGGCACCTCGTGCGGATCATTCGCGAAGCCGACGCCCGGATCACCGAGCTCAGCACCGTCGGCGCCGCCGGCCGCCTCTGTCGCGAGCTGCTCAGACGCTCGCGCCCCGCGAGCGATACCGATGGCACGCGCCGGGTCGTCGAGCCGCTGCCGACGTCAGAGGAGCTCGCGAGCCTGATCGGTGTGACCCGTGAAAGGGTGTCGCGACTGCTGGGCCAGCTGGAGCAGGCCGGCCTGCTCGCCCACGCCGCCCGACACCTGCTGCTCACCGACATCCAGCGCTTGGCGGATTTGGCGGGACTTCGCAGGAGCGAGGTCGAGGATCTGGCTACGAGCATGAAAAAGGACGGCACCGGTGCTTGCTGCCAGTCGACGAAAAAGCGATCCTGAGACGCGCGTCGTCGCGCGTCGGGGCTGCAGCGGCGTCGGCCGTCCTACCCGTCTCCCTTGGCGATCGGCAGACCGAGATAGCGCCACTCGAGGAAGCCGCCTTCGAGGCGCCGCGCTTGCCGGCCGGCGGGGCGGAGCACCTCCAGGGCCTGGTAGGCGTAGACGCATTGCGGTCCGCGGCAATAGGTGACGATCAGTCGGTCCCGCGGCAACTCGTCGACCCTGTTGCCCACCGTCTCGACGGGCATGCCCAGCGCGCCCGGAAGATGGCCCGCGGCGTATTCGTGCGCCGGCCGAACATCGAGGGTGATCGGCGGGTCGACCGCCAAGCGCTCCAGTAGCGCTCGGGGTGCCAGCGGTGGCTCGGGATCACGCTGCCGGTAGAGCTCTTCCCGGGTTTGCCGCGCCGCCGCCGAATGGGTGTCGGTGAACTGGCCGAGCTCACGATAGAGCGCCACCACCCCCTCGTCGGCGATGTCGTAGAGCACTCCCTTGCCGACCTTGCGCCGTTGCAGCAGGCCCGCCCGATGCAGCACCAGCAGATGATGCGAGGCATTGGCGACCGACAAGGGTGTCACCGCCGCCACCTGCTCGACCGACCGCTCGCCCTGAATCAACAGGTCGATGATCTCGACCCGAGCCGGGCTCGCCAAAGCCTGTGCCGTCGCCGCGAAATGGGCGAACATGATCCGCTTGGGATGCTGTCCCATCGTTTGCGACCCATCCATCAAACAAACGTTTGACCGTTTGATTTGAGTCAATGACGCCTCGGCACGACAAGCGAGAAGGCTCCCGGTATTGCGCAAGCGGGAGAACGAGCGTGCAGAGAGCCGAGCCCAATCCCTCGTCGCGACCGCGGTCCCCGCAGCGATCGATCCGGACTTGGCTCGTGACCGCCGGTCTTGTGCTGGCGGTCGCGGCCCCCACGAGCAACATCGCCGCCGAGCCGCTGGCCCCGTTGCCCGACCCGCCTTCGGTCAACGAGGCTCGGGCCGAGCTCGGCCGCCACCTCTTCTTCGACAACCGGCTCTCCGGCAACACCAGCCACGCCTGTGCGTCGTGCCACGACCCGGCGCTCGGCTGGGGCACCGCCGAGCCGATGTCACACGGCTATACCAGCGTCCTCTACTTTCGCAACGCGCCCGGCCTCTTCAACGTCGCCCAGCGCAACTACCTGACGTGGGACGGCCGGCTGGACGGTGCCGATCTCGGCACCCTGGTCCGTGACATGATCACCGAGGCGCACACCATGAACATGGACAGCCGCCTCGCCCAGGAGCGCCTCAAGCAGGTGCCCGAATACATGGCCATGTTCGAGGCAGCCTACGGCGCCGAGCCCTATGGCGGCCGCATCTACGGGGCGATCGCCGAGTTCATGAAGACCATCCGCACCGAGAACGCGCCCTTCGACGCCTATCTCCGCGGCGACGAGACCGCCCTCGACGACGCCGCCAGGCGTGGCTTGGCCCTGTTCACCGGCAAGGCCGGCTGCACCGCCTGCCATTCGGGGCCGATGCTGTCCGATGGCGGGCTGCATGCCACGGGCGTTCCCGACCATCCGGAGCTGCTCGGCACGGCTGCGGCCGCTGGCGCCACCCATGCCGGCCATGGCGCAGCCGGCGAGAACCCCACAGCTCAGCGCCAGATCGCCATGCTCCGTCACTTCGCCACGATGGGCACCCCCGACTACATGAACATGCGCCAGGATGTCGGCCACTACGTCGTCACCAAGGACCCGGCCGATGTCGGCAGGTTCGTCACCCCGTCGCTCTGGGATGTCGGCCAGACCGCCCCCTACATGCATTCGGGCGTCTTCGCGACGCTCGAGGAGGTGATCGACTTCTACAACCAGGGTGGCGGTGACGGGCCCAACAAGAGCCCGCTGCTCCGACCGCTCGGCCTGGTCGCCACCGAGCGCGCCGACCTCGTGGCCTTCCTGGAGAGCCTGACCGGCGATCCGCCCGACGTCGAGGTGCCCGATCTGCCCGACTATCAGATGCGGCCCCTGGGCTCGAATTGAGGAGGCCCGCCCGATGACCAGGCACTCGACAAGCATCCTCGCGACCGGCCTCCTGGCGACGACCGCCCTGTTGACGGCCGCGGCAATGGCACAGGAATACCCGCCGCTCGCCACCCTGCCGCCGCCGCCCATCCCTGCCGACAACCCGATGTCGGACGCGATCGTCGAGCTCGGCAAGCAGCTGTTCTGGGACGGCCGGCTCTCCGGCAACGGTGCCATGGGCTGTGTGGCCTGCCACCAGCCCGACCTCGGCTGGGGCACCGGCGGGTCGATCTCCTTCGGCTACCCCGGCACGCAGCACTGGCGCCATTCGCAGACGATCCTGAACAGCGCCTACCACAACAAGCTGTTCTGGGAAGGCAACGTCACCTCGCTCGAGGGGCAGGCCCCGGCCGCCGCCGAGGGCGCCGTGGCCGGCAACGGCGACGGGGCGATGATGGAGATGAACCTCCGCTTCGTGCCCGAGTACGTCGCCGCGTTTGGCGAAATCTGGGGCACCGACTGGCCACATATCGCCCAGGCCTGGCTGGCGATCGCCGCCTTCCAGCGGACGGTGGTCACCGATGCCGACAAGGTGCCGTTCGATCGCTGGCTCGCCGGCGACGCGGCGGCCCTGTCGGAGTCGGCCCGCCGCGGCATGGACATCTTCGAGGGCAAGGGCGGCTGCATCGCCTGCCACAACGGGGCCCTGGTCAGCGACCAGCGCTACTACAACATCGGCGTGCCGCATGCCCAGGAGTTCGAGCTCGACCCGCTCTACCAGATCACCCTGCGCTGGGAGCTCTACCAGAAGGGCATGCCCGAGGAGCTCTACCGCACGGGTGATGACGACCTCGGCCTCTACCACGTCACCAAGCGGCCCGACGACATCGGCAAGTTCCGCACCCCGTCGCTCCGCGAGCTGCGCTGGACCGGCCCCTACATGCACAACGGCGCCTTCTGGAGCCTCGAAGAGGTGATCGCCTTCAAGAACGCGGGCGGCGGCGAGGGCCAGACCGCCGGGCTCGAGCCCCTGGGCCTCGCCGAAGACGAGCAGGCGGACCTCGTGGCCTTCCTCGAGGCGCTCTCGATGGACGAGCCGCTGCTCATGGATCCCCCCGACCTTCCCGCAACGGCAACCTGGGCGGAGTTCCCCCGATGACCGCGACCACCCGCGCCACGACCGGGCAACATGCGCCCGGAGCCTGCGTCAGCCGGCGCAACTTCCTGATCCTCGGTGGTGCCGGCGTGACGGTGCTCGCCACCTTCGGCAGCGGTGCCTCGGCACAAGACCTGGTCAGCAGCTCCTATGCCCGGAAGACCATCGCCAGGCTCGGCGAGCTCGAGCCCGGCATCGCCGTGAGCTTCCTCTACCCCACCGACGACATCGAAAATGTCCTCGTCATGCTGAACGAGGAGGCGGGAGCCGGCATCGGCCCGGAGCGCAACATCGTCGCGTTCAACACGATCTGCCCGCACATGGGCGGCTACATGGGGGCGTTCGACTTCAAGGCCGAGCATTCCGTCCTCGGCCCCTGCCCCCTGCATCTCTCGACCTTCGATCTCTCCCGGCACGGCATGGTCGTCTCTGGTCACGGCACCGCCAGCCTGCCGCAGATCACCCTCGAGCTCGACGGCGACGACATCGTCGCCACCGGGGTGATGGGGCTCTTCTTCGGCCACAGCCGCAACCCGTCCGGCGCTTAAAAGAGGCATCTCGATGACGACCAGGACCGAGATCACCGCCCACATCCCCTTGCCGCCGCCGGACGCGGAGGTCATCACCACTGCCTGCAGCTACTGCATCGTCGCCTGCAGCTACAAGGTCTATCGCTGGCCGGTTGGCCGCGAGGGCGGCACGGCCGCCGACCAGAACGCCTTCGGCGTCGACTTCCCGACCATGGGCGTGCCCTGGATCTCCAAGGCGATGCACAATATCGGCATGCACGAGGGCCGCGAGCACCACATGGTGGTGATCCCCGACCCCGATGCCGACGTCGTCAACCGCAACGGCAACCATTCCCTGCGCGGCGGCACCCTGGCACAGAAGATCTACAATCCCGACACGCCCACCCGCGACCGCCTGAAATACCCGATGATCCGCATCGGCGGCGTGCTCACCCCGGTCTCCTGGGATCTCGCGACCGAGGTGATGGCCGAGGTCTCCAAGCACGTGCTGAAGACCTATGGCGAGCACGCCTGGGGGATGAAGACCTACTCGTACGAGTACTTCGAGAACACCTACGCCATCTCGAAGCTGGTCAATCGGGCGATCGGCACCCCGGTCTTCGCCCCGCACGACAAGCCCCAGGACGCCGAGGATGCGCCGGGTCTGGACGACTCCGGCATCAACGCCTTCTCCGCCTCCTATGACGACTGGGGCAAATGCGAGGTGGCTTTCCTATCGGGCGTCGACCCCTACGAGACCAAGACCGTCCTGTTCACCGAATGGATGATGTACGGCGAGGTCCCGGACAAGAAGCTGATCTTCGTCACCCCGCACCGCACCATGGGTGTCGAATGGGGCCTGCAGCACGGTGGCCTCTGGCTGCCCGTTATCCCGGGCTCGGATACCGCGCTGCACCTCGCCCTGGCAAAGATCATCATCGACAACGGCTGGCAGGACCAGGCGTTCATCGACCAGTGGGTCAACAACCAGTGGGAGGTTGAATCCGGCTACGGCCGCGGCACCCGCAACACCCGCTGGCAGTGGCGGACCACCTGGGGCCGCTGGCAGTCCGACTGGCAGGATTTCCAGAAGTTCATCGCGGGCGAGAAGGCGGCCGAGCTGCAGGAGGCTGCGGCGATCACCGGGCTCGACGCCGACCTGATCGAGGCCACGGCCGAGATGATCGCGAAGCCGCGCGAAGACGGCAGCCGACCCAGGACCTCGTTCATGCTGGAAAAGGGCAACTACTGGTCCAACAACTACATGAACACCGCTTCACTGGCCTCGCTCGGCCTGCTCTGCGGCGCCGGCAATCGTCCGGGCCAGGTGATCAGCCGCGGCGGCGGCCACCAGCGCGGCGGCATGGGGGCCGGCGGCGGCAAGGGCTTCCTCTCGCCCGAAAAATACCCCGGCCGGCGCAAAAAGGCCTTGAATGTCGACCGCTGGGTGATGGATGGCCATGTCCGCTTCATGTGGACCATCGGCCTCACCTGGTTCCCCGCCATGCTGGCGAGCCAGGAGCTGGCCAGCCGTGTTGCCGACCTCACCGTGCGCAACCCCAACCAGCCGCGCTTTCTCGACCAGGAGCATCTCGTCGACGTCTTCAAGGCGCGGGCCGACAGCGGCGGCATGATTCTGGTCGACAGTGACATCTACCCGGTCGATCCGCTGAACACGCAATTCGCCGACATCGTGCTGCCGGCTGCCGGCTGGGGCGAGGAGGACTTCACCCGCTGCAACGCCGAGCGCCGCCTGCGCCTCTATGCCAAGTTCAACGACGCTCCCGGCGAGGCCAGGCCGGACTGGTGGGCGATCGGGCAGTTCGCGCAGAAGATGGGCTTCGCCGGCTTCGACTGGCAGGAGTCCAACGACATCTTCGAGGAGGCAGCGCGCCACTCGCGGGGCGGCGTGCTCAACTACAACGCCCTCGCGGTCTTCGCCAAGCGCGAGGGCAAGAAGGCGCACGACAAGCTGCGCGAGCTCGGCACCACGGGCATCCAGACGCCGATCCGGGTGATCGGCGGCGAGCTGGTCGGCACGCCCAAGCTGCACGACCCGGCCAATGACTGGGGCGAGATCGAGGACGTGACCAGCGACAAGAAATGGCTCTACGCCTTCGACACCCACACCGGCAAGGCCAACATGTTGAAGACCCCCTGGGTCAACGACAGCTGGTCCGATTTCTACGCCGCGATCAAGCCGAGACCCGAAAAAGGCGAGATCTGGATCACCAACGGCCGCGTCAACGAGACCTGGCAATCCGGCTTCGACGATTTGCGCAAGCCGCAGCTCGCCAAGCGCTGGCCCTGGCCGCACATCACCATCCACCCCGACGACGCAGCCCCGCACGGCATCGAGTCGGGTGATCTGGTCGAGGGCTTCAACGACACGGTCTACGTCCAGACCGGCGCCCCGCTCGGCGTGAAGGAGGACGACCTGTCGTTCACCCGGCTGATGGAGCGCGGTCACATCAAGACCACGGTTGGTCAGTTCGTCGCCGTCGCCATCGTCTCGGACGAGATGCGGCCGGGTGTCGCCAAGGCGATGTTCAACTATCCGGGCTCGATGGCCAATGCGGTCTGCCACGCCGTGGTCGACCCCGTGACCGGCAACTACCGCTACAAGCTCGGCCGCGGCGTCCTCAAGCGCATCGGCGAGAGCGCCTTCAAGCACAACTTCCGCGAGATGAGCCTGAAGCCACGGCCAATCGTCAGCTGACCAATGGTCGGTCGTCCCCGGCCCCCGCCGGGCGACCGCCGGGCTGGCACCCGACGAGCAGCGCCGGGGCCCCCTTCAGCAGGGTCTCGGCCTCGCCCGCGAGGCGCTCCAGAATGGCCGCCGCGGGCTCCTGCCGGGCGACCATGTCGACAGCTTCGCCGACGATGACGGCGGCCGTCGCCATGTCGCCTTCGGCCACGGCCTGCGCGTAGTGCCGGCGCACGGTCTCGTCCAGAAGCCCCGGGTCGGCCCCGGCCCAGTGCTCGAGGAACGCGTTGCGCAGGGTGCGCAGGTCCCAGTCCGCCGGCCAGTCGAGCCCGCGCGCGCGGTCGAAGACCGAGCTGCGCAGCGTCGCGTCGCCCGATCCTGCCACCGCCGCCGCCTTGGCCGCGGGGTGGGCGAGCGACTCGTCGGCGGCGTAGAACGCCGTGCCGCAGAGCACGCCCGCCGCCCCAAGCATCAAGGCGGCCGCGAGACCACGGCCGTCGGCGATGCCACCCGCCGCCACCACCGGCACCGAGCCTGCGAGGTCGACCACGGCCGGCACCAGCGGCAGCGTCGCCCGCCGGCCGCCGTGGCCGCCCGCCTCGGTCCCCTGCGCCACCAGGACGTCCGCCCCGGCAGCGAGCGCCGCCTTCGCCTGGTCGACCGTCTGCACCTGCAGGATCAAGGGCACGCCCGCAGCGGCGACCCGCCGGGCGAACGGCCGGCAGTCGCCGAACGAGAGGAAGATCGCGGCCGGTGCGTGGTCGAGGGCGAGCTCGAGCAGCGCCGGCTGCCGCTCGAGCGCCCAGGTGATGAAGCCGACCCCGACCCGCGCGGCACCGGCGGCCGCGAGTTCGCGTTCGAGCCAGTCGCGATCGCCGTAGCCGCCGCCGATCAGCCCGAGCCCGCCGGCGCTGCTGACCGCCGCTGCCAGCGCCCCACCGCCGACCCCGGCCATGGGGGCCGAGAGGATCGGGTGGCGGATTGCCAAGAGCTCGGTCAGTGTCGTGCGGATCGACATCGTCGGCCCCCCTACGAGGGCGATGGCGCTGCGGCCGCCGCCCGGCGGCGGAACTCGGTTACCGGCAGCCCGCCGATCCCCCAGTCCTCGAGTGCCAGCTCGTCGATCACGACCACCGTGGTGGCCGGGGTCTTGTTCAGCACCTCGACCAGAAGCTCAGTGACCCCGGCGATCAGCCGCGCCTTCTGCTCGGCCGTGGCCCCCTCCCGGGTGATCTTGATGTTGACGTAGGGCATCGTGGTTCCTCCTCCCTCAGTCGTTGCCGGCCAGAGGCTCGGCGTGGAACACCTTGGCGATGATCTGCCAGCGGCCGTCGAGCCGCACCAGGCTCAACAGATCCGTGAAGTAGCGGTCGCCGATGGCACAGTTGACCGTGGCGAGTGCCGTCGCCGGACCGGCGAAGGCGATCGAGCGGATGCGGTCGCGGCGCGCCTCGCCGCGGCTCGCCGGCGACGGCCGGGCGTCGACGATCGGGAAATACGCCGCCATCGCCCGATGGAGCATCGTGCCGTCCGAGGCCGAGGCGTAGACGGCCTGGGGATGGAACACCTGCCGCAGCCGGTCGGTGTCGCTGTGGTGGAGGCCGTCGAAATAGACCTCGAGCACTGCCGCCACGGCCGCGAAGGGTGCCGTCACCGCAGCAGCCCCTCGGCGCGCAGCGCCGTCCGCGTGGGCTCGCGCGCCGCCACCCGGGCGATGAAGGCCTCGAGCCGCGGCAGGGCGTCGAGGGCGATCCCGACATGCCCGGTCCAGCCTGCCACGACGAAGAGATAGGCATCGGCGACGCTGAAGCGGTCGCCCAGAAGATACGGCCGTCCGTCCGCCAGCAGCCGCTCGAAGTGGCCGAGCCTGGCGAGCACGACGGCGGCAGCGCGCGACCTCGCCTCGCCCTCGAGCGGGACGCCCGAGAAGAACGGCTTGAACGCCTTGTGCAGCTCGGACGCGGTGAAGTTCAAATACTCCTGCAGCTTCGCCCGCTCGAACGTCCCGGCCGCCGGGGCGAGCCCGGCCTCGGGATGAAGCTCGGCGACGAACTGCAGCACGGCCGCACTCTCGACCAGCACCCGGCCGTCGTCGAGGCGGAGTGCGGGGACATAGCCCTCGGGATTGACGAGGCTGTAGTCCTCGCCGGTCGTCGTCCGCCCGGCCGCCGTGTCGACCGGGACGAGGTCGAACGCCTCGCCCGTCTCCAAGAGGGCGATGTGGGCGGCGAGGGAGCACGCGCCCGGCTTGATGAAGAGCTCCATGGTTCGGTCCCTTGGTGTTGCGGTGAGCCACGCTGCGCATCTAGGAACCGGGGTGGTGTTGGTAAACTTGATTTCGCAAGGTACTACTATCCCAACATCATACCTGACTTTTCACGCCGCATACCGGGCAGCTGGC
>CAYWSB010000056.1:0-31084 GCA_964460465.1 uncultured Geminicoccaceae bacterium | reverse complement strand
TCCTGTTGCAGATGAGAATCGGGAAAAGATTCCGGTCAGCGTGAAAATGCTCTAACGCCAAAGACGCAAGGGCGCACAACGGGAAGTCGAGCGGCGCTCGTCCTCGCTGTCGCGGGTCGCGTCCAGCGGCGTCCGACCGCAGCAGCGGGGCCTGTGGCCCCACTCGGGCCTACGTCTTCCGGTCAATTGTTGAAAAACTTGGTTAATGATACGCAGTAGGTGCCGGTTTCGTTGGCTGCGTGCTCGGCTGAACAGGCGAACAAGCGGCTTCGACTTTAAATCAACGGTTCACGAAACATTCGGGAGTTCGAGATGCGCAAAGCTCTACTATCCATGGTGTCGGGTGTCTGCCTCGCGGCCGCCGCCGGTGCCGCCTCGGCCGCCGAGCTGCGGCTGAGCGATGACCAGCTCGACACGGTCGCGGCCGGGCTCCTCCCCACGGGCGGGCCGACGCTCCAGGACTTCCGGGACGGCGTCCAGGAAGCCTCCCTCGCCCTGCTGCTCGGCATCGAGGTGGGCTTGATCTCGCAGCAGACCCCCGAGGGTGAGCCGGTCGAGTTGCCCAGCACGATCGTCCTCGCGTTCCAGAACCCGAACACGGCACCCACCGCCAACGTCCTGGCCGGCCTGGCACTGGGGCAGACGACGGTCGGCCAGTTGCTGCGGCCGCTCTTTCCGCGCTGAGCGGCGCGCCGCCCAGCGCGACCCTTCCAACCTCGGAGGAGACGACGCCATGTCCTGGCGCATTTTCGGAATGGTGGCCGCGTGCGCGCTGGTCGCCACCACGGGTGCCGCATCGGCCGCCGAGCTGCGGCTCGGCGACGACCAGCTCGACAGCATCACGGCCGGTTCCACCCTGGGCGGCGTGATCGGCAACACCGGTGCGGGCTCGGTATCGCCCGGCGCCATCGGCTCGCTGATACCGGCGGCTGAGCCGCAACCGTCGACGCCACCATCGACGACTCCCGGCGTCACCCCGCCGGGTGGCTCGACCGGCTCGCAGGGCTTCCAGCCGAGCTTTACGGGCGGCGGCAATTCCGGTGCCGTGGTCGAGTCCAGCAGCACCTTCGTGCCGGGCGTGAGCAGCCTGATATCCAGCTCCGTCACGGTCGTCCAGGACGGCCCGGGGCAGTCCAGCACGGGCGGCGGCAACTTCATCGCGACGCTCGTGCAGCCCTAGGGCGAGCCGGTCCGGCACTCGCGGGAAAGCGTGGCATCGGGCGCAGCGATCGCATCGCGCCCGGTGCTGGAGGAAGGCGGCTCAGCCGCGGGCGACGAAGGCGCGCCACATGGCTCTCAGTGCCTGATTGAGCTCGCGGCCGATCCGCGCCTTGTCGCAGAGCGGCGACGCCGCCATGGCGTCACGCTGGGTGAAGCGGCGGTCGGCGAGGCCAAGCACATCCCGGGCGAGTCGCGTGGCGATGGCGACATAGTCGTCGACGTCGGCGGCGATCCATTCGTCCCGGCCCAGTGCCGCGAGGCAGGTCTCGCTCTGCCGGGCGACCGGCAGCGTGCCGCGCAGGGTCACCAGCGGCAGGCCCATCCACAGCGCCTCGCAGCTCGTCACGCCGCCGTTGAACGGGAACGGGTCGAGGGCGATGTCGACCTCGCCGTATTGCGGCAACAGCTCGGCTTGGCTCGACGGGCCGCGCAGCTCGAGACGGCCTTCGGTGAAGCCCTGACCGCAGAACTCCGCCCGCAGCGCCGCCGCCACATCCGGGTTGCCCAGGGCCGGCGATTTCAGGATCAGCCGTGCTGTCGGGAGCTGGCCCAGAATGCGATACCAGGTGCGGCGGACGGCGGGGGTGAGCTTGGCCACGTTGTTGAAGCTGCCGAAGGTGATCCAGCCGTTCGTCAGGGCGGGCGGCGGGCTCACCGGGGGTGCCGTGTCCGGCGGCTCGTAGCAGATCCGGCCGCCGGGCAGGCGGACCACGGTCTCGGCGAAATGGCGCTCCTCGCCCGGGCGCACGGCGACGTCGTCCATGATGGTGTAGTCGACGGCGGCAAGCCCGGTGGTGAACGGGTAGCCGAGCCAGGTGGCCTGGACGGGTGCGGGCTTCAGCGCGAAGACGGGCAGGCGATTGTAGCCGGTGTGGCCCGAGAGATCGATCAGGATGTCGATGCCGTCGGCGCGCACCGCCTCGGCCATGGCACGGTCGTCGAGGCCGGTCACGTCGCGCCAGCCCTGGGCGAGGCCGCGGATCCGTTCGGTGACCTCGTCCTGCCGCTGCCGGGTCGGGTAGCACCAGACGGCGAAGTCCCGCCGGTCCAGCGCCTCGAGGGCGGGCATGAGCCAGGCGGTCAGCGCATGCCGGCAGAGCTCGGCCGAGACGAAGCCGATGCGCAGCGGCCGGTCGGGGTCGCGGTCGTTCGGCCAGTCGCCGTAGCGGCCGGCCGGGCTGCCGAACCGGGTGCCGTAGGCGGCGTGCTCCCGCGCCAGCGACTCGAGGGTTGTGTCGGTCGCGTAGAGATGGGTGAGCAGCAGGTTGCTCATGGTCTGCGGCCGGTCGGGCTCGATGGCGAGCGCCCGGCCGATCGCCGCCAGGGCGTCGTCGATCGCCCCCTGGTCGCGCAGGATCGAGCCCAGGTTGTCCCAGGCCTCGGCCCGGTCGGGCCAGCGCTGCAGGAGCGTCTCGTAGGCGCGGTGCGCGTCCCGGCTGCGCTGCAGCAGTTGCAGCGTGACGGCATGCTGGAGATGCGGCTCGCAGGTGTCGGGGGCCAGCTCGCGGGCGCGGTCGAAGGCGGCCAGTGCCGCCTCGAGGAGGCCGAGCCGGACCTCCGCCGCACCGATGCCGGTCAGCGCCGAGACCGAGCTCTCGTCCAGCTCGAGCGCCTGGTCGAAGGCATCGAGGGCGGCCTCGGCCCGGTCGAGCGCGAGCAGCGCCCAGCCCTGCTCGCACAGCGCCGGCAGGCAGCCCGGCTGGTCGGCGAGCAGTGCCTCCTGAGCGGCGAGGGACTCCTCGGGCCGGCCGGCGGCGCGCAGCAGCGCACCGCGCAGGGCCGCGAGCTCGCCGTCGTCGGGGAAGCGCCCTACGGCCCGGTCGGCGTCGGCGATGGCATCGGTGCCGGCGGCGGCAGCGCTTGCGCCCAGCGCCAGCAGCAGGCGCAGGCGCAGCCGCTCGGCCGCCAGCGCCACGCGGTCGTCGGCGCTGTGCAGCCGGGCCAGTGTCGCCAAGGCCGCCTCGGGTCGGCCCGTGGCCTGGAGCAGTGCCGCCAGATTGTAGCGGGCCATGGCATGGTCGGGGTCGAGGGCCAGGGCCTGCTCGTAGGCCGCGATGGCCTCGGCATGCCGGCCGCGCAACCCGGCGATGGCACCGCCTAGCACGTGCGCCCGCGCCGTGGCGCTGTCGCCGGCCGCAGCGAGGCCTGCCGCCGCATCGTCCAGGCGGCCTTCGCGCAGGTGCCGCTCGGCCCGCTCGAGGTGCCCGTCGGCCGGGTCGCGGTCGGTGATCGTGGCGGCCGGGCCCGTCGCTGGGCGGCTGGTCATCGTGTTCCGTCTCCGCAGGGGGGGGGCATCGTGCCCCGGCAGCGGGCAAAAAAAAAGCCCCAGGGACTGAGGCTTTCGAGACGCCCGCCGCGGCGTGGCCGGGGCGGGACGGATAGGCCCGTGCAAACGGGCCTATCGCGTTCCTTCCTGACGAGGCGCTTTGCGCCCGTCAGGTCGAGGTCAGATCAGGGGACGAGCAGGATCAGGCCGACACCCAGCGCGCCGCCGGTGAAGCTGCCGCCGCCGAGGGTCGAGGTGTAGCCGGTGGTGGTCGACGAGGTGGCGAGCGTGGCGTTGGCGTCGGACGCGGCGATCGTGCCGCCGGTGCCGATGTTGATGGTGGAGAGATTCTCGCTGCCCGCCGCCTGGGTCTGCGTGGTGCTGGAGGTGCCGACGCCCGCGGTGATGGAACCGGCGCTGCCGAGCAGGTTCAGGCCGGCGAGGAGCCGGAAGCCGGCCGTCACGTCGTCCATCTGGCCGTCGGTGAGCTTCACCGGCTCGCTGGCCATGGCCGCCGAGCTGGCGAGGAAAGCACCCGCAACACCCGCGATGATCATCTTGTTCATGAGACGTCTCCAGTTGGTTGGTCGTTAACGTCCACGCCCGACCCGGCATCGTAGCCACGATCGCCCGTCGGGCGAGAACCTCGGTTGCCCGTTCCGGCCGTCCGCCGGGCGTTCTGCCCGCGCGACGGCCTGAACGGGGTTTAGCTCACGGTCGCACCCACGCCCCGGCGGCGGCGCCGCCCCAGGCACCGGTGGAGCCACGGCCGCTGGCGAAGGACGAGAAGCTGGTCGCCGCCAGGGCGTTGTAGTCGGTGGTCACGCCGCTGTTGGTGACCTGCTCGAGCGAGCTGGTCGCGGCGAAGGTGTTCTGGATGAGGCCGCCGGTGCCGCCGAACGAGGTGTTGACGAAGTTGCCACCGGGCGGGACGTAGGAGATGGCGAGGATGGTGACGCCGGCCGTGACCCGATCCAGGGCGGCGTCGTCGAGGGTCGTGGGCTCGGCGGCCTGCGCCCAGCTTCCGGCAGCGATCAGCGCCGCTGCTGCAATGACCGGTAGGGACTTCATGGCTGTGCTCTTCCTTTCCATTCGGCCGGACCAGCGACCGAAACGAAAACTTGCTCTTTACCAGCCAGGTCGACCGCGCCACTGTCCGTTGTCGAAGGACCGTGCTGCTGAACCACCCAATCGAAGGCAGTGTACCCAGCACGACCAGACCGTGGCAATCGACCATTCGGCTGATAGACTAAAGGGTTAGTGGCGGGTCGCTCACGGCCGTCGGCCGTTCGCAGCCGTCCTATTGCGGCAGATCGACGGCGACGCCGGTCGACACGCTGAGCGCCCAGGCCGCAAAGCCGCCACCGCCGCGGACGTTCACCGTCTGCGTCCGGACGCGGTCGCCGATGCCGAAGGGCTGCGTCTCGGCGGTGGCCGCCGAGTTGCCCGGCTGGGCGGAGGCGCCGAGGCCGAGGGCGACGCCGTAGCCGTAGGCGTAGCCGTACTGGTTGTTGGCGACCGCCAACGCCTCCGCCCCGAAGACCGAGAACGCGGTCTGGGCACCCGCGCCGGTGGCGCCGCCGATCACGCCGAAGAGGGCGCCGGCGGTGACGCTGTCGAGGTCGGCATCGGCGAGCCGCACCGGCTCCCCGGCCTGGACCGGCAGCGCCGCGCTGGCGAGCAGCAGGCTGCCGAGGGCGGCGCCCAATGAAACACGCATGGATCGTTTCCTCCTGGATTTGGCCATCCTGGCCCTGTTCCCACTCTTCTCTAGCTGTCGGGCCGGCAACGAGCGGAGCCGCGCCTCCCTCATGGTCTTCTTCCTGGCCGACAGCTGGAACGCGATGGCCCGGATTAGACACGATTATCGCCTGCCGAGCAATTTGCTCAAAAGGCCATAAGACTTTTGTGCCATTGCCGAGCGGCGCCGATTAACCTTATCGATCCGGTACTTGCGATCGACAATCTTGCGCCGTGCGGACAAACTATTGGTAGAAGCCGCGCGATATCTGGCGCCGACTTGCCGGGCCCGGCAAGCCGAGTGGTGCGGCGTGGCGACGGCCGGGCGCGAGGTCCCGTCCGGCGCTGGCGCGTACCCGGCTGCGTGGCTTTCCAGTGACGCTGCGGCGCCGGGAGCCGGCATTTTGGACAAGGGGCGGTTGACTGTGCCAAAGGACGGTATATGCCCCGCGATGGAGGTCGAAGCCATGAGTGCCAAGTTGACCCGTCGACAACTGGCTGGCCTGGCGGCCGGTGCCGCCGTGGCCGGGCTCGGCGCGCCGCCGGCTGCCGCCCGGGCGGTGCGCTCGCTGGGCGAGACGCGCCGCGATCGGGTGGTGCTGCAGGAGTTCGACATCAGCTGTGCCGCGGCGTCGCTGGCGACCATCCTCAACTACCAGCACGGCGAGCGGTTGACCGAGCGGGAGATCGCGCTCGGCCTGATCGACCGGCCGGAATACATCGAGATGCCGGAGCTGATCCGGCTGCGCCAGGGCTTCTCGCTGCTCGACCTCAAGCGCTATGTCGAGGGCCGCGGCTACGAGGGCGTCGGCTACGGCCGGATGACCTATGAGAACCTGCTCGACCGGGCGCCGATCATCGTCCCGGTGGACAACATCGGCTACCGGCACTTCCTGGTCTTTCGCGGCGAGCTCGGCGGCACGGTGCTGTGCGCCGACCCGGCCTACGGCAACCGGACGATGAGCCGGGGCCTGTTCGAGCGACGCTGGCTGGAGTTTCCGGAGCTCGGCCGGGTGGGCTTCGTCGTCGAGCGCCGCGACGGCCTGATCCCGCCCAACCGTCTCGCCCCCCGCCCGGAGGAGTTCCTGGTCCTCCGCCCATAACGAGCGCCCATAACTATCGAAAGTGGTAGATGCCCATGTCCAGACCCGTTCCGCGTCGTCTTCTCCGCCCCCGTCCGCTCGCGGGTCTGTTCACTTCCGGCGTGCTGGTGGCCGGCCTCGGCCTGCCCGCCCTGGCGCAGGACCCGGTCACCGAGGAGGCGTTGCGCGAGCAGCTCGAGACGCGCGACGCGGTGATCATCGAGCTGCAGCGCCGGCTCGAGCAGCTGGAGCGGCGGCTGGAGGCCGAGGGGCTGTTGACCGTCGAGCCGGAGCAGCCGGTGGCGCCGGTGGCCACGCCGCGGCCGCAGGAAGGGCTGGTGGTCGACGAGCTCGCCGCCGAGCGGGCGCTGGAGCGTACCCTGGTCGAGGAAGGTGCCTTGCTGCTGCCGCGGGGCCAAGCCGAGATCGCGCCCCAGGTCTCGTTCTTGCACCGCGACTTCAAGGCGCCGTTCGTGGCGAACGGGCAGGTGTTCGAGAGTCGGGTCCGGCGGGACGAGTTCGAGCTCGGCCTCGGGCTCGCCGTGGGCCTGCCGTTCGATTCGCAGTTCGAGCTCAACGTGCCCTACAACGTGGTTCGCCAGGACGTCTCGGCGCGGAGTGGCGGCGCGCCGATCGACAGCGACGACAATTGGGGCAATGCCATCGGCGACGTCTCGGTCGGGCTGGCCAAGACGGTGCTGCGCGAGAGCGGCGGCTGGTGGCCGGACGTCGTCCTGCGCGGCATCTACGACAGCAACACCGGCGAGCGCAGTGACAACGACGTGCCGCTGAGCGGCGGCTTCCACACCGTGCGCGGCCAGGTGGTCGCCCTGAAGCGGCAGGATCCGCTCGCCTTCGTCGGCGGCCTGACCTACAGCTACACCTTCGAGGACGACGACATCCAGCCGGGCCAGCAGGTGGCGCTGTCGCTGGGTGCCAACCTGGCGGTGAGCCCGCAGACCTCGCTGAGCCTCACCCTCAACCAGACCTGGAGTGATGAGGTGGAGCTCGACGGGCGCAGCATCGAAGGCAGCGACCTGAACCAGACCACCTTCGATATCGGCGGCTCGGCGATCATCGCGCCACGCACACTGCTGCGGGTCGTGACCAGCATCGGCCTGACCGACGACGCACCCGATTACGGGCTGCGCGCCTCGGTCGCCTATCGCTTCAACACGCCCTTCTTCTGAGGGCTTCCTGGTGGCGCTGCGCGAGCAGCGCCGCCTCGGTCCGGTTGTTCGCACCAAGCCGGCGCATGATCTGGCGAACGTGCACCTTGACGGTGCTCTCGGTCATGCCGAGCTTGGCGGCGATCACCTTGTTGGCAAAGCCTTCCTGCAGCAGATGCAGCACGTGGGTCTGGCGCGGTGTCAGCTCCTCGTATTGCGGCACGAGGTCGACCGCCTGCTCCCCGGTGCTCTCGGGCCGGCCTGGATGTGTCGCCTGCACCCATTCCTCGAACAGCGCCGGCGGCGCGAACTTGCCGCCGGTCTGGATCAGCAGCAGCGCCGCGCACATCAGCGTCGGCTCGAGCAGGGTCGGCACGAAGCCGTGCGCCCCGGCGGCGAGCGCCAGTTGCGCCTCGTCGCGGGCGTCGAGATCGGATAGGACGACGAGCGGTGTCGCGTCGAACCGGCCGAGCAGGCGCTCGAAGTCGCCGCACACCCTGGAATCCGAGATCGACAGCCCGCCGACGCTGAAAATGATCATCGAGGGATCGCTGACGGGCGTGCCGCGCCCGGCCAGCAGCGCTGCCACGTCGACCGGCAGGATGCGACGGCCGAGGCAGCCCTGGCTGGCCAGGAAGTTGCAGACGAACTCGCGCCGGCAAGGGCGGCCGTCGACGACGGCGACCCATGGCGGCTCGCTGAGGGTTTCGCGGGGTGGCAATGGGTGAACCGTGGCCGCGGTGTCTCGAGCGAGACCGACCGCATTCGGCGATTCATAAGCCGACGTGCCGGAGGTCATGGTTTAGTTTCCCCTCTTCTACTACTACCGTCGGCGTAATTCCCCGATCGGGACGGCGCCGTATAATCCTTAAGAGGCGTTAAGACATTCGACCATTCCGCCCCAGGATGCAAGTGTTCTCGCTCGATTCGCGCCGTAGAATAGTACTTACGGAGAAATTCAACCAATTCGCCTCATCCGAATGAATTGCGTTCGCTCCACACCAAAGTTTCACATTCTCGTCGAGCTTTTTTCCAATGTCAAGAGCATCGACGCGTACTCGATTGTTGCTGTGGCAAGCGACGTGGTGGTATTGCGCGCCAGGTCCGGCATGGCGGCGGTGCGCTGTCGCAGTACTTAAGGTTGAGCTGCGGCAGTTCCATGACTCCAGCGCTGTTGCGCCCGTGGGGTGCTCGCGACATCCGCGCCGCGACCTTGCCGCGGCCGCCCTTTCATCGTCGCCGTGCTGCCGCCTTGACGCTCGCGGCAGCCGCGCCTTAACCGGTATACGCCGGTGGACGCCCGTCGCGGGCCATCGGTCTCGGAGTGCGCGATGGGGAGGGTCGATCACGTGGGGGTTGTGCTGCTGCCACGTCACGGGTCCGCAGACCAGGGCGCGGGGAGGCGGCATGGCGGCCGGCGCCCGGTGCGGCCCGGCCGCGCGCCGAGGCGCTGGACCGGAACGCGGCGTCGCCGGCCGGCTCGTGCCGGCGAGCCCGGGGCGCGGGCACGCTCGATCGCCCGGCGCTTTGCCGTCGACGCGGCGGTGGCGGAGGCGTTGCATGCCTTGCAGGTGCCCGGCGGCGGCGGCTGGCCCGGTAACTTTGCGGCGAAGCGCCTGCGCCGGGACGCCGAGGCCGCGCGGATCGACGAGGGTGCCAATCGGATCGAGCCCGGCAGCATCGCCGGTGCTCTGCTCAGAGGCGGGCCTTGAGATGGCAGGTGTCGCGCTGGTGACAGGGGCTGCGGGTGGGATCGGCCGGGCGATCGCCGTGGCCCTGGCCGAGGCGGGCTTCGCCCTGGCGCTCAATGATCGCGACGCCTCGCCGGCGCTGGCCGAGGTCGGGGCGGAGGCGGCAAGACGGGGTGCAAGGGTGGTGGCCGCGCCCGGCGACATCGCCGAGCCGGCGAGTCACGCCGAGATTCTGGCTACGGCGGAGGCGGCGCTCGGACCGCTGACGACGCTGGTCAACAATGCCGGGGTCTCGGTGCTGGCGCGCGGCGATCTCCTCGACGTCTCGCTCGCGAGCTGGGACCGCTGCCAGGCGGTCAACACGCGGGGGACCTTTTTTCTCACCCAGGCGTTCGCCCGGCGGTTGCTGACGCGCCGGCAGCCGGAGGAGGTGCACCGTTCGATCGTGACGATCACCTCGGCCAACGCCGTCGGCGTCTCGATCACCCGCGGCGAGTACTGTGTCTCGAAGGCCGGGCTCTCCATGGCCTCGAGGCTGTTCGCGGCGCGCCTCGGCGGCGCCGGCATCGGCGTCTACGAGATCCAGCCCGGGGTGATCGAGACGGCGATGACCGCACCTTCGATGGCGAGCTATCGCGGGCGGATCGCGCAGGGCCTGACGGTGATACCGCGGGTCGGCCAGCCGGCGGAGGTGGCGCGGGTCGTCGTGACCTGTGCCAGCGGAGGCCTCCCCTACACGGTGGGGCAGGCGATCCGGGTGGATGGCGGACTCGTCGAGCCGCGCTTCTAGGCGCTCGTCCTGGACCGGCGCCGGGTCGTGTCCCGCGGGGCTGGTCCGCGGGCCCCCGGGGGGTCGGCGCCATGTGTGGCCGTCAGGCGTGTCGCTGCCGCGGCGGCGTCGCGCCGTCGAGCGCGACCCTTGCCGGATGGGGGCCGCACGCCGCAGGCGTTGCCGCGCGGTTAACGATCAATCGACTTTCCGGACATGCCACCGCCGGTCGGGCGGCTCCGGGCACTGCTCCTGCTTTAGCAATTGATAATGGTTTCAGCTTATGTCAGCGGTTGGTCCTGAGGAGGCTCGTGCCGTCACGATTTGTGCGGCCAGTGCATGAAGCCACTGCATGGAGGGAGCCACTGCATGGAGAATGCCGGATGACCGCGAGCCCGCAGACACCGGGGATCGTTGCCGGGCGCGTGGCCGCCGAGGAGGTGGCCGAGAATTTCGCGGACATCGCGCCGCGCTTGACGGCGCACGAGGCGCTGGTCGCCGCCGATCGCTGCTACTTCTGTCACGACGCCCCCTGCATCGCCGCCTGCCCGACGGCGATCGACATCCCGCTCTTCATCCGCCAGATCGCCACCGGCACGCCCGAGGCTGCGGCGCGGACGATCTTCGCGCAGAACATCATGGGCGGCATGTGCGCCCGGGTGTGCCCGACGGAGACGCTCTGCGAGGAGGCCTGCGTGCGCGAGGCGGCCGAGGGCAAGCCCGTCGAGATCGGCCGCTTGCAGCGCTATGCGACCGACACGCTGATCGCCTCGGGTGTCCACCCGTTCACCCGGGCGGCGCCGACCGGCAGGCGTGTGGCGGTGGTGGGTGCCGGGCCCGCGGGGCTCGCCTGCGCGCATCGCCTCGCGATGCTCGGCCACGACGTGGTCGTGTTCGAGGCACGGCCCAAGGCCGGCGGGCTGAACGAGTACGGCATCGCCGCCTACAAGACGGTTGACGACTTCGCCCAGGCCGAGGTCGATTGGCTCCTGCAGATCGGCGGGATCGAGATCCGCCGCGGGCAGCGGCTCGGCTCGGACGTCACCCTGGCGGAGCTGCGCGATGGCTTCGACGCCGTCTTCCTGGGCACCGGTCTGGGCGCCGTCAACGACCTCGATGTTCCGGGCCGCGATCTCGACGGCGTCCGCCCGGCCGTGGACTTTATCGCCGAGCTCCGCCAGGCGGCGGACAAGAGCAAGCTGCCGATCGGCCGCCGGGTGGTGGTCGTCGGTGGTGGCATGACGGCGATCGACGCGGCCGTGCAGTCCAGGCTGCTCGGTGCGGAGGAGGTGACCATCGTCTACCGCCGCGGTCGCGGGCTGATGAGCGCCTCGGGCCACGAGCAGGAGCACGCGCAGACGGCCGGCGTGCGAATCGTCTGCGATGCGATGCCGGTTCGCTTTGTCGGGGACGGGCGGGTCGCGGCTGCGGTTTTCGCCTACACCCAGGACAGCGCGAGCGGCCTCGTCACCCGGGATGAGACCTTCGAGCTGGCGGCCGACCAGGTCCTCCTCGCCGTCGGCCAGACCCTCGCCGGCATGCCCGAGGGGCTGACGCTGGAGCGCGGCAAGATCAAGGTGGACGCCGCCGGTCGCACCGGGCTCGAGCGGGTCTGGGCCGGCGGCGACTGCACGCCGGGTGGCGAGGACCTGACGGTGACGGCGGTGGCCCAGGGGCGCGACGCCGCCATGGACATTCATCAGCAGCTTTCGGCCGGCTGACGCGGCCGGCAGGGCAGGGAGTCGACAATGGCCGATTTGCGCAGCGAGTTCGTCGGCATCAAGTCGCCGAATCCGTTCTGGCTGGCTTCCGCACCGCCGACCGACAAGGAGTACAATGTGCGGCGGGCCTTCGCCCAGGGCTGGGGCGGGGTGGTCTGGAAGACGCTCGGCATGGACCCGCCGATCGTCAACGTCAACGGTCCGCGCTACGGGGCGATCTGGGGAGCCGACCGGCGTCTGCTCGGCATGAACAACATCGAGCTGATCACCGACCGGTCGCTCGAGGTGAACCTGCAGGAGATCACGACCGTCAAGCGGGACTTTCCCGACCGGGCGATGGTGGTCAGCCTGATGGTGCCCTGCGACGAGGACTCCTGGCGCACCATCCTCGGCCGGGTCGAGGCGACCGGGGCCGACGGCGTCGAGCTCAATTTCGGCTGCCCGCACGGCATGAGCGAGCGCGGTATGGGCTCGGCCGTGGGCCAGGTTCCGGAGTACATCGAGATGGTGACGCGCTGGTGCAAGGCGCACACCCGGATGCCGGTGATCGTCAAGCTGACGCCCAACGTGACCGACATTCGCCGGCCGGCCAGGGCGGCCAGGGCCGGTGGCGCCGATGCGGTGTCGCTGATCAACACGGTGAACTCGATCACCGGTGTCGACCTCGACACGATGGCGCCGGAGCCGACGATCGACGGCAAGGGCAGCCACGGCGGCTATTGCGGCCCGGCGGTCAAGCCCATCGCCCTCAACATGGTGGCCGAGATCGCCCGCGACCCGGAGACCGCCGGCCTGCCGATCTCCGGGATCGGCGGCATCACCACCTGGAAGGACGCGGCCGAGTTCATGGCGCTGGGTGCCGGCAACGTCCAGGTCTGCACCGCCGCCATGACCTACGGCTTCAAGATCGTGAAGGAGCTGATCTCCGGGCTCGAGCAGTGGATGGACACGAAGGGCCACGGCCACGTGGAGGCTTTCCGCGGCCGGGCGGTGCGCAACGTCACCGACTGGCAGCATCTCAACCTCAACTACGTGACCAAGGCGCGGATCGACCAGGACCTCTGCATCAAGTGCGGCCGCTGCTACGCCGCCTGCGAGGACACCTCGCACCAGGCGATCGCGATCAAGCCGGGTAGGGTCTTCGAAGTGATCGATGCCGAGTGCGTCGCCTGCAACCTCTGCGTGAACGTTTGCCCGGTCGAAGGCTGCATCACGATGGAGCGGCTGGCGCCGGGGACGCTGGACGCGCGGACCGGGCGCCGGGTCGATCCGGACTATGCCAATTGGACGACGCACCCCAACAACCCGATGGCGAAGGCGGCCGAATAGCCGGCAGCTGCGCGGCGCAGCGTGTGGCACGGTCCTCGGCTGCGACACGGGGCGGCAGGTCTCGCAGGAAGTGGGTTCTCCATGGCGCCGGCTCGCGGCCGTCACCGCGGACGACGAACCATGCGACATAGGCCGGCAGGTGGCGGGTCGCGGGACCGCGGAAGGGCCGGAGGAACTCGCGGCAGGCACGCACAGCCCGGTCGACCATGCCGCCGCGGTAGGGGCCTTGATCGATCGATTCGAGCGCCGTCGCCGCCAGCCCTGCGGCGTCTGGCGCGGGTGACCGTGTGATCGCCTGGACGCTGCCGAACAGCAGCGCGGAGGACCTGCGGATCGGATCGTCGCTTCGCTCGCGAGCGATGCGCACGGTGGCGACGCAGCAGTCGGCGTCGTCGACCGCGATGATGACCGGGATGCGGTAGCGCGGCAGGTGGTCCGGCGCCGCGAGGCCGCGCCGGCGGTAGTCCACCCACCGCAGCCGATCCGGGGCCGGATGGAGCGCCGGCGCACGGGCGTGGTTCACCCACTCCCTGGAGGCCTTGCGCGATTCGCGCACGATCAGGACGTCGGTCTCGATTGGCTCGGCCGGGGGCGCGGTGGCCGCGGCGGCGAAGCCGCGGCACGCCTTCTGCCGCCACTGCCAGACCGTCGACTTGTCGAGGGCCAGGCGGCGCGCCAGGCGACGGCATGAGGAGGGCGCCGGCCCGAGCATGTCGTCGACGAGCGCCTGGAGCTTGTCCGGCCGATGCACGCCGGCGAAGATCGTGCCAGTGGTCGCCTGATGCTTGCGCCCGCACCCCTTGCAGTGCCACCGCTGCGCCCCGCGCGGCGTGTGGCCGAAGCGGACGAGTGTCAGGCCGGCACAATGCGGGCAGGATCCAGTCGGCTGGCGTGGCCGCAGCCGACGGCTGCCGGCGCGCGCGGCTTGGCCCGCCGGCGCCGCGGCGCAGCGCGGGCGCCGCGCAGTCCGGCCGCACCGCCGCGCTGCTCCTGGTCGCGTCGTTCCACCGTCGTCCATTTCGAGCCTGCCCATCGTCCCGCGACGGCAGCAGGATGTCGGGCAAACATTGCCAGTCGGTTAACGACCAATCGATCTTGCGGACATGCCTGGCCGGAGCCGGCGACACCGGCGGGGCGGATCGATCGCGGTGTCGGGCCGGTGCCGCTGCTTGCCTGGTGACGCGTCGCGACGTGGCGTCGGGATGCCGATCCTGGCTCTCCGCCGGCGAGCGGTCGCCGCGTCGCGCTTCATGGATCACGGTCTAGGCACGCGGCTGCGGGGGAGGCACGGCGCTCGCCCCAGGCGACGCGATACAAACGGCGCCGGCCTCGTCCGTCGCCGTCGGCAGGCGCGTCGGCTCGAGCGGCCGCGGGCACGTCCCGGACGGCCGGTGCTCGCCGTGACCGTCGCCTGCCGGGCGCATCGCCGCCTGGCTCGCCGGGCGGGCGGGCACCGGCGAATCACCTTGACTGCCCGATCTTCGATGTTAGCGTTTTTCGCGTCTTCTGGTCATGATATCCGGCGGTCGGGGAATCTGAGCATGGCGGAACCTGCCGGCAATCTGCAACTCGACGGGGCACGGCTCTGGGATTCGCTCATGGCCATGGCGAAGATCGGGCCTGGGATCGCCGGCGGCAACAACCGCCAGACGCTGACCGACGCCGACGCCGAGGGGCGGGCGCTCTTGCAGCGCTGGTGCGAGGCGTCCGGCCTCGCCATGGGTGTCGACCAGATGGGCACCATGTTCTTCCGCCGCGAGGGCACCGACCCCGAGGCCCTGCCGGTCTATGTCGGCAGCCATCTGGACACCCAGCCCACCGGCGGCAAGTATGACGGGGTGCTGGGCGTTCTGGGGGCCCTCGAGCTCGTCCGGACGCTCGACGATCTCGGTATCCGCACGCGGCACCCCATCGTCGTCGTCAACTGGACCAACGAGGAAGGCACGCGCTTCGCCCCGGCGATGATGGCCTCGGGCGTGTTCGCCGGGGTCATCGACCAGGACTGGGCCTATGGCCGCAAGGACGCGGCCGGCCTGGCCTTCGGTGACGAACTGCAGCGGATCGGCTGGAAGGGCGACGAGCCGACCGGGGCGCGCCGGATGAAGGCGTATTTCGAGCTGCATATCGAGCAGGGACCGATCCTCGAGGCCGAGGGCAGGCAGATCGGCGTGGTGACCCACGGGCAGGGCCTGACCTGGCTCGAGGTGACCCTCACCGGCCGCGAGAGCCACACCGGCTCGACGCCGATGCCGATGCGTCGCAATGCCGGGCTCGGCATGGCGCGCATCACCGAGCTCGTGCACGAGGTCGCCATGTCGCACCAACCGCATGCGGTGGGTGCGATCGGCCATGTCGAGGTCTACCCCAACAGCCGCAACATCATCCCCGGGCGGACCGTCTTTACCATCGACATCCGCTCGCCCGCATTGCCGGTTCTGCAGGACATGGAAGCGCGGCTGCGCGCCGGGGCCGCGGCGATCGCGGCCGAGCTCGGGCTCGGCATCGCCGTCGAGGAGGTCGGTCATTTCGACCCCGTCACCTTCGACGCCGGCTGCGTGGCGGCGGTCCGGCGGGCGGCCGAGCGACTGGGCTACAGCCACCGCGACATCGTCTCGGGCGCCGGGCACGACGCCTGCTGGGTCAACCGGGTGGCTCCGGCCGCCATGGTGATGTGCCCGTGCAAGGACGGCCTGTCGCACAACGAGGCCGAGGAGATCACGCCCGAATGGGCGCTCGAGGGCGCCAACGTGCTCCTGCACGCGGTGCTCGAGACCGCCGAGATCGTCGATTGAGACGGCGCGCGCCGGGCGGGCCCGGGACGGACGGAACGAACGGGGAAACGGCATGGTGAGCAGGGTCATCAAGGGCGGCACGGTCGTCACGGCCGACCGCACCTTCAAGGCGGACGTGCTGGTCGAGGGCGAGACGATCGCGGCGATCGGGCCGGACCTCAAGGGCGACGAGACCGTCGACGCCACGGACGCCTACGTCATCCCCGGCGGCATCGACCCGCACACTCATCTCGAGATGCCGTTCATGGGCACCACCACGGCCGAGACCTTCGAGAGCGGCACCTTCGCCGCGGCCTCGGGCGGCACCACCATGCTGGTCGACTTCGTCCTGCCGGGGGCCGACGGCAGCCTCATCAGGGCGATGGAGGACTGGGACCGGCGCTCCGCGCCGCAGATCTGCGTCGACATCGGCTATCATGTGGCGATCACCGGCTGGTCGGAGCAGATCTTCGACGAGATGGCCGAGGTGGTGAAGCGCGGGGTCAACACCTTCAAGCACTTCATGGCCTACAAGGGCGCCCTGATGGTGGACGACGACGAGATGTTCGCGTCGTTCAGGCGCTGTGCCGAGCTCGGTGCCCTGCCGCTGGTCCACGCCGAGAACGGCGACATCGTGGCCGAGCTGCAGAAGAAGTACATGGAGCAGGGGATCACCGGGCCCGAGGGTCACGCCTACTCGCGGCCGCCCGAGGTCGAGGGCGAGGCCGCCAACCGGGCGATCATGATCGCCGACGCCGCGGGCGTGCCGGTCTACATCGTCCACGTCTCCTGCGAGCAGGCGCACGAGGCCATCCGCCGCGCCCGCGCCAAGGGAATGCGGGTCTATGGCGAGCCGCTGATCCAGCATCTGGTGCTCGACGAGCACGAGTATTTCGACAAGTCCTGGGAGCATGCCGCGAGGCGGGTGATGTCGCCCCCCTTCCGCTCGAAGGACCATCAGCAGAGCCTGTGGGCCGGGCTGCAGTCGGGCAGCCTGCAGGTGGTGGCGACCGACCATGCGGCGTTCACCACCGAGCAGAAGAAGATGGGGCTCAAGGGCTTCCCGATGATTCCCAACGGCACGGGCGGGCTCGAGGACCGGCTGGCGGTGCTCTGGACCCACGGGGTCGAGACCGGCCGGCTGACGATGAACGAGTTCGTCGCCGTGACATCCACCAACATCGCCAGGATCCTGAACGTCTATCCCAAGAAGGGGGCGATCGTCGAAGGCGCGGATGCCGACCTCGTCGTCTGGGATCCCGGGCTCGCGAAGACCATCACCGCGGCTTCGCAAAAGTCGATCATCGACTACAACGTCTTCGAGGGGGTGAAGGTGACGGCCCTGCCGCGCTTCACGCTCAGCCGCGGCGAGGTCGTGTGGGCGCACGGGCAGAACAGCCAGCCCCAGGCGGGCCGCGGCCGCTTCGTGCCGCGCCCGGCCTTCCCGGCCGCGCACGCCGCCCTCTCGAAGTGGAAGGCGCTGACCGCACCCCGGCGGGTGGAGCGCGACCCCACCAACATCCCCTCGGGCGTCTGATCCCGCGTGAGCGCCGCTTCCGCCGTGGTCGCCCGGTCGCCGGTGATCGAGGCCCGGGGCCTGTCCTTGACCTTCGCGACCGGCGACGGCCCGGTGCAGGCCCTCTCGAACGTCGATCTCACGGTCGAGAAGGGCGACTTCGTGTCGTTCATCGGCCCTTCCGGCTGTGGCAAGACGACCTTCCTGCGGGTCGCCGCCGATCTCGAGCAGCCTACCGAGGGCATCGTCCGGGTGAACGGCATGACCCCGGCCGAGGCTCGGCAGAAGCGCGCCTACGGCTACGTCTTCCAGGCGGCCGGCCTCTTTCCCTGGCGGACGATCGAGGCCAACATCCGCCTGCCGCTCGAGATCATGGGCTATGCCGCGGCCGAGCAGCGCGAGCGCGTGCGTCGGGTGCTCGAGCTGGTCGAGCTCGGCGGCTTCGGCGGCAAGTATCCCTGGCAGCTCTCGGGCGGCATGCAACAGCGCGCCTCGATCGCCCGGGCGCTCGCGTTCGACGCCGACATCCTCCTGATGGACGAGCCGTTCGGGGCACTCGACGAGATCGTCCGCGACAAGCTCAACGAGCAGCTCCTGGCGCTGTGGCGGCGGACCGGCAAGACCATCGGCTTCGTCACCCACTCGATCCCCGAGGCGGTCTTCCTCTCCACCCGGATCGTCGTCATGTCGCCCCGGCCCGGCCGCATCACCGACGTCATCGACAGCCCGCTCTCGCCGGACGACCGGCCGCTGCACATCCGCGAGAGCCGGGCTTTTCTCGAGGTCGCCGCCCGGGTTCGCGACGGGCTGCGGGCGGGCGTGGGCGATGAGCTCTAGCGGCGTGCTCGGCCGCCTCGCAGCCGGCCGGACGCTGCCGATCCTCACCGTGGTCGCGGGCATCCTGGCGCTCTGGTACGTCATGGCGGTGGTGCTCAACGCGCCGTGGGCCCTGGACCAGGCGGGTCGGCAGGGCGTCGAGCTGGGTTTTGCCGATCTGGTCGCCGCTACCTGGAGCCAGGACCGGCCGCGGCTGCCGGCCCCGCACCAGGTCGCTGTCGAGCTCTGGCGGACGACCATGGAGCTGGCGCCGACCTCGCGGCGGAGCCTCGTCCATCATGCCTGGATCACCCTCTCGGCGACGCTCGCGGGCTTCCTGATGGGCACGGCCCTGGGCGTCCTGCTCGCCATCGCGATCGTTCACGACCGGACGATGGATGCGAGCGTGATGCCCTGGGTGATCGCCAGCCAGACCATCCCGATCCTGGCCATTGCACCCATGATCATCGTGGTTCTGGCCTCGCTCGGGCTCACCGGCCTTTTGCCCAAGGCGGTGATCTCGATGTATCTCTCGTTCTTTCCGGTCGTGGTGGGGATGGTGAAGGGGCTGCGCAGCCCCGACCCGATCCTGGTCGACCAGATGCGCACCTGGAACGCCAGCGCCGCCCAGACCTTGTGGAAGCTGCGCTGGCCGGCGGCCGTTCCCTATCTTTTCGCCTCGCTCAAGGTGGCGGTGGCGGCGAGCCTCGTGGGGGCGATCATCGGCGAGCTGCCGACGGGTGCGGTGGCCGGGCTGGGTGCCCGGATGCTCTCGGGCAGCTATTACGGCCAGACCGTGCAGATCTGGTCCGCCCTGGTCATGGCGTCGATCCTGGCGGCGGCGCTGGTCGGTGCGGTGGGCTTGGCCGAGCGGCTGACCGGGCGGCTCATGGGGGCGCGTGCGTGACCGCGCTCGTCGCCGGTGCGCTCGTGCTCTGGGCCGTGGCCTGGTGGCTCAACGTCCAGCTCTCGCGGCTGCCGCGCGGCCCGGTGGTGGGCCTCGTCCAGCCGCTGCTCTTCGGCCTCACCCTTCTGGCGCTCTGGGAGCTGCTGGTCCGGGGCTTCGCGGTGAGCCCCGTCCTGTTGCCGGCCCCCTCGGCGATCGGCGGACGCTTCGCCGCGAGCCTGCCGATCCTCTGGACCGATCTCGTCCAGACCTTCTTCAAGGGGGCGCTCACCGGCTACGTGATCGGCTGCGGCAGTGCGATCCTCGTCGCCATCATGGTCGATCGGCTGCCGTTCCTGCGCCGCGGCCTCCTGCCGGTCGGCAGTTTCGTCTCGGCCCTGCCGATCATCGGCATGGCCCCCATCATGGTCATGTGGTTCGGCTTCGACTGGCAATCGAAGGCGGCGGTCGTCGTCCTGATGTGCTTTTTCCCCATGCTGGTGAACGCCGTCCAGGGCCTCATGGCGGCCGACCACGCGCAGCGCGACCTGATGCGCACTTAT
Organism: uncultured Geminicoccaceae bacterium; assembly: GCA_964460465.1. Classification (GTDB taxonomy): domain Bacteria; phylum Pseudomonadota; class Alphaproteobacteria; order Geminicoccales; family Geminicoccaceae; genus SLRI01. Next base: position 11,544 of record CAYWSB010000056.1, on the reverse strand, counting down.
GCCGCGAGCTACTGGCAGACGCTGTTCAAGCTGCGGTTGCCGGCAGCCTCTCCTTTTCTTTTCAACGGCTTGAAAATCTGCACGACTCTGGCACTTATCGGTGCCATCGTCGCGGAGTTCTTCGGCTCGCCCACCTCGGGCATGGGATTCCGCATCTCGACCGAGGTGGGCCGGCTGCAGCTCGACATGGTCTGGGCGGAAATCGCCATGGCGGCCCTCGTGGGCTCCGCCTTCTATGGTGTCGTCGCCCTGACCGAGCGCGCGGCCACGTTTTGGCATCCCTCGCAGCGGCGCTAGCCGCGGCGCGGAGTTCGGCAACCCACAAGAATGGAACGAAAGACCATGTATCGACGACTTGGTGGGATCTCGGCGGCGGTGCTGCTCGCGGCCTCTCCGGCGCTGGCGGCGGACGACGTCACGCTGCAGCTCAAGTGGGTCACCCAGGCCCAGTTCGCGGGCTACTACGTGGCCCTGGAGCAGGGCTTCTACGAAGCGGAAGGCCTGAACGTGACGATCAATCCGGGCGGGCCCGACATCGCCCCGCCGCAGGTGCTGGCCGGCGGCGGCGCCGACGTCATCGTCGAGTGGATGCCGGCAGCGCTCGCGGCGCGCGAGGCGGGGCTGCCGCTGGTCAACATCGCCCAGCCCTACAAGCGCTCGGGCATGATGCTGACCTGCCGCAACGATTCGGGTGTGACCTCGACCGACGACTTCAAGGGCCAGACGCTGGGCGTCTGGTTCTTCGGCAACGAGTATCCGTTCCTGACCTTCATGGCCAAGCTCGGCATCCCGACCGACGGTGGCCCCGACGGGGTGACGGTGTTGAAGCAGGGCTTCAACGTCGACCCGCTCCTGCAGAACCAGGCGGCCTGCATCTCGACGATGACCTACAACGAGTACTGGCAGGTGATCGATGCCGGCCTCTCGCCGGACGACCTCACCGTCTTCAAGTACGAGGACATGGGGGTCTCGACGCTCGAGGACGGGCTCTACGTCCACGAGGACAAGCTCGCCGACCCGGCCTTCGTCGACAAGATGGCGCGGTTCGTGCGCGCCTCGATGCAGGGCTGGCAGTGGGCGGTGGAGAACCCCGAGGACGCGGCGATGATCGTCCTCGAATACGATGCTACGGGTGCCCAGCAGGAGCATCACCAGATCCGTATGATGGGCGAGGTGGCCAAGCTGGTCGAGGGCTCGACCGGCACGCTCGACCCCGCGGACTACGAGCGGACGGTCGAGACGCTGCTCTCGGCCGGCTCGGACCCGGTGATCACCCGGGCCCCGGAGGGTGCCTGGACCCACGCGGTGAGCGATATCGCCCTGAACTGAAGGACCGGAGGGGCGCGGGGAGGCGCTGCCTCCCCGCATTGTCTGAAAGCTCCGGGGGAACTCGGTTCCCCCGGTCCCCCTCGTCACTCTTGCGGTGCCGCGACCCGGCGGGCGAGGCGCACGGCGGTCTGCCCGGGCCAGAGACGTTTGGACGGCATGATCAGGATGCAGTCGTCGTAGGGCGTGGTGACCGGCCGGTCGCCGTCCATGGCGATGACCGTGCCGGCCTCGGCGATGACCTCGAGACCGCGAAAGGGTCCGGTGAAGGCGAAGCGGTCGGTCTCGATCGTGACCGGCTCCGTCACCTCGACGAAGCGCTGCGGCGGCGGGCTCGGCCGCGTGGCGAGGAAATCGGTGCCGCACGCCTCGCCGACGATCCCCGTCGCCTGCAGGAAGCGCAGTGCCGTCTCGATGGCGCGGGGGCCGGCCTCGGCCTCCCAGTGCTGGCCGCACTCGACCAGAAGCGCGTTCTTGGGCGAGGCCGGGTCGCTGAACCCGCCGTAGTCGCGCATCCGCCTGCCGGCAGCGTGGCCGCCATCGCTGACCACCAGCGCCGGCACGGCGACCTTCTGCGCCAGGGCCCGGCCTTTCGGCAGCGGCCCGGCCAGCATCAGGGCCGCGGTAGCGTGCTGCATCGAGTGGATGTCGAGGAGAAGATCGATCCCGTCGATGATCGGCCGGAGTGCCCGCGCCCGCTCGAGCTCTCGGCTGGTGCGTGGGCCGGCCAGGACCTCGGGCGCCCAGACCCGGTTGAGGTCCTCGTCGATCCAGCGCGTGGCGTTGGGGTCGGCCGGGTCGAAGCGGGCATAGGCCTCGGTGTTGACGAAGGCGAGCGTGAGCGTGCCGCGCGCCGGGCGGATGTCGTTGCGCAGGAGCCAGTCCAGCGCGATCGCACCGCAGGGCTCGTTGCCGTGGACGATGGCGGTGATGCCGACATGCGGGCCGGGCTCGCCGCTCGCCAGCGTGTGGACGTAGTCGACGCCGGCATTGCCACGGCGGTAGTCGCCGATGTCGGGCGGGGTGAGCTCGATCGGGTAGTCGTTGGGGATGCGAATTCGGGTCATGCGGCTGTCCTTGCACTGGCGGGCGGCGCAGAAGAAGGGGCAGGTCGGGGCCGCGCGTGGCGCCGCCGGGTGTCGTGCGCCAATCGGCCCACTTGCCGGCCCTCGCGATCCTGGCGGATCCCGAGGGCGATGGTCAGGTGGCGTCATTCTCGTCGATATGTGCCGCTCGGGCCAGCGCCCGCCGCCACCGGTGCCGACCGGGCTCACCGCGCTCCTGGTCCGGCCGCAGCCGGGCCGCTCGCGGATGTCGAGGACGAATCCCGACGGCGGTGGCGGCAAACGGCCGGGCTCCCCGTCGGCCGGGCTCGAGACGGAAGCATTGTAGCAGCGACCTGGAACCCGGCCCGGGTGCGGCGGGACAGGCGGCGGGCGAGCCGGTGATCGGGCTGTTGCTCGCTGCAGCCGGAGCTGCGGCGTCCGCGGCGCCCGCTGCCGTCACGGGCTGGATCCTGGCACGAGGTGGCGGAGAGCCGAGAGGGCGAGGCCGCCCGCCATGCCGGTCGGCACGCCGACCGGCCACTGCCGCCCGGGGCCACGGCGGCACAGGCGATCGGAGGCATGGGGGCGGGCGTCGCCGCCGGTCGGCGGGCAAGGACCGCGGAGGCCGCCCTCCTCGATGTGCCGGTCCTCGGGATCACGGTGGCAGCGAGCAGGGTGCCCGGATCGCGAGGCCGACGCGGCCGGCCTCACGCGACGGTGCTGGAGTGCCTCGAATCGCGGCGGCCGAAGACTGAGTCATGTCCGGAAAATCGATTGAACGATGCCGGAAAAGGATGCCTGGCCAGGGACTAGGTGTTGCCCGGCCCGACGTTCGTCGTTGCGCCGGCCGGCTGTCCACCGGGCTCGATCGCGGCCTCGCGGCGCGATGGTCCGCCCGCCCGCGTGCGGCGGTAGTCATGTCCGAAAAATCGATTGGTCTCGTTCGAAAAAACGTTGCTCGTCAAGTGGTTGCGGGTAAAGCGCCGATGCAGTGCCGCCACGTGGCGTTTCGACGGAGGCCGGGATCGACCCTCGTCATCCCGGTGTCGCCGTTGCGGTCTGCTTCCAAGGGCGAACGACGCGACGACATGTCCGGAAAATCGATCGAAACCGGAGGAGATTCTCTCTTGCTTTGAGAGGGTTGGTGGTGGATCGCCAAGGCAGTCGGCGATTGCGGCCGGTCCCGCTCGGTCGCGGCGTGGGCCTGCCGTGCTGGTCGGGTGCGGGTGCGACCGCGGTTCGGTCGCGCGGTCGCCGATCGCCATGGGCACCGTGGGCACGGGCCACGGCCGCGCTCAGTCGCGGTAGTCGTCGGCGACCCTGGTGCGCGGCCGGGGTGGACCGGCGTAGGGATCGAGGGCGGACCGGCTCTGGGCGACCACCCGACAGTCGGCGCACATCCGGATGCGCTCGAGCTGGCTGTGGTCGCCCCGGAACATCCAGTGCCGGTCCTCGAGCCTGGCGGCGATGCGGTCGATCGTTGACTTGACCCCGAATGGCTTGCCGCAGCGGGTGCAGGTCGCCGGCTCCTCCTCCTTGACCACCCTGGGGCGGAAGGCGGCATCGGTGAAGTCGAAGCGGGGCACGAGCGTGATCACCTGCTCGGGGCAGGTCGGCTTGCAGAGACCGCACTGCACGCAGGCGTTCTCGGTGAAGGCGAGGCGCGGGTGGTCCTCGGCGGCACTCAGCGCGCCGGTCGGGCACACGCTCACGCAGGCGAGGCACAAGGTGCAGCCCGCGCTGTCGATCTCGACCTTGCCGAACGGCGCCCCGGGCGGCAGGTGGATCGCGTCCACCGGCGCCGGGGCGGCGGCGTGGAGCTGGCGCAGCCCGAGCTTCATCAGGCCGAGCTTGTCGCCGAGCGGCAGGAACGGGGCCGGCGTGGCGGTACCCGGGCGGCGGTCCATCGACCAGAGCGCTTGGCCGAGCCCGTCCGGGTCGTCGGTCTCGATCAAGGCGATGCGGCCGCTGCCGAAGCCGAGGCCCACGAGGAAGGCTTCGGCGAGGCCGATGGTGCGCGCCAGCGCGGTCCGCTCGCCGCGGGTCCGGTCGCCGGCGAGGATGCGGATCTCGGCGGCACCCATGGCCATGGCGCCGGCGACAAGCTCGATGCCCAGCTGGGTGATCTCGTTGACCGCCAGCGGGACGACCCGGGCCGGCAGGCCGTCGCCGGTCCGCGCCATAAGGTCGATCAACGGCGCGCCATGGGCGGTGTCGTGGAGCAGCAGCACGGCATCGCTGCCGCCGGCCCGATGGAAGGTGTCGAGCAGTGTCCTGACCCGCTCCAGCAGGTGGTCGGCCGGCGGGTAGGCGTAGGCCGCCGCCCCGGTCGGGCAGACGGCATGGCAGCCGCCGCAGCCGGCACAGATGCCGGCGTCGAGCGCGACGTGATCGCCGGCCGGGGTGATCGCCCCGGTCGGGCAGACGTCGAGGCAGCGGCTGCAGCCGGTCTTGCGGTTGCGCGAATGGGCGCAGAGCTCCGTCCGGAACTCGACGTAGCGGGGCTTGTCGAAGGTGCCGACGAGGTCGGTGGCAGCGAAGAGGGCGCGCTGGACGGCGGCCGGGCTGCCGGGGTCGGCGCGGAGATAGCCGTCGCGCTTGTGGGGCGCGGGAAAGAGCGGGACACCGCCGGCGAGGTCGATGATGAGGTCGCAACGCGAGACGGCGTCGTTGCGGGCGGCGCCGAAGCGGAGCGTGGCCCGCGACGACGGGTCGGGAACGGCGTAGTCGTCGACGACGATCTCGAAATCGCCGAGCCTGCCCCTGGCGGTGCGGATCGTGCCCCGGAGGATCGGAAAGCTGGCGGTGGCGGGTGGGACGATGTCGCCCGGGCGCGTCAGCAGCACGGTGACGTCGAGCCGGTCGCCGAGTTGCCGGGCGGCCTCGATCGCCACCTCGTCGCGCCCGTAGACGAGGCAGACTCCCTCGGACTCGAGGGTGACGGTCGGGGTCTCCGGCAGCGGCAGGGCGGCCTCGGCGAGCAGGGCGGCGATCTTGGGGGTCGCAAGCGCACCCTCCCTGGACCACGCGGCCCGGGCCCGGATGTCGACGGTGGCGAGGGCGTCGGCGGCCGCCTCGCCCGAGCGCTGGCCGACCGCCGCCTCGAAGACGGGGCGCTCCTGGGCACAGGCGACCAGAAGGTCGCTGCCCGCGAGGCGGGCCTGCTCGCGGCGGCAGAGTCGGGCCGCGACGGCGGGCGGCGCGGTGTCGAATACCCGGGCGAGCGCCGCGGCGTCGAGCTGCATGCTGTGCTCGCAGTCGCACAGGATGACCGTCCGGTCGCCGACCCGCATCCGCCTCTCCCGTTTTCGCGGCACCTGGAAAGCTCTACATGAGCTGTATGACCGACAACGACAATGCCGTTCCGGGGGCGATCCCCGCTTCCTTCGATCTGCCGCCCGCCTTTGCGGCCGTGCCGGTGGCACGTCGGGCATTCGACGCGGCGCGCGCCATGGCGGGATCGGGTCAGGCCGAGGCGGGCACGCTGGTCGTGGCCGAGGACGGCGTGATGCTCGAGCTCGCGGTGGTGCTGGAGCCGGACCGGCCCGCCGCCGACTGCTTCGCCGCCCTGCCGATCGCCATGCTGGCCCTGGCGGACGCGCTGGCGGCGGTCGGTCCGCCGCTCAAGCCCGTGGGCTTCGCCTGGCCGCACGAGCTGGTCGTCGACGGCGGCAGGGTCGGCCGGGCCCGGCTCGCCCTGCCGGGGCCGTCCGACGCGCCCGTGCCGGCCTGGCTCGTGGTCGGGCTCGAGCTGCGGCTCGGCTTTCCGGCCGGTGCTGCCGAGCCGGGGCGACTCCCGGGCCAGACGGCGCTCCGGGAGGAGGGCTTCGGCGAGGCGAGCGCGACCAGCATCGTCGAGTCGTTCGCCCGGCATTTCCTCCACTGGGTTCATCGCTGGCAGGAGGAAGGCCTGGCCCCCGCGACCGGCCACTACCGCGCCCGTCTGCTCGAGCCCGACGGCGCCACCGTCCGCTTCGATCCGGCGACCTTCGATCTCGTCCGCGTCGGCCCGCCGCCATCGCGCGAGGGTCTCGCCGAGCGACTGCTGCTGGGGCCGGACGCATGAGCACGATCAAGCTGCCGCGCACCATCCGGCTCGACGCCTCGGACACCGCCGTGTTCGAGCGGGCGGCCGAGCCCGGCGAATGGGCGGTGGCGGGCGGCTTCGCCTTCATCGACGCCGAGCCCGGGCGGCTCGCCGGCAAGCGCCGGCAGGCGTTCGCCAATGGCTTTCTCGGCACGCAGTCCCTGGGCTGGTCGACCTTCGTGGTGGTCGCCTCCGCCGACGCGGCGGCGGTCGAGGTCATGATCGAGCGGCTGGCGCGACTCTTCGTCGACGCGCACGGTGCGCCGTCGCTCGAGGCGGCCCGCCCCGTGGCGCGCCAGGAGGTCGATTTCATGGCCGAGCTCTGCCGGGCACATCCGGTGAACACGCTGCTCGCCATCGAGCGGCTGGTCGACGGCGATGGCGGCATTCGCGAGCGCTTCAGGGTGATCGAGCGTGGCGCGGGCCTGCACGGCCGGGCCTTCGAGCTCCTGCCCGAGGAAGGCGACGCATGACCGAGGCGGTCTGGGCGAGCGCCGGCCTGGCCCTGCTCGATCCAGCCCCGGGGGGCGGCCTAGCGGTGACGCCATCCTTCCTCAAGGCCTATCTGGCCCGGCCGGAGCTCGCCCCGGTGGCGGATTCCTGTGCCGCCGAGCGGGCTCTCCACGCGCGGCTCCTGGCCGAGCCGCTGGCCGCGATCGACGCGGCCGAGCTCGCCGCCCTGGCCGATCCCGACGCGGCGGACAACTATCGCGTCTGGCTCGGCTTTCGCGACCGGCTGGCCGGCCGGCCGAGTCTGGAGGCGGCCTATCTCGATTTCGCGCGCGGTGGCGACGGAACGGTGCCGCCGCTCTTCATGAGCCAGCTCGTCCACGTCATCCTCGCCCACGTCCTGGCCGGCGCGGCGGACGGGTTCCAGTGGCGGGCCGGCGAGCTGCTCTTTCGCAGCCAGAAGGTCAGCATCCGGGAGGGCGGCGTCCTCGTGGCGGACGAGGAGACGGTGGAGCAGTCGGCGGCGTCGGCCGGCTTCGGCGGCCTCGGCCGGCTGCTGGTCCAGGCCGGAACGGCACCGCGCACGGTCGAGCTCGACGTGATGGGTGAGGGCAATGCCGGTGCCTATCTCGGGCGCAGCGAGCGTTTCGACATGGTGCTGGACGTGGCCTTCACCCGGCCGGGGCTCGATGCGCTCTGCCGGGTGCTGGAGCGCTGGGTGGGCCATTTCCTCCGGGTCGAGGTGCGTATCCAGCCGGTCCAGACGATTCGCGACGAGCGGTGGTCCTGGCACATCGGGCTGGATGCCGAGGCCACGGCGATCCTGAATGCGCTGTGGCACGGGGTCCATGTGGCGCAGGCGGATCTGGCGCGAATCCTCGCGCTGTTCCGTCTGGAGCTCGTCGATCCGGCGGTAATGCTGGAGCGCGTGGCCGGCCGGCCGGTCTATCTCGCCATGGCGATGGACAAGGAAAAGCGGCTGCGGCTGAAGCCGCAGAACCTGCTGACTGGCCTGCCGCTGCGCCAGGAGAGGAGGAGCTAGCGATGGCGAGCGAACGCTTCGCGGTCGGGGTCGTGGTCGAGCGCCGGCCCGCGACGAGCCGCTGGCAGCCGCATGTCTGGCGGGTGACGGAGGTGCTGCCGGGCCGTCCGGCCACGCCGGCTTGGACCGTCCTGCACGAGGCGGACGGCATCACCCTGTTCTATGCCGGGACCACCGATCTCGTGGTGTACTCCGGCGAGACCGAGGCGCTGGTGCACAATCTGACCGCGGCACGGCCGGCGGTCTGGGTGGTGCTGCGCAAGGCAGAGACGGCGCCCGGCTGGCGGCTCCTGCTGGCCACGGTCGATGCCGGCGAGGCGCAGGCGCATGCCGACACCGGCGACGACCTGGTCGAGATGGTGGCGATGCCGGCGGCGGTCCGCGCCTGGCTCGAGCCCTTCGTAGCCCGGCACCATGTCGAGCGACCCAAGTACAAGCGCAAGCGCGACCGGGCGGATCCCGAGGCGCTGGCGGCGCCCGGCCGCCGCCGGGGCAACGGCCATGACGGCTGACCGGCGCGAGGGCGCAACGCCGGGCTTCCTCGGCCGCTGGTCGGCGCGCAAGCGGGCGGCCCGCCGGGCCGAGGCAGCAGCCGAGGCCGTCCCACCGCCGGTGGCGACCGAGGCCGCGCCGGGGAGCGCGGCGCCGGCCGCCTTGCCCGAGCCGGAGCCGCAGATCGATCCGGCGGATCTGCCGCCGGTCGAGAGCATCGCCAGCGGCCGGGACGTCCAGGCGTTCCTCCAGCGGGGCGTGCCGAAGGCCTTGCGCCAGGCGGCGCTTCGTCGCCTCTGGGCGGTCGACCCGAAGATCCGCGACTTCCGCGAGGTCGCCGACTACGACTGGGACTTCAACGCGCCGGGCTACGGCGCCCTTTTGCCCGGCGACGACCCGAAGGCAGCGGCGACCCGGCTCCTCGAGGCGGTCCGGCGGCAGGTGGCGGCACCGACGCCACGGCCGGGCGAGGCGCCGCCGGCCGCGACCACGGCCGTCGCCGCCGAAGCGCGGCCCGCCTTGCCGCCGTCAGCTCCGGCAGCACCGCCCGCCGCGGCGCCGGTGTCGGGCCGGGAGGTCGCCGCGGCCGACACGCCGCCGCCACGTCGCCGGCGACACGGCGGAGCCACCCCACGCTAGCGACGCCACCGGCCGATCCGGTGCCGCAACGCCGCGGTGGTTCACCCGTTTGTAACTTGCCTCGGGCCGGCTTTCTCGGCACATTGGAATTGGAGCAATGAAAGCTCGAAGCGTCCTGGCGACGGTTTCCAGCCCACCGGGGGAGGGCCGGTCGGAGCTGTGGCGCCGCGATCGGGAGGTCGATTCTGGCAACGCTTGCCGAAAGCGGGACCAATGCACCGTCCGCGAGCACGGGCGACGCGGTCGATGTCGCGCGGGCCCGTCTGTGGCTGTTGCTGGGGCTTCTGCTGCGTGCGGCCCCGGACAAGGGGACGCTGGAGATCGTGGGCGGGATCGAGGGCGACGCGACGGCGCTCGGCATGGCGCTGGTCGACTTGGCCGGCCGCGCCCGCGACAGCGACCCGGCCGTGCTGGAACGCGAGTATCACCACCTCTTCATCGGCGTCGGCCGGGGCGAGCTCCTGCCGTATGGCTCGTACTACCAGACCGGCTTCCTGCACGAGAAGCCGCTGGCGCGGCTGCGCGCCGACCTTGCGGCGCTCGGGATCGAGCGGGCGCCGGGGCAGGCCGACCCCGAGGACCACATCGCGTCGCTGGCCGAGATCATGGCCGGGCTGATCGCCGGCCAGTTCGCCGCCGATGCGGCGACCCAGGAGCAGTTCTTCAGTCGCCATCTGGCGCCCTGGGCGGGTCGGTTCTTCGCCGACCTCGAGGGTGCCGGGGCGGCGTCGTTCTATCGGCCAGTGGGCACGATCGGGCGGCTCCTGGTGGACATCGAGACGACGGCCTATGCGCTCGCGGCCTAGGGCTATCGCCCCCGGAGCGAAGGGATTGATCGAGGAGGGACAGACGATGGCAGGTTCGCGCACACCGCTCGAGGCGCCGGAGAGCCCGGCACGGCGTGGCTTCTTCAAGGCCGCCGCCACGGGCGCCGCCGGTGCCGCGCTGGCCGCACCCGTGCTCCTGGTCGGCGGCGACGCCGCGGCCACGGAATCCGCCGAGGAAAAACGTCGGCGTCGGTACCAGGAGACCGACCACGTCCGCACGTTCTACGAGACCAACCGGTACTGACGGGAGGCACGAATCATGTTGCAGAAGCGTCGTTCCGGGGTGTCGCGCCAGAACGGGTTCGCCGGCGTCGTCGCCGGTGCCGCCGCGGCCACGGTCGATCGCCGCGCCTTTCTCAGGCGATCCGGCCTTGCCGCCGGAGGGCTCGCCGCCCTGGGCGCGGTGCCGCTCGCGACCGTGCGCAAGGCCGAGGCGGGCCTCGTCCAGCCCGGCCAGCCGGTCGAGATCAGGAAGAACATCTGCACCCACTGCTCGGTCGGCTGCACGGTGACGGCCGAGGTCCAGAACGGGGTCTGGGTCGGCCAGGAGCCGACCTGGGCCAGCCCGATCAACCGCGGCACGCATTGCGCCAAGGGGGCCGCGGTGCGCGAGCTCGTGCACGGCGATCGGCGGTTGAAGTACCCCTTGAAGCTGGTCGGCGGCGAATGGCGCCGGCTCTCCTGGGAGCAGGCGATCGAGGAGATCGGCGACAAGCTCGAGCAGATCCGTGGCGAAAGCGGCCCGGACAGTGTGTTCTGGCTCGGCTCCGCCAAGTTCTCCAACGAGGGCGCCTATCTCTTCCGCAAGTTCGCGGCGATGTGGGGGACCAACTCGGTCGACCATCAGGCGCGCATCTGCCATTCGACCACGGTAGCCGGGGTGGCCAACACCTGGGGCTACGGGGCGATGACCAACTCCTACAACGACATCGCCAACTCCAAGGCGATCATGATCATCGGCGGCAACCCCGCCGAGGCGCACCCGGTCTCGCTGCAGCACGTGCTCCGGGGCAAGGAGCTGAACCGGGCACCCTTGATCGTCTGCGACCCGCGCTATACGCGGACTGCCGCGCACGCGACCCACTACGTGCGGCATCGCCCGGGCACCGACATCCCGCTCATGTGGGGCATGCTCTGGCACATCTTCGAGAACGGCTGGGAGGACCAGGAGTACATCGCCCAGCGGGTCTGGGGGATGGAGCAGATCCGCGAGGAGGTGCAGCGCTGGACCCCGGCCGAGGTCGAGCGGGTCACCGGGGTGCCCGGCGCCCAGGTCAAGGAGATCGCCGAGATCATGGCGACGGTGAAGCCGGCGACCCTGATCTGGTGCATGGGCGTGACGCAGCACACCGTCGGCACGGCCAATGTCCGCGCCCTCTCGATCCTGCAGCTGGCCACCGGCAACATCGGCATCGAGGGCGGCGGCGCCAACATCTTCCGCGGCCACTGCAACGTCCAGGGGGCCACCGACCTCGGCCTCGATGTCACCTCGCTGCCGGCGTATTACGGCCTCGCCGAGGGTGCCTGGAAGCACTGGTGTCGGGTCTGGGACGTCGACTACGAATGGGTGCTCGACCGCTTCGGCAAGGCCGACATGGACCGTGACGCCAAGAAGGCGCTCATGGAGACCAAGGG
>CAYWSB010000055.1:30190-31405 GCA_964460465.1 uncultured Geminicoccaceae bacterium | reverse complement strand
CTGCACAGCCAACGCGAATTGAGCCAAATGATTTCCCCCGCGCCCCCTCGGGATCTTGGAGTGGGTGGATTTTGACTTTGGGGGGTGGGGGCGTAGTATGCTGGCGAAGCTTGGAGGGCTTGGATGACGAAGGGTGCGACTGATCGGGTCGCTTCTGACCCCCCGGATCATGATGGGCAAGCCGGTCGTCAAGGGCACGCGCATCCCGGTCGAGTTGATCCTCCGCCGGCTGGGCGCCGGGGACAGCGAGCAGCAGGTGCTGGCTGACTATCCAGCGCTGACCATCGAGGATATCCGGGCAGCGCAGGCGTTCGCTGCCGACCATATCGCCGGCGAGGACATCATTGCCGCCGAATAGATGACGCTCCTCGCCGACGAATGCGTCGCCGGGTCGACGGTGAGGGCCATGCGCGCCGTCGGCTTCGACGTCGAGTGGATCGCGGAGACCCTGCCCGGCGCGGACGATGCGTCGAAAAGGGGACACCTCGTCGAAAAGGGGACACCTCCCTTCGTCGAAAAGGGGACACCTCCCTTTTTAACCTTTTGGCGTCGTGCTACGCATTGCGTTATGCCTCGCGCCGCTCGCATCGTCGTTCCGGATCGTCCGCATCATGTCGTGCAGCGCGGCAACCGCCGGCAGGCGGTGTTCTTTGCCGACGCTGATTACGGGCTCTACAAGCTGATCCTGGCCCAGCAGTGCGCTGCTGCCGGGGTGGCGATCTGGGCCTGGTGCCTGATGCCCAATCACGTGCACCTGATGGCGGTGCCGGCGACTGTGGAAGGTCTCGCCACGGCGATCGGCGAGACCCACAAGCGCTACACACGCGAGATCAACCGGCGGCACGGCTGGGTCGGCCATCTCTGGCAGGGCCGCTTCTCCTCCTGCCCGATGGACGAGCCGCACGCGCTGATGGCGGCCCGCTACATCGAGCGCAACCCGGACCGGGCGAGGCTGGTGCGCCGGCCCGAGGACTGGCGCTGGTCGAGTGCCCGAGCACACCTCGAGGGCATCGACGACGGCCTGACCAGCCGCGGCGCCTTGGAGGAGCTGGTCACGGACTGGCGCGCCTATCTCGACGACATGCCGTCAAGTTGGCAGGCCGACCGCATCCGCCGCCACGTCCGCACCGGGCGCCCGCTCGGTGCCGAGAAGCTGCTGGAGGCAGCCGAAGAGGTAATCGGGCGGCCATTACGGCGCAAGCGGACCCGCCGGGC
>CAYWSB010000055.1:0-30090 GCA_964460465.1 uncultured Geminicoccaceae bacterium | reverse complement strand
CGAAGCGGAAGCGACCGAGCGGAATGGTTAAAAAGGGAGGTGTCCCCCTTAGCCGGAGCGGAATGGTTAAAAAGGGAGGTGTCCCCCTTAGCCGCGCATTACGGCGCAAGCGGACCCGCCGGGCCGAAGCGGAAGCGACCGAGCGGAATGGTTAAAAAGGGAGGTGTCCCCCTTAGCCGCGAATTTCGTAAGGGTTAAAAGAAGAGTGTCGTGGACCCGAATTTCGTCGAAGGGTTAAAAGAGTGTCGTGGCCCCGAATTTCTTGGGGGCGGGAAAGGTCAAAATGGGAGGTGTCCCCCTTAGCCCACGCTCATCTTGGTAAAGCATCAAGAAAAAAATTGAATATTCCCCACATTATGAATATAAACGGCACAAGAAAGCCAATGCCACCGCCTATATTTGTTGCAATCTCCCAAACGGGGTCGCCGTTTCGAACGCGTCGCAGCCGTACAATGCAAGCTATTATTTCGCCCACAGCAAACCCACATCTCATTCCGAACATTCCAAACCAAAACGCCAGACCTAGCGCAACACCTAGAGCAACGACAAACACGGGAATCCCAACGATCAGATATAGGATCAAGTCCATGTTACGGGCTGCTTTTAATATCAGCGCAAAGTGTATCGAAATCCTTCCACTTCAGAACATTTTTCAAGATGAATCCTGCGTAACTACATTGCGACGGAAACTCTAAGAACGGACCGTATGAATCTTTCAAGCAGTCCCATGTAGACTTATCTTTCTTTTTTGGCTCTTGATTTTCATGAAAATGCAAAGCTTGATTGCGAGCTGCTTTGAGTATTGAGCCAAGTGGTAATTGTGTTGCATTTTCTTTGCGTCCTTTTTCATAATAATGCGGACCGTGCTTCATCTCCATGGCTTGCGCCGCGATCATCAGAATAAAAGATCCACGGAGATCAAGATTTGCTCGTTCCACCGGGTCAAGGCTTTCAATCCATCGGCCATAGTCATGATTGGCACGTATTCCGCTCATTTCTTCGTCATTTTCTAACAAGATAAATGTGTTGTATAAGCTGGCTGACTCATCGCGCGCCCTATCTAAGTCCTTTTCTTTCTTCCATACAAAGTTGATAAATTCTTCTATTGTCTCCTGATTTGAATCTAAGAGATCTTTTGATCTATCGGTAGCGGGCATTTTTTACCGTCCTCGCACTTACGGGGACACCTTCTTTGTTAACCATTAGGCGATGTTTTTCGGGTCCACGTTTTTCGGGTCCACGAGACTCAATTAACGTTTAGCCGCGGCCTTCGGCTCGTCGAAGCGGGGTGTCGGGTAGGCAGCTCCAGGTCGACGCCTTCGAGGTCGCGGAAGTGGCGGCGCATGGCTTCATAGGCGTTCTTGGGTTCGGCTTCGGTGCTGCCGACGGCTTCTTCGAGGATGCGCTCGGCTTCTTCCTCGATGGTCAAGCCGTGGCAGGTGGCGCGGTCGCGGAGGCGTCGTTCGACGGCAGGATCGAGCTTGCGGATGGTCAGCGTCGTCATGGTTCGCACCCTCCAATCTGCCCCAACCCAAGGTAATGGTGGGGCCCGGGGAGGATCATCCTCCCCGGATTCCCTTTCCGTCAAGCCACCTTGAGTGGCTTGTACTTGAGCCGGTGCGGCTCGACCGCTTCGGCACCGAGCCGGCGTTTCTTGTCTTCCTCGTAGTCTTCGAAGTTGCCTTCGAACCATTCGACGTGGCTGTTGCCTTCGAAGGCGAGGATGTGGGTGGCGATGCGGTCGAGGAACCAGCGGTCGTGGCTGATGACGATGGCACAGCCGGCGAAGTCGAGCAGCGCGTCCTCAAGCGCCCGCAGCGTGTCGACGTCGAGGTCGTTGGTGGGCTCGTCGAGCATGAGGACGTTGCAGCCGGAGCGGAGCAGCTTGGCGAGGTGGACGCGGTTGCGTTCGCCGCCGGAGAGCACGCCGACCTTCTTCTGCTGGTCGCCGCCCTTGAAGTTGAAGGAGGCGACGTAGGCGCGGGAGTTCATGACCTGCTTGCCGAACTCGAGGTGGTCGGTGCCGCCGGAGACTTCCTCGAAGACTGACTTGTTGGCGTTCAGGCTGTCGCGGGACTGGTCGACATAGCCGAGCTTGACGGTGTCGCCGATGCGGATGCTGCCGCTGTCGGGCGTCTCCTCGCCGATGATCATGCGAAAGAGCGTGGTCTTGCCCGCACCGTTGGCGCCGATGACGCCGACGATGCCGCCAGGCGGCAGCTCGAAGGAGAGGTCGTCGATGAGGAGGTGGTCGCCGAAGCCCTTGCTGACGTGGTCGAAGGCGATGACGTTGGCACCGAGGCGGGGGCCGGGCGGGATCATGATCTGGGCCGAGCCGGGGGCGGCGTCGTTGGCGGACCGGAGCAGGTCCTCGTAGGCGGAGATGCGGGCCTTCTGCTTGGCCTGGCGGGCGCGGGGGCTGCTCGCGATCCATTCGGCCTCGCGGGCCAGGGTCTTCTGCCGGGCCTGCTCCTCGCGCTCCTCTTGCGCCAGGCGCTTCTGCTTCTGGGCGAGCCAGCCCGAGTAGTTGCCCTCGAACGGGTAGCCCTTGCCGCGGTCGAGCTCGAGGATCCACCCCGCCACGTTGTCGAGGAAGTAGCGGTCGTGGGTGACGGCGACGACGGTGCCCTTGTAGTCGTGGAGGAAGCGCTCGAGCCAGGCGACGCTCTCGGCATCCAGGTGGTTGGTGGGCTCATCCAGCAGGAGGAGGTCGGGCTGGGAGAGGAGGAGGCGGCAGAGCGCCACGCGCCGGCGCTCGCCGCCGGAGAGCTTCGTGACGTCCGCGTCGCCTGGGGGGCAGCGCAGCGCGTCCATGGCGATGTCGACGGTGCGCTCGATCTCCCAGCCGTTGACAGCGTCGATCTTCTCCTGGAGCTCGGCCTGCTCGGCCATCAGCGCGTCCATGTCGGCGTCGGGGTCGGCGAACTGCTCGGAGACGGCGTTGAAGCGGTCGAGCAGGGTCTTCACCTCGCCCACGCCGTCCATGACGTTGCCCATGACGTCCTTGGTGGCGTCGAGCTGCGGTTCCTGCTCGAGATAGCCGACCTTCACCCCGTCGGCGGGCCAGGCCTCGCCGTTGAAGTCCTTGTCGCGGCCGGCCATGATCTTCAGGAGCGAGGACTTGCCCGAGCCGTTGACGCCGAGAACGCCGATCTTCGCACCGGGGAGGAAGGCCAGGGTGATGTTCTCGAAGAGCTTCTTGCCGCCCGGGAAGATCTTGGTGAGGCGGTGCATGGTGAAGATGTACTGGTAGGAGGCCATGTCGGTCCTTGAGCGGTGCCGGGTGTCGGTTGGGGGGGGTGCCGGTGTGGCCGCCTGTTTAGCAACCGGCGGGCGATCCGCAAAGGCCGGAGGCGTCGTCCGGGCTTTTGCTCGGCGGCGGGCGGGGCTAGGATCGACGGACGGCGGGCCGCGACGGGGAGGTGAGGCGTGGCGAGGAAGGTCCTGATCGTCGACGACGAGCCGAACATCGTGCTGTCGCTCGAGTTCCTGATGAAGCGGGCCGGGTTCGAGGTGGCGGTGGCGCGCAACGGGGCGGAGGCGCTGGCGGCACTCGAGGGCGAGCCGCCGGACCTGCTGCTGCTGGACGTGATGATGCCCGAGTTCGACGGCTACGAGGTGTGCGAGCGGATCCGCGCGGACCAGTCCTGGGCCGCGACCAAGATCGTCATGCTGACCGCGCGCGGCCGGGACAGCGAGCGCGACCGGGGGCTGGCGCTGGGGGCGGATGCCTACGTGACCAAGCCGTTCTCGACGCGCGAGCTCGTGGCGCAGATCGAGGCGATGCTGGACGGCCGATGAGGCGGCGGCGGGCGCCCGGGCGGGGGGCGGGCGGATGATCGACGGCCGCCGGCGGCGCTATCTCCTGGCCATCCTGATCCTGGCGCTGCTGCTGTTCAACGCGCCCCTGGTCATCGTCATGGACGCGGCCGGCGGCGGCGGCTTCCTGCCGGCCTATCTGTTCCTCGGCTGGGCGGTGGTGATCGGGCTCACGGCGCTGGTGATGCAGGGGCGGGCGCGGCCCTGATGTTCCAGGCCTGGTTCATCGTCCTGATCTCGGCCGCCTATCTGGGCCTGCTCTTCGTCATCGCGTCCTGGGGCGACCAGCGGGCCCGCCAGGGCCGGCAGCTGATCAACCATCCGCTGATCTACACGCTGAGCATGGCGGTCTACTGCACGTCGTGGACCTTCTACGGCTCGGTCGGCCTCGCGTCGCAGGCGGGGATCGCGTTCCTGCCGATCTATCTGGGCCCGACCCTGGCCGCCCTCCTGTTCCCCTTCGTCCTGCACAAGATCCTCAGGATCGCCAAGACCTACAGCATCACCTCGATCGCCGACTTCCTGGCGTCGCGCTACGGCAAGAGCACGCTCCTGGGCGGGCTGGCGACGCTGGTGGCGATGATCGCCGCCATTCCCTACATCGCGCTGCAGCTCAAGGCCCTGTCGGCGAGCGCCGACGTGATGCTGGGGCTGGGCTCGGGCGACGGGCTCGCACCGTTCGGCATCGACACGGCGCTGATCATCGCCATCATCATGGCGATCTTCGGCATCCTCTTCGGCACCCGGCACATCGATGCGACGGAGACCCACCAGGGCATGGTCCTGGCCGTCGCCTTCGAGAGCATCATCAAGCTCACGGCGTTCATCGCGGTCGGCCTCTTCGTCACCTTCTGGCTCTATGACGGCCTCGCCTCGATCACCGCCGCGACCCGGGCGGCCGGGCACGGCGAGCTGCTGCTGATGCCCCGGGGCTGGCGCTATCTCGACTGGTTCCTGACGATCATGCTGGCGGCGTCGGTGATCTTCGTGCTGCCGCGGCAGTTCCACGTGGCGGTGATCGAGAACGTCGACGAGCGGCACATCCGGACCGCCACCTGGGCGTTTCCCACCTACCTCCTGCTCATCAACATCTTCGTCATCCCGATCGCCCTCGCGGGGCGGCTGCAGGGCATTCCGGACAGCGACCTGATCGTGCTCTTCCTGCCGCTCGATGCGCAGGCACCCTGGCTGGCGCTGCTCGTCTATATCGGCGGGCTCAGTGCGGCCACGGCGATGATCATCGTCACCAGCGTGGCGCTCAGCACGATGATCTCGAACGATCTCGTGATGCCGGTGCTGCTCCGGATCGAGGCGCTGCAGCTGACCCGCCGGCCGCACCTGTCGCGGCTGGTCCTCAACATCCGCCGGGCCTCGATCCTCCTGCTCCTGGTCCTGGGCTACATCTTCTTTCATGCGGTGGCGGCGGGCTACGGCCTCGTGAGCATCGGGCTCATCGCGTTCGCGGCGGTGGCCCAGCTCGTGCCGGCGCTGATCCTCGGCATCTTCTGGCGCGACGCCAACCTGGTGGGTGCGCTGGCCGGGATCACCGCCGGGATCACCGTCTGGGGGCTGACGCTGATCGTCCCGGCGCTGGCCAATACCGGCGTGGTCGACCCCGCGATCCTCGTCGACGGGTTCTTCGGCTCGCCGCTCTTGCGGCCGGAGGCGCTGTTCGGCCTCGCCGGGCTGCAGCCGGTGAGCCATGCACTCTTCTGGAGCATCACCGTCAACGTCCTCCTCCTGGTCGGCGGCTCGCTGCTCTTCCAGCAGAACAATCTGCAGCGGCTGCAGGCGCTGCTCTTCGTCAACGTCTTCGAGCGCGAGGGAACGACGCGGATCTGGCGCGGCGACACGAAGGTGGCCGAGCTGTTCGATCTCTTGGTCCGCTTCGTCGGGCGCGAGCAGGCCGAGCAGGTCATGGCGCTCGACGCCATCGCCAGGGCCCAGCCGCTCGAGATGGGCGGGCGGGCCGATGCCGAGTTCGTCCAGCTGGTCGAGCGGCACGTGGCACGGGCGATCGGGGCGGCCTCGGCGCGCGCCATGGTGGCCTCGGTGGTCCGCGGCGAGGTGATCGGCCCGGACGACATTCTCGAGATCCTCGACGAGGCCAGCCAGGTCATCGAGTACAGCCACCAGCTCGAGGAGCGCTCGCGGGCGCTCGAGGAGGCCGGGGCCGAGCTCAAGCAGATCAACGAGCGGCTCAGGCAGCTCGACCGGATGAAGGACGACTTCTTGGCGACGGTCAGCCACGAGCTCAGGACGCCCTTGACCTCGATCCGGTCGTTCTCGGAGATCCTGATCGACAACCCGGACCTCTCGGTGGACGAGCGGCAGGAGTTCCTCGGCATCCTCGTGCGCGAGAGCGAGCGGCTGACCCGGCTGATCAACAATGTCCTCGACCTCTCGAAGATCGAATCCGGCAGCATGGACTGGGTGGTCACCGACGTCGACCTCGACGAGGTGGTCGACCAGGCGATCGGTGCCACCCGGGGCATGGCGAGCGAGCTGGGTGCGGTGGTCGAGCGGGGCCCGCGGCTGGCGACCCCGGCCCTGGTCCGGGGCGACCACGACCGGCTGGTGCAGGTGGTGGTCAACCTGCTCGGCAACGCCTTCAAGTTCACGCCCACAGGCCAGGGCCGGGTCTGCGTCGGGGTCGAGCGCGACGGCGGCGACTACGTGGTGACGGTCGACGACAACGGCCCCGGGGTCAGCCCGCAGCACCGGGCGAAGATCTTCGAGAAGTTCTTCCAGGCCAACGAGAGCCTCAAGGACCGGCCGAAGGGAACGGGGCTCGGGCTCGCCATCTGCCACCAGATCGTCGACCATTTCGGCGGTGCGATCTGGGTGGGCGAAGGGACGCTGGGCGGCGCCCGCTTCGCCTTCCGGCTGCAGGCGCTGGCCCAGGAGGAGCGGCGGGCGGCGGAGTAGCCCGGCTCAGTAGAGCAGGCCGTGGGAGCCGAGGACGGCCGCTCCAGTGGTGACCGCGGCGGCGAGCAGGAGCACGACGTGGGCGCGCTGGACGAGCCGGAAGGTGCTCTCGGGTGCCCGGGCCGCGCGGGCGCGGAACCAGGCGTGCAGGAAGAGCGGCTCGGCCACGAACAGCACGACGGTGAAGATCAGCCAGACCAGCAGCATGGCGTGCATCCACCAGGAGCCGGGCTCGAGGAAGCGGTGCCAGGCATCGAGGCGGTGGGTCATGTAGAAGCCGGTGAGGCCGGCCAGGGTGACCGAGACCTTGGCCTGGGCCGAGAAGCGGCCCTCGATCGCCTCGAACAGGGCGAGCCGCTCGGCCGGTGCCGCGAGGCGGCGGATGGCCGGCAGAATCACCAGGGTGACGAGGGCCACCCCGCCGATCCAGTGCACCACGGCGAGCACGTGCAGGGCGCGGGCGATGGTCACGTCGTCCAACGGTTCGGCTCCCCCGCGAGATCGGGCTAGACGTTGAAGTACCGTGCCTGCGGGTGATGGACGACGATGGCGCTGGTGCTCTGCTCGGGGTGGAGCTGCCACTCGTCGCTCAGCTCGACGCCGATGCGGGCCGCACCCAGAAGCTCGAGCAGCGGCTCCTGGTCCCTGAGGTTGGGGCAGGCGGGGTAGCCGAAGCTGTAGCGCGAGCCGCGATAGCCCTGCTTGAGGAGCTCGTGCATCGTGCGCGCGTCCTCGTGGCCGAAGCCGAGCTCGGCCCGGACCTTGGCATGGACGTACTCTGCCAGCGCCTCGGCCAGCTCGACGCCCAGGCCGTGCAGGCGGACATAGTCCTGGTAGCGGTCGTTCTTGAACCACTCCCGCGCCACCTCGGCCGCGTATTGGCCGACGGTCACCACCTGCAGGCCGATGACGTCCCGCTCGTCGCTGTCGATGTCGCGGAAGAAGTCGGCGATGCAGAGACCGTCGGGCTTGTTCTGGCGCGGCAGGTGGAAGCGGCAGAGCTCCTTGTCGCCGCTCTCGTCGAAGAGGACGAGATCGTTGCCCTCGCCCGCGGCCTTCCAGTAGCCGTAGGCGGCCTGTGGGGCGAAGACCTTGCCCTCCTCGGTCTCGGCCAGGAGGTCCTGGAGGATCGGCCTGAGCTCCTTCCTGGCCCAGGCGAGGAACTCGTCGAGGGTGCGCCCCTCCTTCTTGTAGCCCCAGTGGAACTGGTAGAGCATGTTGTCGTTGAGGTAGGGCACGAGGGCCCGGACCGGCACGTTCTCGATCACCTGCGCGCCCCAGAAGGGCGGCGCTGGGATCGCCACGCCGTTGCTGAGCTGGTCGCGCCGGAGCCGCGTCGCCTCGACGTCGACCGGGCGGAGGATGGGCGTACTGCCGTCGTTGTGCTCGAGCGTGCGCTGCTTCCTGGCCGGGCGCTTCTTCGCCTGCTGCTTCTCCTGGATGTCGGCGAGATGGGCGTCGAACCGGCCGTTGGCGATCTGGTCCATGAGCTTGAGGCCGTCGAAGGCGTCCCTGGCATAGGCCACCTTGCCCGAGGCATAGGCCTTCACGCAGTCGTCCTCGACATAGGCACGGGTGAGCGCAGCACCGCCCAGGATCACCGGGATGTCGAGGCCCTCGCGGCTCATCTCCTCCAGGTTCTCGCGCATGATCACGGTCGACTTCACGAGCAGCCCGGACATGCCGATGGCATCGGCCCTGGCCTCGCGCGCCGCCTCCAGGATGTTGCCGAGCGGCTGCTTGATGCCGATGTTCACGCAGCGATAGCCGTTGTTGGTGAGGATGATGTCGACCAGGTTCTTGCCGATGTCGTGGACGTCGCCCTTGACCGTGGCGAGCACGATCGTCGCCTTCTCCTGGCCCTCGACCTTCTCCATGAACGGCTCGAGATAGGCCACCGACTTCTTCATCGTCTCGGCCGACTGCAGCACGAAGGGGAGCTGCATCTTGCCGGCGCCGAACAGCTCGCCCACCACCTTCATGCCGGAGAGCAGGTGCTCGTTGATGATCGCCAGCGGATCGAGGCTCTCCATGGCGAGGTCGAGATCGGCCTCAAGACCCTCCTTGTCGCCGTCGACGATGCGCTGGGCGAGGCGCTCCTCGACCTTCGCCGGCCGCTCGCGCTTCTTGCTGGCCTCGGCCTTGCGGTCGGCGAACAGCGCCATGAAGGCCTGGAGCGGATCGTAGCCGTCCCGCCGCCGGTCGAAGATCAGGTCCTCCGCCGCCTCGACCTCCTCCTTCGGGATCTTGTGCAGGGGCAGGATCTTCGAGGAGTGGACGATGGCCCCGGTGAGCCCGCGGCGCTGGGCGTGGTCGAGCATCACCGAGTTGAGCACGTGCCGCGCGGCCGGGTTGAGGCCGAAGGAGATGTTGGAGAGGCCGAGGATGATCTGGATCGCCGGGAACTCGGCGCGGATGCGCTCGATCGCCTCGAGCGTCCAGAGCCCGAGCTTCCTGTCGTCCTCGTTGCCGGTGCAGATCGTGAAGGTCAGCGGGTCGAGCAGCAGGTCGGACTGCGGCAGGCCGAAGCGGCCGCAGGCGAAGTCGACCAGCCGGCGGGTGATCCGCAGCTTGTCGTCGGCGGACTTGGCCATGCCGGCCTCGTCGATGGTCAGCGCGATGACCGCGGCGCCGTGCTTGCGCGCCAGCGCCATGCGCTTCTCGGCCGCCGCCTCGCCGTCCTCGAAGTTGATCGAGTTCAAGACCCCCTTGCCGCCGTAGAGCTCGAAGGCGGCCTCCAGCACCGGGTACTCGGTCGAATCGAACACCAGGGGCGCGTCCACCTGGCCGCGCATCAGGATCGTGACCGCGGTCATGTCGGCGACCTCGTCGCGGCCGACGAAGGCGGTGCAGAGGTCGAGCGTGTGCGCCCCTTCCCGCTGCTGCTCGCGGCCCATGGCGACGCAGCCGTCCCAGTCCTGCGCCTCCTGCAGCTCCCTGAATTTCTTCGAGCCGTTGGCGTTGCAGCGCTCGCCGATCGAGAGATAGGTGTTCTCCTGGCGGAGCGGCACGGCCGAGAACAGCGAGGCGAGCTGCGCGGTCTGCTCGACCGTCCGGCGCAGGGGCTCGGGGCGGAAGCCGTCCTCGGCGAGCTCGCGCAGCATGGCGTCGAGGGCGCGGATGTGGTCGGGCGTCGTGCCGCAGCAGCCGCCCACCATGTTGACCCCGTCCTCGACGACGAAGCGCTTCAGCCACTGCGCCAGCTCGGTCGGCCCCAGCGGGTACCAGGTCTGGCCGTTCTTCAGCTCCGGCAGGCCGGCATTGGGCAGGACCGAGATCAGCCCGGGCCAGGTCTGGCCGAGCTGGCGGAGATGCTCGGCCATCTCCTTGGGCCCGGTGGCGCAGTTGAGCCCCAGCCCGTCGACGCCGAGTGCCCCGACGATGGCGATGGCGGCGCCGATGTCCGTGCCGACCAGCATCGTGCCGGTGGTCTCGATGGTCACCTGGACGAGGATCGGCAGGCTCCGGCCCTCGGCCGCCAGCGCCGCCTTGCTGCCGTTGACCGCGGCCTTGACCTGGAGCGGGTCCTGGCAGGTCTCGATCAGGAGCGCGTCGACCCCGCCCTGGATCAGTGCCGCCGCCTGGAGCGTGATCGCCTCCTCGATCGCCCGATAGCCGATGTGGCCGAGCGACGGCAGCTTGGTGCCGGGGCCGATCGCCCCGACGACGAAGCGCTGCCGGGCCCCGGCACCCAGGCTCTCGATCGCCTGCCGGGCGAGGCGGGCGGCGGTCAGGTTGATCTCGAAGGCGCGGTCCTGGAGGTCGAACTCGGCGAGCGTCACCGGCGAGCCGCCGAAGGTGTTGGTCTCGACGGCGTCGGCCCCGGCCAGGAGGTAGTCGCGGTGGATCTCCGTCACGAGGTCGGGGCGCGACAGGTTCAAGATCTCGGAGCAGTTCTCCTGCCCCCAGAAGTCGCCGTCGACCGTGAGGTCGCGGCCCTGGATCTGGGTTCCCATGCCGCCGTCGAAGAGGACGACGCGGGTGCGGGCATGGCGCGCGAAATCGACCATCGGATTCTTTCGCTCGGCGGCCGCGCTCGGGCGGCCGGCCAGGGTTGCAGCTTGCGGCGCGGGATCAGGCCGCGAGGCGCAGCCGGGGCGTGCCGCCCAGGAGACGGAAGACGGCGACGGAGAGCTCGGCACGGTTGAGCGCGTAGAGGTGGAGCTGGTCGAAGCCTTCCGCCACAAGCCGGCGGCACTGCTCACCGGCGACCGAGGCCGCCACCATCTTGTGCAGATCGGAGCCGGACTCGATCCCGTCGAACAGCCGCACCAGCCAGGCCGGGACACCGGCGCCGCAGCGCTCGCTGAACCGCCTGATCTGCTGGAAGTTGTGAATCGGCATGATGCCGGGGACGAGCGGCACGGCGATGCCGTTCGCCGCCAGTCGGTCGCGGAAGCGCAGCACGGCGTCGGTGTCGAAGCAGTACTGGCTGATGACGCGGCTGGCGCCGGCGTCGACCTTGCGCCGCAGATTGTCGAGATCGAAGGCGTCGCTCGGCGCCTCGGGATGCTTCTCGGGATAGCAGGCGACGCTGATCTCGAAGGGGTGGCGGGCCTTCAGCCCGGCGACCAGGTCGGCGGCGTAGGCGTAGCCGTCGGGGCGGGGCTCGTAGCGGTCGGCACCCTTCGGTGCATCGCCGCGCAGCGCCACGACGTGGCGGATGCCGGCCTGCCAGTAGGCGTCGGCGACGGCGTGGATCTCGGCGCGCGAGCGGCCGACGCAGGTGAGATGCGCGGCGACCGGGCGGCCGGTATGGTCGCGCACCGCCTCGACGACGCTCCGGGTGGCGTCGATCGCCCCGCCGCCGGCGCCGCTGGTGACCGTGTAGTAGGCCGGATCCATGGCCTCGAGCACGTCGATCTGCTCGAGCAGCGCCATCGCCTCGGCCGGCCATTTCGGCGGGAACAGCTCGACCGAGAGGCGGACCTGCGGCAGGTCGGCGGCGAGCGACCAGGCGGTCGGCAGGGGCGAAGTCGCGGACATCAGGCGGCCCTCTCCGTTCGTGTCTCGATGGCGGCATCGTCGTGGCGGTCGTCGGTCCGCATGGCCTTGCGCGCGAGCCAGATGCAGACGTCGGCGCCGGCGCCGGGCAGGCGGGTCACCGGGGCGGCGGCGAGGCCGAGCTCGGCGAACCAGCCGGCGACCTCGCCCGGGGTGAAGCCGAGCCGGCGGTGACCCTTCTCGGTCCGCAGCCACTCGAGCGCGTGCCGGGCGAGGTCGACGACGACGAGCCGGCCGCCCGGGGCGAGCACGCGGGCGGCTTCCGCGAGGGCGGCCTGCGGGTCGTCGGCGAAGTGCAGCACCTGGTGAAGGGTGACCGCCTGCACGGCGCCGTCGGCCAGCGGCAGCTGGTACATGTCGCCGTGGCGGACCTGGCAGTTGCGGGCCTCGCGGCGGTCGAGATTGGCCCGCGCCACGCGCAGCATGTCGTGGCTGAGGTCGATGCCGAGGCCGCTGCCGATCTGCCCGGCCAGGACCTGCAGGATGCGCCCGGTGCCGGTGCCGACGTCGAGCAGCGAATCGGCGCGCTCGGCGGCGAAGATGCGCACGAGCTCGGCCTCGACCGCGCCGGCCTCGACGGCCACGTCGGTCTCGCTGTCCCAAAGGCTCGCCCGCTCGCCGAAGAAGCGCTCGGCCTGGCGGCGGCGGCTGGCGCGGATCGCCGCCAGGCGCTGCCGGTCGAGGGCCAGCATCGGGTCGCCCTCGGGCAGGAGCCGGCAGAGCGAGCGCGCCAACCGGGCGGCGTCGCCGGACTGCGCCCGGCGATAGAACACCCAGCCACCCTCGCGAAAGCGCTCGAGCAGGCCGGCCTCGGCCAGGAGCTTGAGGTGGCGGGAGATGCGCGGCTGGCTCTGCGCCATGACCTGGACCAGCTCGCTGACCGTCCACTCGCCGTGGCTGCAGATGGCCAGGAGACGCAGCCGCGACGGCTCGGCCGCGGCCCTCAGCCCGTTGAGCAGCTCGTCGAGGGGATTGCCCGCCATGGTGGAAACGCATCTCCGAAGATGGATATGCGCATATCTTTATATCGTCCGGTGCGGGGATGCAAGCCCCAAGAGCCCCCTGCCGCGGGGCCGTCATTGTACCCGGCTGTGGCTTCGCCGGTGCGCGCCCGAGCGGGCGAGCGCGCTCCGACACCGCTCAGTGCACCGCCTCGGTCACCGCCGGCAGGTCGAGCAGGCCGCTCGCGTCGTCGGGATCGAACAGCCACTGCACGAGCACGCTCTGCACGCTCTGGCGCAGCGGCTCGGGGCATGCCTCCAGGGCCTGGATGGCGGCCTGGAGGTCGTTCTCGTCGCGGCTGTCGAGCGCCCGTGCGAACTGCTCGAAGAGCGGCGACTGGAAGCCCAGGGCGGCACCGAGGCGCAACCGCAACGCGTTGAACGACACCACCCGAACCGTGCTCATCGGCGAATCCCCTGCGCGCTAGGTCAACAGCATCGCCGGCGTCGAGAAAGTCCCGTCGGCAGCGGCTCTGCTTAAGACTTTATTGACCCTCGCCGTGTTATCGAAGCGCCGTCGGTGCCGGATCGTAGGTGACTATGCGCGTCGATTAAGCTCGTGTCATGTCGTGCCCGGGTCGTGCCCGGGTCGTGCCCGGGTCGCGGCCGGGCGACGAGCGCGCTTGAATCGGCCCGGACCGCCGAGTAAATCGGCCGGGGCCGGCGGGCACGGCCCGGTGGCTGCGGTGTCCCTGGAGCGTCGAGGGTCGGAGATGGAGCGTTCTTGGCGCAGGGTGCCGTCGGCGGCAGGGTCCGCAACGGCCGGTTCGACGTCGCGCTGCGGCACGCTGCTCGCCCTGCTGCTCCTGGTCGGCCTCGCCGGCATCGCGGCGGCGCCGCCGGCACGCGCGGTGGGCGATCCGCTCGAGCCGCTGAACCGCGGCATCTTCGAGTTCAACCGCATCGTCGACGGGCTGATCCTCAAGCCCGCCTCGCAGATCTACGAGGTCGCGGTGCCGGCGCCCGGGCGTCGCGGGGTGAGCAATTTCCTGAGCAATCTCAAGGCACCGGTGGTCTTCGTCAACCACCTGCTGCAGGGCGAGGGCGAGCAGGCCGGCATCGCCTTCGGCCGCTTCTTCGTCAACTCGACGCTGGGCCTGTTCGGCATCTTCGACGCCGCCACCGTGTTCGGCGTGGAGCCGCGCCGCGAGGCCGATTTCGGCCAGACGCTCGGGGTCTGGGGGGTCGGCGGCGGTGCCTACCTGGTGCTGCCGCTGTTCGGCCCGTCGACGTTGCGCGACGCGGGCGGGCTCGCCGTCGACACTTTCCTCCTCGATCCGTTCCCCTATGTCACGGAGAGCGAGGCGCAGCTGGCCCGGTGGGGAGCCACCGCCGTCGACACGCGCTACCGGCTCGGGCCGCTGATCGACGATCTCGAGGCCTCGAGCCTTGATTTCTACGTCGCAGCGCGGAGCGCGTTTCTGCAGAACCGCGCGGCGCATATCCGCCGCGGCCGCGATGTACGGGACGAATCCTATGAGAGCATCTTCGAGAACGACTTCGACGACGACTTCGGCGACGACCTCGGGGACGATCCCGGTGCCGACTAGCGCGGCCCGCTTCCGCCTCGCCCGGCGGCCGCTCCTGGCGGCGCTCGCCCTCCTGCCGCTGGCCGTCGTCCCGGCCGGGCGTGCCCGGGCCGACAAGGCCGACCCCGCGTCCTTCATCCGCGGCATCGGCGACGAGGTGATGACGATCGTCGCTGACGCGAGCAGGACGAACGACGACAAGCTCGCGGCGCTCAAGGACCTGCTCGACGCCAACACCGATCTCGATCTCGTCGCCCGGCTGGTGCTCGGCCAGCACTGGCGGTCGGCGTCGGCCGAGGAGCGCAGCGACTACGTCGCCCTCTTCCGGCAGATTCTGATGAACACCATGGCCGAGCGCATCAACGACTACAACGGCCAGACCTTCGCGGTGGTCGGCAGCAGCGCGCTCAACGAGCGGGACACCGCGGTGCAGACGCAGATCAACCGGGTCGGCGGGGCACCGCCGCTGCGCGTCGACTGGCGGGTGCGCGACAGCGACGGCCAGCTCGCCATCATCGACATGGTCGCCGAGGGGGTCAGCCTGGTCGTCAGCCAGCGCAACGAGGTCGCCAGCATCGTCGAGCGGCGCGGCATGGCCGGCCTGATCGAGACGATGCGCGAGCGCAGCACCGGCGGTGGGACGGTTCTCTGACGGCCGGCTGTAGCTGTTTTCAGGGCGTCGACCATCGCGGCCCGCCGACCGTTGGTCGCAACACGGCCGGTGCGGCTGGGCCGCGGCTCGCCGACCTGTGTTCGTGCCTCCGGTGCCGTGAAGCCGCCCGATCTCCAGCCTGCCGGCGGCATAGACTGCTTCGCGCCCGGCCGGCGGGCGGCCGGTGCCGGAACCGAAGGTGACGCCCCGTCTGGAAAGGCGACGCCCCGCCTGGAGAGATCGCGGCGCGGGGGCCGTTCGCGGCACTCCCGCGGCCGGCGGCATCGAGGCCCGCATCGCAACCTGGGGCCAAGGCGTCCACCCCGCCCAGGCGTGCCGCGAGCCGCGCCGCTCAGCCGGCCCGGGGCAGGCCTGGGATGCCGCTGCTCGAGCTGTTGCTGCCGTTGCCGAAGCTCCGGGGTCGATGGCGGTCGACACGCCGGCACGCCGTCCCGAACGCTATCCTCCGGCTGCGGCCGGGCGGCTTCCCCGCCGCGTCCTCGTCGGCGCGGACGCCCGATCCCGCTGCCACGGCCGACAAGTGACCGGTCCCGGCATCGACGAGCGCGCGCTGCCGACGAGCTTGCCGCCCTGTCGACGGTCTTCGGTCGTTGTCGTGAGCCCTGTGCACGCCCCGTCTGAGCGCGGCTTCGGCCAGCCCCGGTCAAGGGTGCGCAGGCAGGCCGGCGCGAGCGGCTGGCCGAGTGCGGCGTCCGTTCGCTGCCGCTGTCGTACGGCGAGCCGGGCATCCGCCGAAAGCGAGGTCCGCGATGCCGGCCGGAAGTCCGACGGGGGCGGCCGTCTTTGGCTCGCCAACACGCTGGGCGGCCGCTGGTCACCACCGTCCGCAGCGCCGCAATCCTGGATCGCGACGGTTTCGGGCCGGTGGTCGCCGCAGTCGCGCGACGGGTGCCGCGGCGCCTGATCGTTTTCGCCGACGCCGGCTGCAATCGCGTCCAGACCACCATCCGCGTTCCGCCGGCCGCGTTCGGCCGTGGCCGGCCGGGACGGCGGGTCAGCGTCGGCGCCAGACGACCGTGAGGTTGTTGGCCGGCATCTGGACGACCCGCCTGCGGGCGAAGCCGTGGGCCGTGGCCAGGGGGTCGAGCTCGCCGTCGAGGCAGCGCACGGCCCAGTCGGGGCTCTGCGCCCGCAGGCTGTGGTCGAAGGCGGCGTTCGAGGGGGCGGTGTGCACACCGTGCCGCTTGAACGGGCCGTAGAGCACGAGCGGGCCGTGCGGCGGCAGCAGGCGGGCGGCCCCGGCGAAGAGGGCCGCGGCGACCGGCCAGGGGGCGATGTGGACGAGGTTGGCGGCGAGGACGGCATCGGCCGCGGCGACGGGCCAGGCCGTCTCGGTCACGTCCAGGCGGACGGCCGGGCGGATGGTCGTGGCCCCGCTCGCCGCCGCGTGCGCGTCGATGCCGGCGAGGGCGGCGGGGTCGGCGTCGGAGGGCTGCCAGACGAGCGTGGGCCGGAGCCGTGGCGCCATGAAGGCGGCGTGCTCGCCGGTGCCCGACGCGATCTCGAGGAGCAGGCCCTGACGCGGCAGCAGGTCCCGCAGCACCGCCAGGAGCGGTGCCCGGTTGCGCAGCGTCGCCGGGGCGTGGCGGCGGGGATCGAGGCCCGGCCCGGCTGGCGGCGGGGCGCTCAATGGAGCTTCAGCCGCGGCCGGACCACCTGGTTGACGTGGCCGACCGCGATCAGCGCCAGGCCCTTGAGCCAGCCGTGGATGGCCAGAAGATGCAGGCGATAGAGGGAGACGTAGACGAGTCGGGCGAGGCGGCCCTCGATCGCCATCCGGCCGCCGACGAGATTGCCCATCAGGCTGCCCACGGTCGAGAAGCGGCTCAGGGAGACGAGCGAGCCGCGGTCCCGGTAGACGAACGGCAGCGGCTGCCGGCCCTCGATCAGGCGCCCGAGGTTGGCGGCCGCGGTCTCCGCCATCTGGTGGGCGGCCTGGGCGCGCGGCGGGATCGGCCGCTCGGCCCCCTCGGGCGTCAGGCTGGCGCAGTCGCCGATCGCCAGGACGTGCTCGTCGCGGGTGGTCTGCAGGGTCGGGCGGACGACGAGCTGGTTCAGGCGGTTGGTCTCGAGCCCGCCGATCCCGGCCAGATAGGGAGCGCCCTTGACCCCGGCGGCCCAGACCTTGAGCTGGGCGCGGATCGTCTCGCCGGCATTGGTGAGCATGCCCTGGGCCGTGACCTCGGTGACGGCGGTCCGGGTCAGCACCCGCACCCCCAGGCTCTCGAGCTCCTCGTGCGCCGCCTGGGCGAGCTTCTCGGGCAGGGCCGGGAGGATGCGCGGGCCGGCCTCGAGCAGCGTCACCCTCAGCCGGCTCTCGTCGAACACCTCGAGGCCGTAATGCCTCAAGGCGGCGGCGGCGTTGAAGAGCTCGGCCGCGAGCTCGACCCCGGTGGCGCCGCCGCCGACGATGGCGATGTCGACATGGGCCTCGGTGCCGGGCTCTGCCGACATGGTGCGCGAGACCCGGAGGCAGTGGTCGAGCAGCCGCTGGCGGAAGCGGTCGGCATTGGCCCGCTGGTCGAGGAACAGGCAGTGCTCGGCCACCCCCCTGGTGCCGAAGTCGTTGGTGACGGAGCCCACGGCCAGCACCAGGTAGTCGTAGCGGATCCGGTGCCGGCCCATGATCTCGGTGCCGTCCTCGTCGAGGATCGGGGCGATGACGATCTGCCCGGCCCGGCGATCGATGTCCTCGAGCGTGCCCATGAAGTAGCGGTAGCCCCAGCGGTGGCCGTGGCTGCGATAGCCGACCTCGTCGAGATTGGCATCGAGCGAGCCCGCCGCCACCTCGTGCAGCAGCGGCTTCCAGATATGCGTGCGGTTGCGCTCGACCAGGATCAGGTCGAAGCCCGGGTTGCGGCCGTAGCGGCGGCCGAGCCGGGTCATGAGCTCGAGCCCGCCGGCGCCGCCGCCGACGACCACGATCTGGGTCTTGAGTGCCATGGTCGCCTGCCGCTCCGCTCGCCGCCCGCCCGGTCTTGTCCTTAGCGCACCTGCCGTTGCCGTGCGACCTTCCGCGCGGCATGGGTCGGCCGGCTTTCCGTCGCGCCGGCGAGAAGCTATGTCCGTGTCGTCGTTGCGGCTGCCCGAGGTGCGAGATGAGCGAGCGGATGGGGGTCATGGTCTGCGGGCACGGCTCGCGGTCGAAGGCGGCGGTGGCCGAGTTCGCCGTGGTGGCCGAGAAGCTCCGGACGCATTTCCCCGACTGGCCGGTCGAGCACGGCTATCTCGAGTTCGCCAACCCGGTGATCCGCGACGGGCTCGACCGGCTCCGCGAGCAGGGCTGCACGCGCATCCTGGCGGTGCCGGGCATGCTGTTCGCGGCGGGCCATGCGAAGAACGACATCCCGTCCGTGCTCAACACCTACCAGGCGCGGCACGGCATCCGCATCGACTACGGCCGCGAGCTCGCCGTCGACGCCAGGATGATCCGGGCGGCGGCCGATCGCATCCGGGCCGCCCTGGATGCGGCGAACCGCGCGCAGGGCGAGGTCCCGAACCATGACGTCTGCCTCGTCGTCATCGGCCGCGGCGCCTCCGACCCGGACGCCAACTCGAACGTCGCCAAGATCGCCCGGATGCTCTGGGAGGGCTTCGGCTTCGGCTGGTGCGAGACCGGCTACTCGGGGGTCACCTTCCCCTTGGTCGAGCCCTGCCTCGAGCACGTGGCCAGGCTCGGCTACCGCCGGGTCGTGGTCTTTCCCTATTTCCTCTTCACCGGCATCCTGATCGACCGGATCTACGGCTTCACCCGCGCGGTCGCCGCCCGGCATCCGGGCATCGCGTTCGTCGAGGCGGGCTACCTCAACGACCATCCGCTGGTGATCGAAACGTTCGCCGACCGGGTGCGCGAGATCCTCGAGGGCTCGAACCTGATGAACTGCAGCTTGTGCAAGTACCGCGCCCAGGTGCTGGGCTTCGAGCAGGAGGTGGGCGCGCCGCAGGCGAGCCATCACCACCACGTCGAGGGCAAGGGCGCCTCGGCCCCGGGGTCGTCGGTCGAGGACTGCGCCCTTTGCGACACGTTCTGCACCGGCGCCTGCCGGCTGGCGGCGGGTCACCAGCACCATGCGCACACCTCCCATGCGCACGACCACCACCACGCTCACGGCCACGACCACGCGCACGACCACCCGCATGGGCACGACCATCACCATCATCCGTATCCGCACGCGCAGCATCCGCACGGGCCGGTGAGCGCGCTCAAGACCCTGAAGCGATAGGCCGGCCGGGGCGGCACCTCCTCAGGAGAGACGCAGGGCCAGGACGACGAGGAGGGGCAGGGCGAAGGCGAGCCAGCCGAGGGTGGTCCAAAGCGAGCTGCCACGGGCCGGTACGTCGATGGTCTGCGGATCTGATCTCATGCGCGTTCACCCGCTGCGAGAGCTTGATCGAGGCAGAAGATCGGCACACGTCAAGTAATGGTCGGATGGTCGCCATTTTCAAGGGGGTGATGGCGGCTGCCCAGGCCGCGGCGAGCCGCTCGGGGATGAATCACGGGCCGACACGCCGCGCCGTCGCCCTGCCCCTCCGGCCAGCGGGGCGCGGTCGACGGGACCGAACCCCTCCCGCTGCGCCGGCGACCGGCGGGCGGAGGGACGGGATGGGGCGTGACGACAGGCGGACCGCCTTGCGGCGAGCCGGAGGCCCGGGCGCTCGCCGACCGACATGCTCCTGGCCGAGGCGGCGGCCTTCGGCGAGACCGGCGGCCGCGTGCGGGTTCGGCACGCGCGTCCGGCCCGGCGCGACCGGCTGCCCGACCAGCCGGGCCGACGGGCCGGCGACCGCGATACCGGCGGCTCTTGTTGGCCCTGCGAAATCGCGTCATACGGGGCGCCGACACGAACCGTTCGAGCCAGCCGGAGGACGCGCCATGGCGCTCATCGCCCAGAGCCTGGGCCGCATCAAGCCGTCGCCCACCATCGCGGTGACCAACCTCGCCCGCGAGCTGCAGGCGCAGGGCCGCGACATCATCGGGCTCGGCGCCGGCGAGCCGGATTTCGACACGCCGGACCACATCAAGGAGGCGGCGATCGAGGCGATCAGGAAGGGCGACACCAAGTACACCGCGGTCGACGGCACGCCGGCCCTGAAGCAGGCGATCTGCGCCAAGTTCGAGCGCGAGAACGGCCTCGCCTACAAGCCCGAGCAGATCACCGTCGGCACCGGCGGCAAGCAGGTGCTCTACAACGCCCTGATGGCGACCATCGACCCGGGCGACGAGGTGCTGATCCCGGCCCCCTACTGGGTCTCCTACCCCGACATGGTGCTGCTCGCCGGCGGCGTGCCCGTGGCGATCGACTGCCCGGCCGAGAAGGACTTCAAGCTGCAGCCGGACCAGCTCGCAGCGGCGATCACGGCGAAGACCAAGTGGCTGATCCTGAACTCGCCCTCGAACCCGACCGGGGCGGCCTACACCGAGGCCGAGCTCGAGGCGCTGACCGACGTGCTGGTCAAGCACCCGCAGGTCCACCTCATGACCGACGACATGTACGAGCACCTGGTCTACGACGACTTCCGCTTCACCACCCCGGCCCAGGTCGAGCCCCGCCTCTACGACCGCACGCTCACCGTCAACGGGGTCTCCAAGGCCTATGCGATGACCGGCTGGCGGATCGGCTATGCCGGCGGGCCGGTCGAGATCATCAAGGCGATGGGCAAGGTGCAGTCGCAGAGCACGTCGAACCCCTGCTCGATCAGCCAGGCGGCGGCGGTGGCAGCGCTCAACGGCCCGCAGGACTTCCTGCCCGAGCGCAACGCCGTCTTCAAGCAGCGCCGCGACCTGATCGTCGGGCTCCTCAACGAGGCGCCGGGGCTGGACTGCCCGACGCCGGAGGGGGCGTTCTACGTCTACCCGTCCTGTGCCGGGGTGATCGGCCGCAGGACCCCGAACGGGCAGGTCATCGGCTCGTCGGAAGCCTTCGCCAAGTACCTGCTCGAGGAGGGCGGCGTCGCCGTCGTGCACGGCTCCGCCTTCGGCCTCGACCCGCATTTCCGCATCTCCTACGCCACGGCGACGGAGTTGCTCGAGGAAGCCGGCAGGCGGATCATCGCGACCTGTCAGCGGCTGGGGTAGCGCGGACGCTTCACTCGCTATCCGGCGGCATCCTGCCGGCCGCCCGGCGCAGCAACTGCTCGACCGGCTCGGCCTGGCCAGTGGTGGAGCTCGGCACCAGAGACGGCGCATCGGCAACACCTGCCGCCTGCCACGGCAGGGATGCGGGCACCAGCGTGCCGGAACCGAGGGCAGCGGCGGTGATGCCGAGCGACGGCCGGATCACCTCGGCCTCGATGTCCCCCGGTAGCCTCTCCAGGTCCTCGGGGTCGAGCACGCAGACCACGGTGCGCTCGGTCGGCTCGGTCGAATCGATGAACTCCTTGACCAACAGGACGGCGGCACACGCCGCCCCGACACCTTTGGCGATGGCCGGATTGATCGGCAAGATGCCGGTGTCGCCGAGGATGGTCGTGATGTCGGCACCCGCCTTGGCCAGCGACAGCGTCACGTCGACCGCGTCGATCTTGCCCGCATTGTATTTCTGCCAGCTGTCGGCGAGCCCGTAGAGCACGAAGCCACCGGTGATGGTGGCATTGGTGCTGGGATAGGCCTGGAAGAACTGGCTTGCCGCGTATTTGTGGATGACCTCCGCCGATTTGACGAGCTTGCCATAGTTCGGGCTGAGCGGTGCCGACCTCGTCGTCACCAGGGCCAAGACCTTCTGGTCGGTGCTGCCTGACGCTCGCCGGTCGGCGACGAGGTCGGCATCGACCGCGACCAGGGTCGCTTCGTCCCTGGCCAATCGCGCCATCTCGGGTGACGGACGATGGGACGACTGAATGCGCATCGACAGTGCCTCCGCGAAATGAGACCAAGCCGTCAGGTGCAGCCCAGGCGCACCTGCTCGACGAGCGGTGGTGGCTTTGCATGGTCAGGCCGCATGTGACCTCGCCCTGCCATGCCTCTACTGGAAATGCGGATGCCGCACCCGGTCGCCCTCCTGGATGCCCAGCCGCTGGGCTTCGCCGGCCAGGATCTCGAGCACGCCGGCGACCGGGCCCCTGGAGCTGATCACCGCCTCGGAGAAGGGCGTGGTGCGCGCGGCGATCGATTCGATCGTGCCGTCCTTCTCGATGAACAGCATGTCGAGCGAGGTCGGGGTGTTGCGCATCCACATCGAGACCGGCCGCGGCTGCTCGTGGACGAAGAGCATGCCGGTGCCGGGGGGGACCAGGGTCCTGAACATCAGGCCGCGCGACTGCTCGGCCGGCGTCCTGGCCATCTCGACCAGGAAGCTCACCGGGCCGCCGGCCGTGTCGATCGTCAGGGGCTCCTGGTCCAGCACGGGCTGCGGCTCGCCGGCGCCCTGCGCGGCGGCAACGGCGGGCAGCAGGGTCAGGGCGGCGGCGAGGCCGAGGAGGCGCCGGCGGGCGGTGGTCGAGCTCACGGGATGAACTGCTCCTTCAGGATGCGCTCCTCGAGATTGTGCTCCGGGTCGAAGAGAAGCTGGAAGCGCTTGTCGCGGTCCTCCCAGACGTCGACCGAGACGACGTCGCGGACCTCGGTGAAGTCGGCGACCGCGCTCACCGGCCGCTTCACCGGATCGAGGACGCGGATGCGAAACCGGGTGTGGCTGCCGAGCAGCGCACCTCGCCAGCGCCGCGGCCGAAAGGCGCTGATCGGGGTGAGCGCCAGGATGTTGGAGCCCAGGGGGATGATCGGGCCGTGGGCGGAGAGGTTGTAGGCGGTGGAGCCGGCCGGCGTCGCCACCATGATGCCGTCGCAGACCAGCTCCGGCAGGCGGTTGACGCCGTCGATGTCGATGCTGAGGGCCGCGGCCTGGCGGGTCTCGCGGAAGACCGAGACCTCGTTGATGGCGATGCCGTCGACGATCTCGCCGTCGGTGGTCTCGGCGCGCATGCGCAGCGCGTAGAGCTCGACCGCCGTGGCCTGGGCCAGCCGCGCCAGGAGGTCGTCCGGGGCGTAGGCGTTGAGCAGGAAGCCCACCGTGCCGAGATTCATCCCGTAGATCGGGATCGCGCGGTCGAGGAAGCGGTGCAGCATCTCGAGCATGAAGCCGTCGCCGCCCAGCGCCACGACGATGCCGGCATCCTGCGGCTCGACCGTGGGATAGCGGCGCATCAGATCGTCGCGGGCCCGCTGCGCCTCCTCCGTGCCGGCGGCGAGAAAGGCGAGCTTCATGCCGGCCCACGGCGCATGGTCGGGCGTTCCCTCGGTTGGCGCCACCCGGCCGCGATGGCCGGCGGGCATTCACAAACCGCCGGCAAGCTATTACGTTCAGGCTTGGTCCGGTAGTCGGGAAATCGCGCCGGCGCACGGCCGCGCCCGGCTCGCGGCACGCTTCGGGAGGTCGCCATGCTCGTCGACGGCTTCGGCCGCCAGATCACCTATGTCCGGATCTCGGTCACCGACCGCTGCGACTTCCGCTGTGTCTACTGCATGGCGGAGAACATGACGTTCCTGCCGAAGCAGGATCTCCTGACGCTCGAGGAGCTGGAGCGGCTGGCCGATGCCTTCATCGCCGTCGGCGTGCGCAAGATCCGGCTGACGGGCGGCGAGCCGCTGGTCCGGCGCAACGTCATGTCGCTGATCGAGGCCCTCGGCCGGCGGCTGGGCGAGGGGCCGGGGACGCTGGGCGAGCTCACCGTGACGACCAACGGCAGCCAGCTCGAGCGCTTCGCTCCTGGCCTCCACGCCGCCGGCGTGCGGCGGATCAACGTCTCCCTCGACACGCTGAAGCCCGGCCGGTTCGAGGCGATCACCCGCTGGGGCAAGTTCGAGAAGGTGATGGCCGGGATCGAAGCGGCCAAGGCCGCGGGCCTGCACGTCAAGATCAACGCCGTTGCGCTGAAGGGCGTCAACGAGGACGAGTACGACCAGATGATCGCCTGGTGCGGTGCGGAGGGCTTCGATCTCACGCTGATCGAAACCATGCCCATGGGCGAGATCGACCAGGACCGCACCGACCAGTACCTGCCCCTGTCCCTGGTCCGCGCCCGGCTCGAGCAGCGCTGGACGCTCACCGACTTGCCGGACTCCACCGGCGGCCCGGCCCGCTACATGCGGATCGGGGAGACCGGCGGCCGGCTCGGCTTCATCACGCCGATGACTCACAATTTCTGCGAATCCTGCAACCGCGTCCGCGTCACCTGCACGGGCACGATGTACATGTGCCTGGGCCAGGAGGACGCGATCGACCTGCGGGCACCCCTGCGCGCGTCCGAGGACAACGGCCCCGTGCTGGCTGCCATCCGCGCCGGGATCGACCGGAAGCCCAAGGGCCACGACTTCGTCATCGACCGCCGCCGCAAGGCCCCCGCGGTCGGCCGCCACATGAGCGTCACCGGCGGGTGAACGAGGCCGACGCGGCAACGTCGGGCGAGACACGATAGAAGGGCGCGGGAACCCGCAACTCCGGCAAGCGATTGCCCGGCTGAAGGACAAGCCTCCCTGGCACCCGCCACCCCATCCCCACTCCGGAGGGGGCCCGGGGGAGATCATCTCCCCCGGAGTCTCTCCCGCAGGCCCCCCCCTGCCGCCGCGCCCGACGGTGCGATGCGGCAGGGCCCACTGGATTGCGCCGCTGCGATCCGGAGGCGGCATCGCCTGCAGGGGCTCGGCCCCGACGAGACGCGCCACGAGACCTCGCGGTTGACGGTGCCGGCGACGCCGGACATGGCCGAGTTCTCCGGCCATGTGCGCGGCGGTGCGATCCTCCGGCTCCTGGACCAGGTCGCCCGTGCCTGCGCCTCGCGCTGCTGCGCCCTCCATGCGGCGACCGTGCCGGTCGAGCACGCGTCCTGCCGCGCCCCGTGCATGTCGGCGAGCAGTCGACGTTCCTCGCCTCGGCCAACTTCACCGGCCGGGCCGCCATGGAAATCGGCAGAGGGGTGATCGCCGCGAACATCATCGGGAAGACCGGGCGGCACGTCATGACCGGCTGCGCCACGATGGCGGCGGTCGACGACCAGGGCCGGCCGGACCGCGTGCCGCCGCTCGCGATCCGCAGCGCGGTCGACCGGCGCCGCCACGATGCGGCGGCGCTCGGGTGCGAGTTCCGCATGGCGGTCGGGCGGCGCAGCCTGTCAATCCGCCGCAACCCCGCCGGCGAGGGCCGATCGGTCGCGCCGGCGCGGTCCCGGTCCGGCCGAGGTCGGCCGCCTCGCCTCGTGCTGCGCGACGGGACGCGTCCCGGCCCGCCACGCGCTCGACGGTCATTGGAAAGCGGCGCTCGCTGCCCATCTCCTTGGCTGGTGAACCTGGCTGGGATGGCAGCGAGATGGCCGGTGGTTGGACGCGCGACGGCGCGGTTCAGGAGCAGATCGACGATACGGTGAGCGACGCCGTGCGGCGCGCCCGGGTCCTGCTGCCCGGCGGCGCCGGCGAGACGCATTGCGAGCGCTGCGGCGAGGCTATTCCGGAGGCCCGGCGCCTGGCGCTGCCCGGTGTCCGGACCTGCGTGCCGTGCCAGTCGGTGCTCGATCGTCGGCCGACCGCCTCCCCGTTCAACCGCCGGGGCAGCAAGGACAGCCAGTTGCGCTAGCTCGGGCCGGGGGAACACGGGTGGCTGCACCGTTGCCTGTTCGGCGGCCGCCCGGACGGCGTGTCGTCGATACGGACCGGCGGGCCCCGCCCCGCCGCACCTTCGTCGGCGCGAAAAAGGATCAACCTGACCGGCGAATTCTGCTAGCCTCCCTCGCCCTGGGGATGCGGGTGGGCTCGGCCCCTTGGTCCTCGCCAGATACGAGAGAATTTTCGCTCCCATGAAGCTAGTGATTGAGCGTGCCGCCCTTCTGCGTTCCCTGTCGCATGTGCAGAACGTGGTCGAGCGGCGCACCACGATCCCGATCCTCTCGAATGTCATGCTGCGTGCCGAAGGCGAGAGCCTGCACCTGACGGCGACCGACATGGACCTCTCGATGGCCGCGGCCGAGGCCGGGCGGGTGGAGCGGGGCGGCGCCACGACGGTGGCGGCGCACACGCTCTTCGAGATCGTCCGGAAGCTGCCCGAGGGGGCCGAGGTGGTGCTCGACCAGCCGCCCGATGCCGCCGAGCTCTCCCTGCGTGCCGCCCGCTCGGTGTTCACGCTCCCGGCCCTGCCCGCCGACGAGTTCCCGGCCATGGACCTCGACGAGCTCGAGGTCCGCTTCGCCATGCCGGCCGCCGATCTCCGCCGGCTGATCGACAAGACCCGCTTCGCCATCTCGACCGAGGAGACCCGCTACTACCTCAACGGCATCCACCTGCACGCCACCGGCGGCGGGGCCACGGCGATGCTGCGCGGGGTCGCCACCGACGGCCACCGGCTGGCCCGGATCGAGCTGGCGCTGCCCGCCGGGGCCGAGGCCATCCCGCCGATCATCGTCCCGCGGAAGACCGTGGCCGAGCTCAGGAAGCTTGTCGACGGCGTCGACGGCGACGTCCGGGTCGCCGTCTCGCCGACCCGGATCCAGTTCGTCCTCGAGCGTGCCGTCCTGGTCTCGCGGCTGATCGACGGCACCTTCCCCGACTACGAGCGGGTGATCCCGGTCGGCAACGAGAAGGTGGCCGAGCTCGCCACCAAGGCCTTCGCCGCCGCCGTCGACCGGGTCTCGACCATCTCCACCGAGCGCGCCCGGGCGGTCAAGCTGCGCTTCGACGACGGCCGGGTGACCGCGTCGGCGGTCAGCACCGAGGCCGGCCGGGCCGAGGAGGAGCTCGACGCCGACTATGCCGGCGAGCCGCTCGAGATCGGCTTCAACAGCCGCTACATCCTCGACATGCTGGCCGAGGTCGAGGGCGAGAGCGTGCGCATGGAGATGGCCAACCCGGCCGCCCCCACCCTGGTCCGCGACCCGGCCGACACCGGCACCGTCTACGTCCTCATGCCCATGCGCGTTTGATGGCGCCATCCCGCTCGCCGGCGGCCCGCCGCTCGCCCCCGGCCGCCGACGCCCCGCCGCCGCCCGACGCGGCAGCCGCGGCGGCGAGCGAGCCGACGGTCGTCGCCGGGCTGCGGCTGCGCGGCTTTCGCAACTTCCCTGCCCTCGAGCTCGAGCTGCCGGCGGCCGCCGCCCCGGTCGTCCTCTTCGGTCCGAACGGCGCCGGCAAGACCAACCTGCTGGAGGCGCTCTCGCTCCTCGCCCCCGGGCGCGGGCTGCGCCGTGCCCGGCTCGACGCCCTCGATCACGACGGCGCCGCCGGGCGGCCGTTCCGGGTCGAGGCCACGCTGGCCACCGCCGACGGCCCGGTCGACCTCGCCACCGGCCGCGACCCGGCGGGCGACCGCCGCTGGCTCGAGGTCATGGGCGAGAGCCGGCGCGGCCTCGCCGCCCTCGCCGAGCTCGTCGCCGTGGCCTGGCTGACCCCGGCCATGGACCGCCTGTTCCTCGACGCCGCGGCCGAGCGGCGGCGCTTCCTCGACCGCCTGGTGCTCGCCGTCTACCCCGAGCACGCGCGGCAGCTCGCCGTGTTCGAGCGGGCGCTGCGCGAGCGCTCGCTGCTGCTCCGCCAGGGACCGCGCGATCCGGCCTGGCTCAGGGTGCTGGAGGCGCGGATGGCTGCATCCGGGGTCGCCGTCGCCGCCGGCCGGATCGAGCTGGCCCAGGGCCTGAACGCGCTGCTGGCCGAGCCCGACCCCACCCTGCCCGCCGTGCGCCTCGACCTCGAGGGCGCCGTCGAGGACTGGCTCGGGCAGGCGGCCGCGGTCGATGCCGAGGAGCGCCTGGCCGCGGCCCTCGCCGCCGCGCGGCCGGCCGACGCCCTGACCGGCGGTGCCGCCACCGGCCCGCACCGCAGCGATCTGGCCGCCGTCGACCTCGGCACCGGCGAGCCCGCGTCCCGCGTCTCCACCGGCCGGCAGAAGGCGATGCTGCTCGCCGTCGTCATGGCCGAGGCGCGGCTCCGCCGCGCCGTCGCCGGCAGCCTGCCGATCCTGCTCCTCGACGAGACCATGGCGCATCTCGACCCGGCCCGCCGCGACGGCCTCGCCCTGCGGCTCCTGGCCCAGGGTGGCCAGGTCTTCCTCACCGGCACCGAGCGTCGGCTCTTCGCGGCCCTCGAGGGCCGTGCCCACTTCCTTCACGTCGACCAGGGAACGATCCAGGATCATGAGTGACACGCCCGACCCCTTCCCCGCCGACCGCCCGGGCGACCCCGTCTACGACGCCACCTCGATCCGCGTCCTCGAGGGCCTCGAGGCCGTGCGGCTGCGGCCCGGCATGTATATCGGCGACACCGACGACGGCTCCGGCCTGCACCACATGGTCTTCGAGGTGGTCGACAACAGCATCGACGAGGTGCTGGCCGGCTATGCGGATCGCGTCGAGGTCACGCTCAACGCCGACGGCTCCTGCACCGTCACCGACAACGGCCGCGGCATCCCGGTCGACCTGCACGAGGGCGAGGGCGTCTCGGCGGCGCAGGTGATCATGACCGTGCTGCACGCCGGCGGCAAGTTCAACCAGAACAGCTACAAGGTCTCGGGCGGGCTGCACGGCGTCGGCGTCTCCGTCGTCAACGCGCTCTCCGACTGGCTCGACCTCGTCATCTGGCGCGACGGGGCCGAGCACTACATCCGCTTCGAGAACGGCGGCGACCCGGTGGCGCCGCTCGAAGCCCGGGGCCCGCAGAACGGCCGGCGCGGCACCCAGCTCACCTTCATGCCGTCGATGGGCGTGTTCACGAAGACCGAGTTCTCGTTCCAGGTGCTCGAGCACCGGCTGCGCGAGCTGGCCTTCCTGAACTCGGGCGTGCGCATCCTGCTCAAGGACAAGCGCGGCGAGGAGCCGGTCGAGGAGGAGCTCCACTACGAGGGCGGGCTCGAGGCGTTCGTCGCCTATCTCGACCGCACCAAGCAGCCGATCCACGCCCCCGCCATCGTGATGCGCGGCGAGCGCGGGCCGATGAGCGTCGAGTGCGCCATGCAGTGGAACGACGGCTACCACGAGACCTGCCTCTCGTTCACCAACAACATCCCGCAGCGCGACGGCGGCACCCACCTCGCGGGCTTCCGGACAGCCCTCACCCGGGCCCTCAACAAATATGCCGAGGACACCGGCATCCTCAAGCGGGACAAGGTCCAGCTCACCGGCGAGGACATGCGCGAGGGCCTCACCTGCGTCCTCTCCGTCAAGATGCCGGACCCCAAGTTCTCGTCCCAGACCAAGGACAAGCTGGTCAGCTCCGAGGTCACCCCGATCGTCCAGGGCCTGATCAACGAGAGCCTCGCCCGCTGGCTCGAGGAGCACCCGGCCGAGGCCAGGTTGATCATGACCAAGGTCGTCGAGGCCGCCACCGCCCGCGAGGCCGCCCGGAAGGCCAGGGAGCTCACCCGCCGCAAGGGGGCGCTCGACATCGCCAACCTGCCGGGGAAGCTCGCCGACTGCCAGGAACGCGACCCGGCCAAGGCCGAGCTGTTCCTGGTCGAGGGCGATTCGGCCGGCGGCTCCGCCAAGCAGGGCCGCGACCGCAGCTTCCAGGCGATCCTCCCGCTCAGGGGCAAGATCCTCAACGTCGAGCGCGCCCGCGTCGACAAGGTGCTCGGCAGCCAGGAGATCGGCACGCTGATCACGGCACTCGGCACCGGCATCCGCGACGAGTTCGACATCGCGAAGCTGCGCTACCACAGCATCATCATCATGACCGACGCCGACGTCGACGGCTCGCACATCCGGACGCTGCTGCTCACCTTCTTCTACCGGCATCTGCCCGAGCTGATCGAGGCCGGCCACCTGTTCATCGCCCAGCCCCCCCTCTACAAGGTCAAGCGCGGCAAGGCCGAGCGCTACCTCAAGGACGACGCCGCGCTGGAAGCCTACCTCGTCGGCGCCGGCCTCGAGGACGCCCGCCTCGTGCTCGAGAACGGCGGCATCACCACCCTCGCCGGCGACGACCTCGCCCTGGTGGTCGAGGCGGCCCAGGCCGCGGCCGCCATCCTCGCCAACTTCAAGCGCCGCCATCCGCCCGAGCTGATCGAGAGCCTGGCGCTCGAAGGCGGCCTCGAGGAAGGGGCGCTTGCCGACCCCGCCGACAGCCTGGCGCTCGCCCAGCGCGTCGCGGCAAGGCTCACCGCAACCAGCCGCGGCGCCTGGCAGGTCCATCTCGGCGACGAGGGCGAGCTCGTCTTCCACCACATGA
>CAYWSB010000054.1:0-31846 GCA_964460465.1 uncultured Geminicoccaceae bacterium | reverse complement strand
GGCTGGGGATCACCCTCGACACCGATCCGAGGAAGGCGACGCGGACGGGGGCAGCCAAACCGGCTGAGGGCGACGCTGCCCGCGCGGAGGAGAAGATGGAGTCGCTCGATGCCTGAATCCAGCAGCATGCCGCTGCAGCACCGCCACGACGTGCGCCTCTTGCCGGCGAGCCTGGTGCCGGAGACCCGCACCGTCGAGGTGGTCTGGTCGACCGGGGCGGAGGTCCGGCGCAACGACCCCTGGACCGGCAAGCCCTACATCGAGCGGCTGTCGCTCGAGCCGGGTCACGTCGATCTGAGCCGCCTGGAGAGCGGTGCGCCGCTGCTCGACAGCCATGCCGCCTTCACGCTCGCCGTGATCATCGGCGTGGTCGAGCGGGCCTGGATCGAGACCGGTGCAGCCGGACCCGAGGGCCGGGCCGTCATCCGCTTCAGCAGCCGGGCCGCGTGCTCACCGTCCCGGCCCCCACGGGTGGTGCCGTCTCGGGTGCACCGGTCCTGATCGGCAGCCTGTTAGGCGTCGCCCAGCACAATGCCCTGGAGGGAGCCGACCTCGAGGTACCGACCGAGGAGGTGGTCGAGCTGCCCAAGACCGCCCCACTCGCGGTCGGCATCGGCGACCGGCTGTTTTGGAACACCGGCGACGGGGTGCTCGACAAAACCGCCACGGCTCAGCTCTGCGTCGGTGTCGCGGTGCTGCCTGCCGTCCCGGCCGATACCTTGGTCCGGGTCAAGCTCGGGGCCGTCACTCCGGCCGGGACGTGACCGCCTTCGCGGCCGCCACCGACGTGCTGTTCGCCGATCCGCATCTGGCACGGGATGCGGTCTACCGGCCAGGCGGGGCCGGCGACGGCATCCCCGTCCGGGTGATGCTGCGGCGGCCG
This sequence comes from uncultured Geminicoccaceae bacterium, assembly GCA_964460465.1. Lineage (GTDB taxonomy): Bacteria > Pseudomonadota > Alphaproteobacteria > Geminicoccales > Geminicoccaceae > SLRI01. The sequence goes on along the minus strand of CAYWSB010000054.1, from coordinate 30,963 downwards.
GACCGGATCGAGAGCTTCGGCGAGACGCGGATTGCGAGCAGCACGACGCTGCTCGATGTCCGGGTCAGCGAGATCGCCGAGCCCGCGGCCGGCGACACGTTGGAGCTCGACGGCCGGACGGTCGTCGTCCAGAGCACGCCGCTGCTCGATGCCCCGGGTCTCGTCTGGACGCTCGACACGCGGCCGGCATGAAGCTCACCGCCAGCACCATCGGCAGCCTCGGCCAGCTCATGGCCGAGGAGGTGGCGGCCGGCGAGAGGGCGGCGAGAGGGCGGCGAGAGGGCGGCGTGGGCCGCCGTGCGGCAGGCCGGCGGAGAGCTCAAGGTTGCCTGGCGGGCGCAGATCGTCGGTGCCGGGCTCGGGCAGAGGCTCGCCAGGACGATCCGGAGCCAAGTCTATCCCTACTCCGGCCAGAGCCTGAACGCCGCGGTCGTCGTCTGGACGAAGGCGCCGGTGATCGTCGGTGCCCACGATACCGGGCCGCTGATCCGCTCGAGGGACGGGTTCTGGCTGGTGATCCGGACGCCGGCTGCCGGCAGGTAGCCGCGCGGCGTGCGGATCACGCCCGGCGAATGGGAGCGACGCACCGGTCTCCGCCTCCGCTTCGTCTATCGCCGGAACGGCCCCAGCCTGCTGGTCGCCGAGGCGGGGCTCAACACCAGGGGCCGTGCCGTCCGCTCGCGCTCGACGTCCGGCCGCGGGGTGGCCACCGTGGCGACCTTCCTGCTCGTGCCACAGGTCAAGTTGCCCAAGCGGCTCGACCTCCTGCGGGATGCCGTGCGGACACGTGATGCACTGCCGGGGCCGATCGTGGGGAACTGGAGATAAGGGACCGCTATCGACGTGCGGAACTCGCGATCGCAGCTGGGTTCCGCCACGCATTTCTTCGCTTGACCGAGGGGGTCGTGCGGCCAATAGCTTCGACGATCGCTCCAGTTCGTGATCTGCGCCTGCTTGGGGCGCGTGGTGGGGGACGACATGGCGCCGCTTGGAGATCTTCACCATCGCGCGCGGCTGGCACTTTGGCTGGCTGGGGCATCGGCCATCCTCGTCGCGCCGGGCGCATGGGCGGCGCGCCCCGACGACGATCTTCGGCGGCACTGTTCCTTCGTCGATCCCGTCTACGACATCCCGCGTCTCTGGGGCTTCATGGCGGTCTTCGATTTCGACGAGACCGTCGTGCGGCCCGCGGTGATCGACATCGGCATCCTCAACGACGGCAACACCGCGGCCGGCGGTGAGCAGTGCAACGTGACCTACGCCTTCAGCCAGTTCGTGCCCGCGAGCTTCGCCTGCGGCGCGCCAGTCAACGGTGCCTATGCCGGGGTGCTGCCAGGCCGCGCCGAGCACGGCAACAACATGAAGTCGATCATCGCGGCGACCCTCAACGACGGCGGGCGCGCCGGCGTCGCCGGCCAGGTGTCGGTGCCGCATCTCTACCGGTTCGACGAGGTCCACAACTACGCCTTCGAGATGGATGCGACGATCGACCGGGCGGTCTCTTCCGGCGCGACCTCGATCAATATCTCGGGAGGTTTTCCCTGCGCGTGGAAACCGTCGTTCTTCAACGGCAGCAGCCTCGACATCTGCACCATCGAGGGACGACTCGCGGCAACGGTGCCCCTGTGCACCGTACCGGTTCCAACGACCGACGTGGTGGCCCAGACCGTCCTCTGTGCGGCTTCGTTCGGCTCCGTCGTCGCCGAGGGTGACCTTCGCGACCGCATGGCCGGAGCGGTGGCGCGCGCCCGCACGGCTGGGGTGCCGATCGTCGCGTCGGCCGGCAATGTCGAGGGCGGTCTCACCGGAATGCTCTCGGGCGCGGTGGCGGGCAACGCCGATACGCTGGACTGGCGAATCCTGCCTGCGACCCTTCCGGGGGTGATCTCGGCAGGCTCGGTCGATCCGGACCCGCCCTATGGGAACTTCGACTTCCATGGGCCGGACGTGGACATCTGGGCGCCCGCCAACGACACCAGCCCGGCGGCGGCATTCGTGTCGGGCCTGGTCGCCCTGGCACAGGCCATCGACCCGCAACTGAACCCGGCCACCGCCCAGGCGCCGCATTTGATCTCCGACACGATCGAGAAGACGTTGGTCGAGACCGCCTACAGCAATGCCGAACTCGACGCGGCAGGGCATGCCGACCCTTCGGGACTGCGCCGGAACCTGGTGAATCCATACCGCTTCATCAGGAGGGTGGCGGACGGGCTTGTGCCGGACTTCGAGGGTCTGGGCTATCCGAGCCACTTCGACACCTGGGTCGCACCTGCTTTCAGCGGGAGCGACGGGCGACCGAGCGACTGCAACGCGGTGCAGGTCGCGAACGACGCGCCGGACCGGGCGGCCGCAGCGATGGAGATCCAGGTCGCCGTCGACGCCGAGCAGGAGGTCGGTGGCGCCATTCTGTTCTTCGCCGGCAATCCGGCGGTGGCGGACGAGGACTGGTATCGACTGAGCTATGCGGGGCTCGCCCCCCAAGGTCTCCATGCGACGGTGCTCGAGCTGCGAACGTTGCTGGGCTTCGGGAATCTCGTGCTGGACACGCCAGCGAATCTCTTGGAGCTCGAGGCGAGTTTCGTCGACGGCGCGGAACAGGTGCAGCGCTACCGCACCCGGGCGATGCTCGGCGACGCCGAGCTGACCTTCCGCGTCGCCGGCGCGACCTCGCGGGACGATAATCTCTACCGGCTGATCGTGCGGCAGGATCCGCCGCCGCAGGTGCGGCCCGATCGCTACGACGTGCTCGGTCCCAACGACGGTTTCGTCCAGGCGACCTCGTTGGCCCCCGGCACGACGCTGCCGGGGGTTACCATCGCCGACACCGGTATCCTGATCGAGGTCGACACCGCGACCCTCCACACCATCGGCGATCGCGACCACTTCATCGTGGAGGGCTTCGCCTTCCCGCAAGGCTCGACCGTGCAGGGCATCGTGCACCGCGTGAACGCGGGTTCGGACGACGTCGACGTGATCCTCACGAGCCAGGCCGGCGGGTTCATCGCCTCGGGCCGCACGCTGGTGGAGACGGTCCTGCCGGGCTCGGGGCCCTTTCGGATCGAGGTGAAGAGCCGGCATCCCGGCCTGTTCGCGACCTACGACCTGAGCATCCGGGTGAAGCCCGAAAGTCTGGAGCCCCCGGGGCTAGCCTCGCCGGACCGAGCTGCGCGCGAGCTCGCGGCCTTGATCGAACAGCTGGCGACACGGATTCCGGCAGGCGAGCAGCCGCCCGAGATCGGGTGCGCCATCTGCAACATGCTCGGCGCGCGGGGTGCCATCCGACGCGACAGGGATGATGGGGCAACGCCCATCATCACGCGGTTCCTGGGGCTCGAGCGGCCATCGGAACTGGTCTTCTCCCGTGTCGGACGGGAGGCCGCTGTCGAGGTAGTGGGGAGGAATATGCGGCCCGTTGCCGGAAACCCGACTCGTGGCGGTCTCGTCTTCGATCTGGCTCCGGGAGCCTATGTCGTGACCTGGAAGCCTGGTCGCCGCGACCGCGACCTCGGCTATTCGCTGCTGTCGCGACGCAGCCCTTGAGTGGCTGCTGGCGTCGAGCCGCGGCCCGAGCCGCCGAAAGGACGGCCAGAATTTCGTCGGAAGCCTGAACGCCGCCGTCGTCGTCTGGTCCAAGGCGCCCGTCATCGTCGGCGCCCACGACACCGGGCCGCTGATCCGCTCGGCGGCAAAGCCAAGCATCTCATGCACCAAGTCGGCGTCAGACGTCTTCTCCAGCAGCCCCTGAAGGGCCATCATCTCGTTGGTCATCGGTTTGGTGCTCCGGTTCAGGTTGATCTTCACAACCCGACCTTACCGGAGAGCCGTCGATGGCCACCGTCAGCTACACCACGCCCCGGGGACATGACCCCCCCCTCTCGAATCGCTGGGGATCCGCATGGGCGTTTCACTATCAATCTCGCGTTCGAGAACGCATCAGAAGCCGCAGGCCCCGAGCAGGCGGACGAAGAGCGGATCGACCCCGAGAACTGCGAGGCTCTCGCCGAACAACCCCCGCCAGCGCGCCTGGAGGGCATAAGCCTCGTCCTCGGCGACGACCGCCGGGCGATCGTCCAGACAGTGCCCCGCCGCGGCTACCTGCTGGAGCCTATGCGCGCCGCGCCGTTGCAGCACCGCCACCCGGTGCGGCTCGCGGCCGAGGCGCTCGCCGACGACATCGCGACCGAGCTCGCCCGCTCCCGCTCGCTGCGCGTGCTTGCCCGCGGTTCGGTAGCACCCCATGCTGGGCCGCCGCCCGACCTGGCGGCACTCGGCCGCGAGATCGGTGTCGACTACACGCTCGAAGGCCGGCTCGATTTCGGCCCCTCGGGCGTCCGCGTCGCCGCCCGGCTCATCGATACCGGCACCGGCACACTCGCCTGGAGCGCGCGCTACGAGCGGCCGGGCGACGACCTCTTCGCGATCCGCGATCCGCTCGCTTCCTGAATCCTGCTGGAGATCCCGTGATGTCCAAGCAGCGCGCCTATGGCGCCGATGCGCGGCTGCTCGCCGGCCGGCGCAGCCTCGACTTCAAGTCGACCGATCTGTCCTCGACCCAGCCGCTGGGCGACGATCCGCTGCTCGGCCGCGGCCGCAACGCCCAGGATCCGCACCGCGGGCTGGTCACCGCCGAGGGCCAGCCCGAGAGCCCGCTCGATCTGCGGGGCACCGGCTTCTGGCTCACCGGGCTGTCCGCGGATCCAGTGACCACCGCCGTTGCGGCCACCGGCCCGATTGTCTTCGCCGTCAACCCGTCACCCGGCGACACCATCACCCTGAACGGCGCGGTGTGGACCTTCGTCTCCGGCGCCGCCTCGACCGGCGAGACCGAGATCCAGGGCACCTTGACGCAGACCCTCGACGCGCTGCAGGCCAGCCTCGAAGCCGTCGTCCGCTTCGGCAATCGGACCGTCGGCATCTTCCAGGGTGCCTTCGATGCGATGGTCGTGGTCCGGGGTGCCCAGCCGGCCGCCATCGGCGACGCGCCGTCCGGGCCGCCAACGGGCTGATCGCCGGCGTGGAGGCCATGCTCAACGGTGCCGCACGCGGCATCAACAACCTGATCGACGGGGTCAATGCGGGCCTTGCTGCCATCGGCATCGAGCGGATAGTCACCCTCGTGCCCGAGATCGACCTCGGCCGCATCAAGAACCAGCTCGCCGGGGCCGCCGGTCGCGCGGGGCATCGGCACGGGAGGCCTTCGCCGCCGCCTTCGCGACGAGTGCTTTTCCGGCACCCGATCTCGGCTTCGCTGTCTTCGCCGACAATGCACGCCGGGCTGCCGAGAACGCCCGGGCTGCGGCGGAGGCGACAAGCGCGCCGGCGGGCGCTCCGCTCGCCTCGGTTGCCGCGCTCCGACAGGCGATGGCGGGGGCGACGTCGGAGACCCACAACGCTGCCGTGGCGACGGAACGGCTGGACGAGGCCTTCGCGGCTGTCGGTGGCTCGGGCGGTGGCGGGGTGGGGTCGGAGGCTCGGCTGGCTCGGCGGCTGGTGCCGCGGCGGCGGCAGGCAGGGCCGGCCGGGCGATCGCTGCAGCGGCGGATCGGTCAGCGACCGGCCGGGCCGACGTCCGGGACGCGCTGGCCCGCTATGCCGACGAGCCGGCCAACTGGGGCCAGGGGCTGGGCACGGCGCTCAGCGGCGCCTTCCGCAGTGCCGAGGACGCGCTCGCCGGTTTCGTCGCGGGCGGCAAGATCGACTTCCAGACCTTTGCCGACAGCATCATGGCCGACCTCACCCGGACCGCCATCCGCGCGGCGATCCTCGGGCCGATCGCCGGCGTACTCGGTGGCATGGGCGCCGGCGGCGGGCTCTACGTCGGCATTTTCGGCGGTGGCGGCGAGGTCGGCACGCTGTCGGGCGTCTTCCATGCCGGCGAGCTCGTGGGATCCCCGGCGCCGTAGCGCCTGGTGCCGGCCCTGGCCGTCGCCGACGCCCCGCAGCTCCATGCCGGCGGCATGGCCGGGCTCCGCCCCGACGAGGTGTCGGCCATCCTGCAGCGCGGCGAGCTGGTCCTCTCCCGCGCCCAGGTCGCCGCCGCGGGCTCGGCCAGAGACACGCGGCCGCCGGTCACCGTGGTCATGAACATCACCACCCCGGATGTGGGCGGCTTCCGGCAGAGCCAGGGGCAGATCGCCGCCGATGCTGCCCGGGCGATCGAGCGGGCGCGGCGGGCTCACTGACCGCGCTTGGGAAACTGCTGGCTGACGACTTCCCGGCCGGCGGGAAACACAGGATCCGCCGGCACGTGTTGCATCGCAGACCCTGCCGCTCAACCCTTCACGGCGCCGGCCGTCAGCCCCTGGACCATCGCCCGCTGGACGATCGCGAAGAGGATGACGACCGGGATGATGCTGAGCACGCCGCCGGCGCTCAGCATGCCCCAGGGCAGCTGGAACTCGCCGATCATCAGCTGCAGGCCGACGGGCCAGGTGCGCGAGCCGGCGCTGGTGGTGAGCATGAGCGCGAACAGGAACTCGTTCCAGGCGTTGATGGCGATGAAGATGGTGGTGGCGACGAGGCCGTTCTTGACCAAGGGCAGGACGATCCGACCCAGGGCGCCCAGGCGCGTGCAGCCGTCGATCCGTGCCGCCTCCTCGAGATCGTCTGGCAGACCGTCGAAAAAGCCCTTCAGCAGCCAGACGAAGATCGGCAGAAGGAAGCTCGTGTAGGCGATGGCGAGCCCGGTGCTGCTGTCGAGCAGGCCAAAGCCGCGCATGATCACGAACAGCGGAATGATCATCATCACCGCCGGGAACATGCGGATGACGAGCAGGCTCAACAACAGCTCGCGCCGGCCGCGAAAGCGCTGCCGGGCGAAGGCGTAGGCGGCGAAGGTGCCACTCGCCAGACAGAGCAGGATGGTGACGAGGGTGGTGATCAGGCTGTTCCGGAAGAGGGTCGGGAAGTCCGTCTGCGCCCAGATCGCCCCGTAGTGCTCGAGGGTGAGGCGGGACGGCCAGTAGCGCACACCGTCGGCGGTCACGATGTCCGTCTCGGGCTTGAGCGAGGTGACCAGCAGCCAGAACAGCGGCCCCAGCGCGAAGACCAGGAACAACCCGACCACGGCATAGGTGGCGAGGTCGGCCAGACGCTTGCCGCGGCGCGAGCCCACGATCATCGGCGGCGCACTCCGGTCACTGCTGGGCCATGACGTTGGAGACCCTGACATAGGCGTAGGCGAAGAGCATCAGGAGCACGAGCATGACCACCGCGAGCGCTGCCCCGTAGCCGAAGTCGAAGCCCCGATAGGCGGTCTCGAAGGCGTAAAGCGACAGCACCATGGTGGCGTGGCCGGGCCCGCCCGAGGTGAGGATGAGCAGCAGCTCCGGCGAGTTGACGAGGCCGATCACCCGGAGCACCACCGCCGCCACGATGACCACCTTCAGCATCGGCAACGTGATGTGCCAGAAGCGCTGGACGGCGGTGGCGCCGTCGACCGCGGCGGCCTGGTGCAACTCGTCCGGGATACCGCGGAGTGCCGCCAGCAGCAGGAGGGTGAAGAAGGGAAAGCTGTGCCAGCTCTCGACCACGATGGCCGTCAGGAGCGCCGTCGACGGATCGGCGAACCAGGCCTTGTACTGGTCCAGGAGACCCGCGCGGACCAGGAGGTCGTTGAGCACGCCGAGCCGGGAATCGAGCATCAGCGCCCACATGTTGCCGGCGACCACCTTCGGCAGGAACCAGGGGAGCAGGATCAGCACGGTCGCGATGCGCAGCCCGGGCAAAGCGCGATTGAGCGCGAGGGCGCTGGCCAAGCCCAGCGCCAGCTCCAGCGTGCAGGCGAGGCCGACCCAGACGACGGTATTCCGCAAGGCCAGCCAGAAGATCGGGTCGGCCAGCATGTCGCGGTAGTGCTGCAGCCCGACAAAGCCGCCGGCATTGGGCCTGAGGAGCCGCATGTCCTGGAACGACAGGCTGATCCCGTAGAGCGTCGGGTAAAGCACGATCAGCGCCAGCAGCACCATCGTCGGCAGCAGCAGGAACCAGGCCCAGCCGCGGGTCTCGGACGCCCGGCCGAGCCAGCTCAACGGGTTGACGCGGTCGAGCAAGAGCATCAGGCGATCGCTCTCGCCTCGCGGCAGGGACCCTCGCTCCAGCACGGGCGGCATCCGACACCTTGCCTAGGCGCAGGCGATCGCCTGCCGCTCCAGCCAAGCCCAGTCGGGCTCGAGGCCGAGCCCCGGCCGGTCCGGCACCTCGAGCCAGCCGTCCACGATCGCGAGATCGCCAAGGCCGGCGAGGCCGCGGATCTGCTCCTCGTTCATCACCAGCTGCTCGTAGTAGTCGTTGTTGGGGATGGCGGCCGAGAGCTGCGCCTGGCCGTGGCCCATGCCGTGCATCTGGGCCTTCATGCCGTGCGACTCGGCGAGATGCGCCACCTTGAGCGCACCGGTGATGCCGCCTTTGAACTGCGGGTTCGTCCGCATCATGTCCAACGCTCCCATCTGGATCCAGGTGGCGGCGTTCCAGTGGCAGCCGTCCGAGGTCTCGGCTGCAAGGATCGGAATGTCGAGCGCCTCGCAGAGCTTGCGGTAGCTGACGAGATCGAACTCCCGCATCGGCTCCTCGAGCCAGAGAAAGCCCTCGTCCTCGAGTGCTCGCCCGACGGTCATCGACTGCGTCAGGTCCCAACCGGCCGAGCCGTCGAACATCAGGACGGCATCGGGCCCGGTCCATTTCCGGAGGTTGCGGGACAGCGCGATGTCCTCCTTCACGTCGCCCCAGGCATGCAGCTTGAAGGCAGTGAACCCGACATCCATGCAGAGCTTGATGTAGCGCTCGTACTCGCCCATCGTGTCCCAGGTGACGGTCGAGGCATAAGCCGGCACGCGGCGCTCGTAGCCGCCGAGAAGCTGGTAGAGCGGCAGTCCGGCCTTCCTGGACTTGACGTCCCACGCCAGCATGTCGAGCAGGCCCAGGTGATGGATGTGCATCTCCTCGATGCGATCGATCTCCCAGACCAGATGCCAGAGTCGCTCGGTCATCAACGGATCTTCGCCGATCAACCGCTTGAGCCGCCGCCGGGTCAGGCTCAGCACCGCCTCGCCGCGGCCGATCTTGACCGCACCAATGATCCCCTCGTCCGTGTCGAGCCTGAGATAGGCCACGCGCTGCGGCTCGCCCGGCGGCGAGCCGTCGCCGGACCCCGCGAGCCCCGTCCGCCAGCGATAGGCGGGGCCGCTGAACGGCTCCTGGACCAGATAGCAGCGAATGTCGGTGATCTGCATCGATCGCGATCTTTCGGCTGGAACGCGGACAGGGCCGGCGGCAGGCAGGCTCAGCGCAGCGTGCGCTCGAGCCCGGCCATCATCGTGTCGACGGCAGCTTCAGGGGTCGACGCACCGGTCAGCACCTGCTGGAAGGCCGGCAGGGCAACGGTGCTGGCCCAGCCGTCCGCACCCACGAAGCTCGGCGGTGGCGAGCCGAACGCCATCGTCGCCGTGGCCGCGTCGTAGATGGGATTGTCGGCGATGCGCGGGTCGGCGGCCGCAGTCTGCGAGGACGGGAAGTAGCCGGTCTCCTCGAGGAGCGCGATCGCCGGCTCGGTCTCGCCCCAGAAGCTGATCCAGTCCCAGGCGGCGTCCATGTTGGCATCACTCATGATGCCGTTATAGAGGTGGTCGACCTGGGCGATCCGCGCGCCCGGGCCGGCCGGACGGATGGCCGTGTTGAAGCTGCCGGCAGGCAAGGCCGCGCTGATCTCGGTGAGCGAGCCCGTATGGTGCCAGACCATGGCGGTCTGGCCGGTATTGAAGCCCTCCATGATCTGCCGGTAGCTGTCGTTGGGGGCGCTCGGCGGCACCACCCGGTGCCTGGTGTAGAGCTCCGCATAGAAGCGCACCGCGTCCACCGCCTTCTCGCGGTCGATCGCCATCTGGCCGTCCTCGACGATGGGCGAGCCCCAGGCGCGGATCATGTCGACCAGGAACGAGTGGCCGCCGCCGCCCCCGCGCATGCCGAAGCCGTAGCGGTTGTTGGCCGGATCGCTGAGCTTGATGCAGGCCTCGAGGAAGTCCTCGAACGTGTCGGGCGGACCGTCGATGCCCGCTGCCTCGAAATAGTCGGTCCGGTAGTAGACCCAGTTGATGAACGAGAAGGCCGGCACGCCGTAGACCCCACCATCGACGCTGACCGGTGCCCAGGCCGCGTCGGCGAAGCTGTCGGTCAGCTCCCACTCGGCGAGCTTGCCGCTCAGGTCCATGAGGCCGCCCATCGCGTGCATGTCCGGAAAGCGCTGGGCGGTGACCATGCCGGTGTCGGGCCGGCTGCCGGCGACCAGCGTCGCCGTGACCTTGGTCATGTACTCGGCGTTGGGGATATTCTCGGGGCTGACGGCGATGTCCGGGAACGCTTCGCCGAAGAGCGCCATGACCCGAGCGAGTCCCGCGGCCTCGGTCTGGCTGGTGAAGTGGTGCCAGTAGTTGATCGCGGTCGCCGCGCTGGCGCCGCGCCCGAGCCCGCCCAGCGCCAGAAGTGGGAGGCTGCCGAGGCCGGCGCCGAGCAGCCGGCGGCGGGTCGTGTCGAACGTTGCGGTCATGCGAGGTCTCCCTGATGGTTGTCTCTGCTCGCTCAGGCGATGCCGGCGAGATCGATGGGCGCCGGCGGGCCCTCGTCGTGGCAGTCGTCGGCGCCGGGTGCCCGAAATGCGCGGCGCGCCGCCTCGGCGATCTTCAGCCCGTGGCCGGGCAGCATGGGCGCATGGGCGATGCCGTCCTCGATCCGCACGGGCGTCTCCAGGAGGCCGGCATAGTTGTGGAAGCTGTATTCGAGCCAGCGGCACTCCGGCAGGGCCGCCGCCATGTGCACGCCGAGTTCCATCGCCGTGTTGCCGAGCGACACCTCGATGCCGTGCTCGGCGGCGAGCCAACCCGCCTGCATGGTCTGCCCGACCCGGCCGTGGACGTTCAGGATGTCCACCGCCTGAGCTTCGAGCAGCCGCCGCTTGCCGGCGAGGTCGAGATACTCGCCCGTGTTGAGATGGGTCCACGGCAGCGCCTGGGCGATCCAGCGCAGCCCCTCGACATCGCCCCTGAGGCACGGGTCCTCGATCCAGTGGATGGCGAAGCCGGCGTCGCGGTAGAGATGCAGCCGGCGAACCGTCTCCTTCGGCGTCCAGGCCTCGTTGGCATCGACCATGACCAGGTCGTCCGGCGCTAGCAACTCGCGCAGGATGCCGAGCCGGCGGAGGTCCCAGGCGGCGTCGGGGTGGCCGACCTTGATCTTGAAGGCCCGGTAGCCCCTGCCCTTGGCGGCGGTGAAGAAGGCGCGGAACTGCACGTCGCTGAGGTGGAAGTCGAGACCGCTGGCATAGGCCGGAACCTCGGGTGTGCGGCCGCCCAGAACCTGCCAGAGCGGCAGGCTCAAGGCCTGTGAATAGAGGTCCCAGACCGCCTGCTCGGTCGCCTCGGCAAAACCGTGCGGCGGCTGGCGGTCGTTGCCGCCGCGCGGCCGGGCGACGCCATGGACGAGGCTCGCCGGATGCATGCGCAGGATCCCGGGCATGACCGTCTGGGCGAAGGCGCGCTCGAGCGCTGCCTCGTCGGGGAGCGGGTGGAAGAGGTTCTGGAAGAAGCCGGTGCCGACCAATCCCTCGGTGGTCTCGAGTTCCAGCACGCCGAGATTGACCCGGTCCGAGCGCACCTGGGAATCACCGATCACCCGGTCGCGGGGAAACGCGAAGCGGGTGATGCGAAAGCCGCGAACCACCCCACCGACCCCGTCGGCCAGCAAAGACTGCGCGCGCTCCGGCTGCACCATTGCACTCCCCAAACCGCGAGGGCGGCCCCCTCGTCCGCTATCAATCAACCCCACAGAGACCGTTATGAGGCAAACTGATGTATCAGTTGTCCTCGTAGCAGCCCGATGCTAGGTCTGCAAGCGTCCTCGACGGAACGGAACACCAGCTTGAAGCTCAGCGACGTCGCCTATCAACGGTTCAAGGAAAGCCTGTTCAACCAACGGCTGGCGCTCGGCGCCGTGGTCTCGCAGGCCGAATTGGTCGAGCTACTCGACGTGCCGCTGACCCCGGTCCGCGATGCGGTGCATCGGCTGCACGCCGAGGGCCTGGTCGAGGTCATGCCGCGCAGCGGCATCCGCATCCTCAAGCCGGACATGGAGCTGATTCGTCATACCTACCAGCTCCGCACGATGCTCGAGCGGGAGGGCATCCGCCGCTTCGCCGAAGTCTGCGCCGCGGCCGAGGTCCAGGATTGGATGGAACGGCATTCGGCGGTCGAGCGGGCACTCGACGACGGCATGGACCATGTCGAGGCCGCGGCACTGGCGCAGAAGGTCGACGACGCCTTCCACCATGCCGTGATCGGCTCGCTCAAGAACCCGATCATCGACGAGGTCTACCGGCAGACCCGCGACCGCGTGGCGCTCATCCGCCTCGACCGTGCCTACGTGCTCTCCCCGCCCCTGATCCGCGCCACCATGCGGGAGCACAGGGCGATCCTAAAGGCCCTCGCCGCTCATGATTGCGATGTCGCCGCGAGGGCGATGGACGAGCACCTGACCCACTCGTTGCATCGAGCCATGGGATTCTGATCGCCAGTCCAAAAGCGCGATTCCGCAACCGCGTGCGCGTGGCCATGCCACAGCGGGACCGACAGGCTTCGGCAGCCGTGCCGTCGGCACGCTGCGCCGGGCAGGCTCTCGACGGCCACCGCGACCACAGCGGAGGCGGCGCACGACCTCCACGAGCCCTTCTACCGTCCGGCCCGCTGCGGCCAAACGGTCGTGGCGTGCGGCCGTCCCATCTAGCCAGAGGCCGAGCAGCTGACCGTCACGCCGTGGCAGAGCGGCAGACCGGTCACGCGGATGGCTAGCGCGGCAAGATGTTCCTTCTACGGTCCATGATCAATGGCTACCGCGCACGGGCGACGCTGACAAAAGCAGGCAGGCATGACCGCCTTTCACGACGTGCAGTTCCAGCCCGACATCTCCTACGGGGCGTCGGGTGGCCCCGGCTATTCCACCGGCATCGTCACGACGGTCTCCGGTCAGAAGCGGCGCAACGCCAACCGGGCGATGGCACGGGGTCGCTGGAACGTGACGCATGGCCCCAAGAAGCGCGGGCAGGTGGGCGAGCTGATCGCCTCCTTTCGCGCGCGCCGCGGTCGGGCCTCCGGCTTCCTCTTCAAGGACTGGACCGATTGCCAGGCCCTGGCCCAGAGCCTCGGGGTCGGTGACGGCAGCCGCAAGACCTTCCAGCTGGTGAAGCACGGCGCGATCGGTGGGGTGCTCAAGACGCGGCTGATCGCCAAGCCGGTCGCCGGCAGGGTCGAGTTCTACCGCGACGGGATCAAGGAGAGCTCGGGCTGGAGCGTCGACACGACCGCGGGTCTCGTCACTTTCGGCATCGCCGCCGCAGCCGGCATCCAGGTTGCCGCGGACGTCGCCTTCGACGTGCCGGTGCGCTTCGACAGCGACCAGATGGATCCCACCATCGAGACCTACCAGCTGGCAAGCCGGGGGGGCAGATTGGGGAGACCGCGTGATCACTGCCAAGCCGCCGATCGAGCTTCCCATGTTCCCGGTCTCCATGGGATGGAGCGCGCGAATGGGGGGCCGACAAGGGACTCTCCTGGCTTCGCGCGCAATTGCAGAGGCGCGTCGCTCACTGGGACGCTTGAGCCGATCGTACGACGACGAGCCTCGGCTCCCGTTTCTTTCAGGCCGTCACGACGGCTGGGAACTCGCTGGTATGCGTGCCTGGGGTCCTTGCCGTCCTCGGTTTGACGATCCCGTTCCCGTCTGCCTTACCCGATCGGCTGTCTTCCGCCGAGACTTGTTGCTGCCTGACCTGTCGGCTGCCCGACCCGCTGATCGAGGCGCATGTGGGTGTGGGCCGCGCCCTGGCGCATCGCGGGCTCTGCACCATTGTCTTCGAGGACCTGCCGCTGGCGGACTTCGGCAACGGCATCCCCAACCTCACCGCCGAGATCACCTTCCGGCGGGACGTGGCACAGCCCTGGCAGCTGGTCGATCTCGTCACCACCGCCGCGGGCGGCTCCTTCTCCGGCTACCAGGCCGGTGAGCTGGCCATCGACTGGCGGCGGGGACACGGCTGGTTCCTCGAAAGCAATGTCGACCCGGCCCTGGCCGGCCTCCGCCGCTTCGATTTGCGGACCATGCGCGAGGACTACCAGGCGCGACTGTCGGACGTCACCGACGTCACGCCCACCAACTTCCCGGGCAGCCTGCTCTGCGGTGCCGACGGCCACCTCTACCTCACCGTGGGCCCGGGCAATTCCAAGCCCATCATCCGGGTCGAGCCCAATGCACTGAAGGAGGTCGCCCGCTTCGGCTCTACCGGCAGCGGCATCGCCAACACCACCAGCCGCTTCTTCGCGACCAGTTGGATGGGCATGGCCTCGGCCTACGGCGCCGATGGCCGGGTCGACTTCCTGCTGACGGGCTCGTCGTTCGGCGACGTCGGCCTGCTGCGCGCCGACACCATTGCCCATGTCTGGGGCGCCGGCTAGACGATCGGCGACGCGGAGGTGCGCGGCGGCGTCGGCGGCCTCGTGGCCGAAGGTGTCGGCGAGGGCGGGATCCTTGGCTCTGATACCGGCACCCACCACACCGGCCTCGGGCTCTACCGCATCCGGGTGGCGGCCAATGCGGCCCATGATCCGCTGACCGGCCAGACGCTGGGCGTCGGGTTCGAGAAACTGGCGAGCGTCACCTCGTCAGACCTCGCGCCCGGCGCCACCGGCTTCTTCGACCCCGCCGGCGGGCTCGCCTACGATGCCACCGACGACAGCGTCATCTTCCAGGTCACCCTCTCGGCCGGGGGTGCCGCCGGGACGGTCCATACGGTCAAGTGGCGCCAGGACGCCGGCATCGTCTGGAAGACCAGCGTCCCGAGCCAGGTCAACGTCGAGGGGCCGTTCACCGGCCAGAGCCGGCTTCTCGGCCAGCGCTGGGCCCTGATGCGCGGCGACCGGGTCGTTCGGCTCGACACATCCACCGGGGCCGTGGTGAGCGACGAGACCTGGCCCAGTGCCGTCAACGAGGCCGGCGCCCAGGTCTACGATGCGGTGTCCGACACCGTCCTGGTCCGCACCAACAGCGGCTGGGCCCGGCTGTTCCTCGGCCGCGGCGGTGGTGGGGGCCAGGCGCTCGCGGCCATCGTGGCCGATCTCTGCGGTTGCGCCGGGCTCGGTCCGGATGATGTCGACACCACCGAGCTCGACGCGACGGTGCCGGGCTACGTCATCGGCCGACAGACCACCGTGCGGGGGGCGATCGAGCCCTTGGCCCAGTCCTTCTTCATCGATGCGGTGGAGAGCGACGATGTCCTGCGCTTTCGGGTCCGCGGCCGCGCACCCGTAGCGACCATTCCCGGGGACCTTCTGCTCCCGCAGGACGGGCAGGCGGGCGAGAGCTGGCGTGAGCGCCGCACCCAGGAGGCGGAGCTGCCGGAGCGGGTCAGCATCGTCTACATGGACCGGGACTCCGACTACCCGCAGGGCACCCAGGCTGCGAAGCGGGCCTCCCTGCCGCTGCCCACCATGCACAGCCGCAGCCAGGCGAGCCTCGAGCTGGCCCTGGCGCTGGCGGCCACCACCGCCAAGCGCATCGCCGAGCGAACGCTGGTGAGCAGCTGGCTCGAGCGCAGCCGCTACGAGGCCGCGCTGCCACCCGACTTCCTCAGGCTGGAGCCCACCGACGTGGTCGACGTGGTCCTGCCCGGCGGCTCGACCTTCCGCAGCCGGATCACCCGGCTCGCTGTCGGGGCGGACTTCTCGCTGCGTCTCGAGGGGGTGTCGGAGACCGCCGCCGCCTACGTCTCCACCGTCCTGGCCGACGGCGGCTCAGGCCGGCCGGGCGCTCGGCGAGGCCGCCTGGGACGCGACGGTCAACGCGCTCGGCAGCACAGGCTCGCCGTTCTCGGCCGACGAACACAACAGCCTTACCGTGTTCATGACCACGGGTGGCGATCGGCTCGAGAGCGTCACCCAGGCGGCTATGCTCGATGGTGCCGACGCCTCCCTCGTGCTCAAGGCCAACGGCGGGCCCGACGTCTTCCAGCTCCGCGACGTCACGCTGAACCTGGACGGCTCGTTCACGCTCACCGACCTGTTGCGTGGCCGGCGCGGGACGGACGTCTTCGTCGACGGCCATGCGGCGGGCGAGGTCTTCGTCCTCCTCGATACCGACGACGTCGAGACCTTCGCCGTGCCGCTCGGCGAGCTCGGCCTCGCCGCGAGCCAGGCCAACCGGCACGGGCTGATCATGCCCACCGGCAGCCTGACCGCAGCCCGCCTGGTCACCCAGCCGGCTAGCCGCCGCCGCCTGGCGCTCAGGAATGCCACCGCGGGCGGCCAGGCGGTCACCGTCGGCTACGCCGGTGGTGGTGGTGCCACGGTCGCCGTCGCCACCGACAGCACGGCGCTTCTGGTCGGCGACGGCACCGACCTCCACGGTGTCGCCGGCGGTGGCGGCTCTGCGACCCTGGCCGGGCTCGACGACGTCGACGTTGTCGGGGCAGTGAACGGCGATCTTCTGCGCTTCGACGGCGCACTCTGGGGACCCGTGGGCAGCGGCGTCCTGCAGCGCGCCATGCTGCCGTTCAAGGGTGCCCCTCCTTCGGCGCACCAACGACCTCACCGGCGTCAGCCTGCCCCTCCACGTCTCCTGGCAGGCCGCCACCCACGACACCGACGGCTTCTGGGATGCCGGCATCCCTTCCGGCTCACCATCCCCGCCGGCATCACCGAGGTCCGGCTGATGGGTGCGGTGGCGCTGCAGGCGAGCAGCATCGCCGGTGGCGTCTTCCTCAGCCTCGAGAAGAACGGCGCCGCCGACGTCATCGGCGCTGCCGCCGCCACCTTCCGCCAGGGCAGCACCGGCTACACCAACAACGACTTCGCCACCTTCACCACCGTGCTGCCGGTGGTCGCCGGCGACTGGTTCAAGCTCCGGGTCAGCTTCACCAGCCCCTCCTCAAACGCGGTGCTCGCCAACAGCCGCTCCGGGGTCGCCCTCGAGGTCGTCGAGACCGAGGACGCCGCCGACCCGCCGGCCGACATCACCGGGTTCAAGCCCGGTCAGCCCGGCCCCGCCGAGCTGCTGCTCCGCCTGCCCGTCGCCCGCCGCACCCGCCTCGCTGTCGATCTTGCCGGCAGCCGGGGCGGCGCCGGCACCGCGGCCACCGCCGAGGCCGACGTCGACATCCGGCGCAACGCGACGTGCTTTGCGGCCATGCGCTTCCCCGCGGGCGCCGACACCGCGGCCTTCATCGCCGTCGCCGAGACAGTTCTGGAGCCGGACGGTGTGCTGAGCGTGGTGGCGCCACGAACGGCGGATGCGACGCCCAGGGATAACGGTTTGGCGCTCAACGGCTCGCTGGTTCTCTGAACGCCGTTGGATTGCGCCATGGACAAAGAACCAGATGGCGGCAGACTTGTCGCACGCTTGGCCACCGACTTCGAGGCCCCGCTCGAGCGGGCGGCCGAAGGCGCGGAGACCCTGCAAGAGGTCGGCCTCCGAGGTCAGGACGCCGCTGAGGACATCCGCGATTTTCGCTCCCAGCTGGCTGGCCTACGCCTCGCGAGACAGACGGCGCTGCAGACCGCGGCGCGGCTGATCACCACCGGCCTCCTCCTCGCCCTCATGGCCGGCGTTGCAGGCAAAATCATGACGTTCGGAGCGTCCCACTAAGGCGTCATTGAGGCGTCCGTGGCTATGCCCCGCTAGGTCGGAGGTGCTTTCTGTCCGGAAAGGTGTTCCAGAACGACCACGTGCTTCAACTGTTGATTCAACCTGACCGATGGTGACCGTGAGTGTAACGTGACAACTCTCTGAATCATCAGGCCAGGTTGAAGAGCGAGCCCCAGCCAGTTACGCGCCGCGTGTCGGCACCGGCCAGCCGCAGCCCGGCCCACACGGCGGTCGCCACCGTGTCGTGGATGGGTATGCCGAGCGACTGCTCCAGGCGATCGGCGAGGCGGGTGCCGCGGAAGTTCGTGCAGAAGACGGTGATTGCGTCCGGGCGGGCTTGGGCCACCTCGCGGATCAGGCGCTCGATCAGTGGCTCGCTGTATTCCGAGAAGGAGAAATTGCCCCGGTCGCCGAGGTGCCGTTCGGCGACGCATTCGAAGCCGGCGGCCCGGTAGTTCGCGATGATGGGGGCCTGAATCTCGTCGAGATAAGGGGTCACGAGGCCGAAGGTCCGCACGCCGGTCGCCCGGAAGATCTCGTTCAGCGCCAGGACCGAGGTGCCGGCGGGGATGCCGGTGCGTTCGGTGATCGCCCGGCAGAGCGTTTCGTCCGTCTCGAACCCGCGCCAGCCCGCGGCCGTGCCGGACCAGACGATGGCTCCCACCTTGGCGTCCGCCAGCAGCTCGGCCGCGGTCAGGATGGGCTCGAGCTCGAACTGCCCCATGGCCGCCTCGCGCATGGAGATCTCGCGCACCCGGAACCGCGCGAAATGGGCGCTCACATCGTCGAGCCCGGCCAGCATCGCCGCGGTCAGGGGCTCGAGCACGGTGTTCGAAGATGGGGTCAGCACCCCGAGCAGGGTCCTGGCACCGAGCTTGTCCGCCATCCTGCGCACCCTTCACCTGCGATCGCCGCCGGGTGCCGATGTGCCGCCCGGCCGAAGTGCGTGTCAACAGCGTTGCGCAGCGGCAGAGGCCGTGCCAGCCTCGGCAGCAGACCCAGAGGAAACGCGATGCGCCTGCTTCTGATCAACGGCAACACGACCGCGTTCGTGACCGAGACCGCCGCGGCCGAGGCGCGCCGCGTGGCCTCGCCCGGCACCGAGATACTGGGCGTGACGGGCCGGGTCGGGGCCCGGATCATCACCACCCGCTTCGAGAATGCGATCGCCCAGCGCGAGATGGTGGCGCTGGCCGCCAAGCACGCCCAGGGCATGGACGCGATCGTCATCGCCGTCTCCTACGACACGGCCCTGCCGGCGCTGCGCGAGCTGATGCCCATGCCGGTGGTCGGCATGACCGAGGCGGCGCTCGCCACGGCCCATCTGATCGGCGGGCGCATCGGCCTCGTCACCATGACCGCCCGCACCCAGCCGGTCTATCGCGAGCTGGTCCATGGCTACGGCCTCGACACGCGCGTCTGCGGCTGGCGGACCATCGACAACACCCAGGCCTATGCGCCGGGCGACACGACCGAGGTCGACCGGCTGCTGACGGAGGCCTCCAACGACCTCGTCGAGCGGGATCTGGCGGAGGTCGTCGTGCTCCTGGGTGCGGTCATGGCGGGCGTGCCGCGACGCCTCCAGGATCGGGTTCCCGTGCCGCTGCTCGACGGCATCGCGGCGGGCGTGCCGCAGGCCGAGCTGTTGGTTCGCCTCGCCCGCCCCAAGCCCAAGGTCGGCAGCTACGCCCTCCCCGGCCTGCGCGAGCTGGAGGGCGTCGAGCCCGAGATCACCGAGCATCTCCACCGGCTGGCCGGGCAGTAACGCCTTGTCCCGCCTGCTCCTCAGGTGTGCGCATGTCCTGACCTTCGACGCCGCCGGAACGGTCTGGCCCGAGGCCGACATCCTGGTGGAGGAGGGCAGGATCGCCGCCATCGGCCCGGGGCTCGTGCCGCCGGAGGGGCCGGTCCAAACGATCGACGCCAGGGGCAAGCTGGCGATCCCGGGGCTGATCAACGCCCATCTCCACTCGCCGGCCAACCTCATGAAGGGCCTGCTGGAAGGCGCACCGCTCGAGATCTTCATGCTCTACGAGGTGCCGCCCTTGGCCGCGGTTCCCGACCGGCCCGAGATCGTTCGCCTGCGGACCCTGCTGGGTGCCGCCGAGATGCTCAAGCTCGGCATCACCACGGTCCACGACGATGCCTTCTTCGTGCCGGTGCCCACACCAGAGACCATCGACGCGCTGATGAGCGCCTATCGCGAGAGCGGCATGCGGGCGACCGTGGCGCTCGACCAGCCCAACGTGCCCGAGCTCGAAAAGCTCCCCTACCTCGCGGGCCTCTTGCCACCGGCCGAGCGCGCCGCGCTCGAGGCCGCCCGGCCGCAGGGCACTGCCGAGCTGGTCGACCTCTACCAGTGCTTCATCGCCCGCTGGCACGGCGCCGAGGGCGGCCGGCTGCGCTGCTCGGTCTCCTGCTCCGCCCCGCAGCGGGTCACCCTCGACTACTTCCAGGCGCTCGGCGACCTCGCGCGCCGACACGATCTCGCCTTCAACATCCACATGCTGGAGACGCGGCTGCAGCGCGTGCTCGGCCAGGAGAAATGGGGCCGCTCGCTCGTGGCCCATGTCGACGAGCTGGGCCTGCTCGACGAGCATGCCGTCGTCATCCACGCCATCTGGGTCGATGCGGCCGATATCGAGCGCCTGGCACGGTCGGGTGCCACCGTCGCGCACAACCCCGTCTGCAACCTCAAGCTCGGCAGCGGCATCATGCCGTTTCGGGCGCTGAGCAATGCGGGCGTGCCGATCTGCCTCGGCACGGACGAGGCCGCGGCCGACGACACGCTCGATCTCTGGGGGGCGATCAAGACGGCCGGGCTCGTCCACAAGATCGCCGATCCGGACTATCGCCGCTGGCCCAGCGCGGCCGAGATCCTGGGCTGCGTCTACCAGGGTGGGGCCCGCTCGCTCCGTCAGGCGGCGGTCATCGGCGCCCTCGCCCAGGGCCGCGCCGCCGACATCGTGCTGCTGGACCTCGATCACCTGGCCTTCCAGCCGCTCAACGACCCGATCCGCCAGCTCGTCTACGGCGCGGCGGGCCGGGCCGTCACCGATGTCTTCGTCGCCGGCAAGCGGGTCGTCGATGAGGGCCGGCTCACCACCATCGACGAGGCGGCGCTGCGCCAGGAGATCAGGGAGCTGATGCCGGAACTCCGCCGCCAGCAGGCCGAGGTGGACGAGGTGGCGCGGCGCTTCGAGCCCCATTATCGCGCCATGTACGAGAAGTCGCTCGCCCGCGACGTCGGCATGTCCCGCTGGGCCGGCAATCTCGCCAGCAACCCATAACGAGAACCCAGCAACCCATAACGAGAACAAGGAGCCCTCGGCCCATGCAGATCCGCCATCACGGCCGCTACGACTACTGGCCGATCACCGAGCCGGCCCCCTTTCGCTGGCCCGAGGGTGATGGGCTCGCCGTGCATGTGGCGCTCAATCTCGAGCAGTACAGCTTCGGCGAGGGCATGCTGGACGAGCTGGTCGAGGCCGGCGGCCCGCCGCCCGACGTGATCAACTATGCCTGGCTCGACTACGGCAACCGCGTCGGCGCCTTCCGCCTCTTGGACCTCGCCGAGGAGTGCGGCCTGAAGCTGACCTGCCTCGTCAACAGTGTCGTCTACGACCATTGCCCGGGCCTGATCCAGGCCTTCAGCGAGGCCGGCCACGAGATCGCCGCCCATGGGCGGAGCAATGGCGAGCGCCAGGACGTGCTGGACGAGGCCGGCGAGCGGGCGCTCATCGAGGAAGCCACCACCCGCATCGCCAAGGCCGAGGGCAAGCCGCCGGCGGGCTGGCTCGGCCCCTGGATCGCCGAAAGCACCGTCACCCCCGACCTCCTGCACGAGGCCGGCTACCGCTACCTCCTCGACTGGTGCCACGACGACCGGCCCGTGCCACTGCGCACCCGCACCGGTCGCATCCTCGCCGTGCCCTACCCGCAGGAGGCCAACGACGCCAACGCCATCGTCGTCCGCCGCATGGCCGCCCGCGATTTCGCCGATCTCGTGGTCGACCAGTTCGACGAGATGCTGGTCCAGGCCCAGGGCGGACCGCTCGTCTGCGCCGTCTCGCTCCACCCCCACGTCACCGGCCAGGCCCACCGCCTCCGCCAGCTCCGCCGCGCGTTCAAGCACATCGCGAGCCACCGGGAGCGCGTCTGGCTCACCACGGCAGGCCGGATCGCCGACGTGGCGCGGGCCGGCTACGGCATGGACTGAGGCACCGGATCAACCGCCCTCGATGAGCCGGGCGAGTGCCGGGTCGAGCCCTGTCGTGGACTTGGCCGCCGGCCGCCGGTACGTGCCGGCAGTGGCCTTGCGCGGCCCGAGCATGGCCAGCGTCTCGGCCTGCCGCGCCGCGGCAGCGGCCCCGTCCACGACCGGCACGGGGATGCGGTCCGCCACGACGGCGGCGAGCCCGGCGAGCGGGGCGCCGGCCAGGATGACCACGTCCGCCTCGTCCTCCACGACCGTCCGGCAGGCGAGATCGACCAGCAGATCGGCCTTCTCCCGCTGCACGTCGCCGATCGCCCGAAAGGGCTGATCGAGCGTGCGGATCGCCGCCAGCCGGCCGGAAAGTCCATGATAGCCCACGCACTCGCGGTACCAGGGACCGAGCGCGGTCGCGAAGGTGACGACCGAGAAGCGTGCACCCAGCATGCAGGCGGTGAGCATTGCAGCCTCTGCCATGCCGACCACCGGCACCGGGCTCAGCTCGCGCAGGCCGCCCAGCCCTGGATCGCCGAACGCGGCGACGATAACCGCGTCCATGCCCGCCCCGTGCCGGGCCAGCATCTCGAGCGCCACCTCGCCGCCGATCGCGGCCTCCGCCCGCGTCGCGATATAGGGCACGCCGCGATGCGCCGTGGCGGGGACGATCTCGGTGCCCTGCCCCACCACGCCCCGCGCCGCTGCCGCCAGGAGCTCCGTGACCTCGGCCGAGGTGTTGGGGTTGAGCAGCAGCAGCCGCAGCGCTCGGCTCATGGGCCGTCGGGCTCGGCGAAGAGGCTGCCCCAGGCGGCCGCCGGCCGGGTGTCGATCCCGAGCTGGCGGAGCGCCGCCCAGACCCCGAGCGAAGTGGAATCGACCATCGGCAGGCCGGTTTCGGCCTCCACCTCGGCCACGATCGGTGCTGCCGGGAAATTGGTGCACCAGGCGACGATCACATCGGCCCCGGCCGCCGCCACCTCGCGGCACATCGCCTTGATGGTGTCCGCCGGGATCGACGCATAGCTGAGATTGTCCCCGAGCCCGACATGCAGGGCGGCGGCGCAGGGATGGCCCTCGGCGGCGAAGGCCCGCTCGACCTTGGCCCCGCCCTCAGCACTGTAGGGTGTCACCAGCCCGATCCGCCGCCAGCCGCGCTCGGCGAGCAGCGTGCGCAGCGCCAGGGTCGGCGTGGCGAGGGGCCGGCCGAATCGGGACGCCAGCTCGTCGTCGAGCGAGAAGCGGATGCCGCCGGCCTTGCTCCCGTTCCAGACCAGCACGTCCGGGTCGGCGTGGGCGAGCAGGGCTGCCGCCCCCAGCATGCCGTCCCAGTCGTAGCTGTCGGGAAAAGGGTCGACGGCGCCGAAGACAGGGGTGCGGGAGAAGTGGCAGCTCACCTCGGGAAAGAGGCCGAGAATGCCGATGGTCACCCGCTCGACCACGCGGTTGCCCGACGGCGTGATGACGCCGATGGCGGCACGGGTCGCAGGCCAAAGTGTCATCTCAATAGCCCAACGCGCGCGGCAGGGTCAGGACCACCGCCGGGAAGAACATGCAGACCAGGAGCAGCCCGTACATGAGCGCGACGAAGGGCCAGATCGCCCGGCTGATCTCCCCGATGCCGATCCGTGCCACCCCGCAGAGCACGAAGAGCACGACGCCCACCGGCGGCGTCAACATGCCGATCACGAGGTTGAAGACGAAGAGAAAGCCGAAATGCAGGGGATCGATGCCGTAGCTCACCGCGATCGGGTGGAGCAACGGCACCAACATGACATAGGCGGCGTTGCTCTCGAGAAAGCAGCCGACGACCACCAGCACCACCATGACCAGGAGCATGAAGACGACGGGATCGGTGGTGACCTCCTTGAGCCAAGCGGCGAGCTGCATCGGGAAGAGGTCGATGGTCATCATGTAGGTGACGACCGAGGCGAACGCGATCATCGCCCCGACCACCGCCGAGGTGACGGCGGTCCGGATGATGGCGTCGGGGAGATCCCCGAGCCTCAGTTGGCGGGTGACGAAGAAGCCGATGAGCAGCGCATAGATCACGGCCACGGCCGAGCCCTCGGTCGCGGTGAAGGCGCCGCCGACGATGCCGCCGATCACGACCACCGGCATCATCAGGATGACCAGCGAGCGGCGCAGCTCGCCCAGGACGCGGCGCCAGGCGAAGCCTTCGCCGGTCCGCGGCAGGTTCTTGACGTGCGCGTAGACGCTGCAGAGCGCCATCATCAGGACGACGAGGATGAGCCCGGGGACGACGCCCGCCATGAAGAGCCCACCCACCGACACCGACGAGCCCGCGACGAAGGCGTAGACGATCATCGCCCCGGACGGGGGGATCAAGGGGCCGAGATTGGCGGCCGAGGCCAAAACAGCCGCCGAGAAGCCCCTGCTGTAATGCTTACTGAGCGGCCCCATGAGCGTGCCACCCAGGGCACTCGCATCGGCCACGGCGGCACCGGAGACGGTCGAGAGGCCGAGCCCCGACATGACGGCCACGTGCGCAAGGCCGCCCCGCACCTGTCCCACCACCGCATTGGCGAGATCGATCAGCCGCTGCATGATCCCGGCCCGCATCATGATCTCGCCGGCCAGCACGAAGAACGGGATCGACATGAGCGGAAAGGCGTTGACCGCGTTCATCATCCGGGACGGCAGTACGTTGAGCCCGAAGCCCGAGACCAGGATGCCGCTCACCGCCGCCACGCCCAGCGAAAAGGCGAGCGGCATGCCGAGCAGTGCGACGAGAAAGAAGACGCCGATCATGGTGAGCGTCACGCCGCGGTCTCCAGGGCATAGGGCCCGAACACCGTGATCCGCAGGAGATGCAGCGCCGCGAGGAGCCCGCCCACGCCCACGGCCAGGAGGAAGAGCCCGGCGCTGAGATCGACCGAGACCATGAGCTCGTCCCACTGCGCATGGGCGATCTTGAAGGACTGCCAGGCGACCAGGAGCGTGAGCGCCGCCGCCACGGCTGCCATCGCCCGGCCGAGGGCGGCGCGCGCGCCCTCGGGCAGCCGGTCGGTCAGGAGCGTGATGCCGATATGGCTGGCCGCCGGGATGCCGACCGGGATGGCGAGAAAGATCGACCAGACGAAGAGCAGCCGCGCCACCTCGTCCGCCCAGCCGATCGAGTTGTTGAGCACATAGCGGGCGAAGACCTGCGCCGCCACGATCACGACCATGCCGCCGATGGTCAGGACGCAGGCCCCCCGCGCCAGGCGGTCGAGGGCGCCGAGCACCAGATCGACCGGCCGGCGCAAGGCGGGCGACAGGGCCAAGCGGTCAGCTCCCGCTCGCCGCCGCCACCGCCGCGATGACGCTGTCGACGAGGTCCTTGCCGGCGCGGTCCCGGATCTGGTCGATCACCGGTGCCGTGATCTCCCGGATCCGGGCGATCTCCTCGGGCGGCAGCTCGTCATATTGCATGCCGAGCTCCTGCAGCGTGGCGAGGGCTGCGATGTCCGCGGCCTCGGCCGCCACGCGCTGGGACGCCACGGCATTGTCCATCGCCGTCCGGATGATCGCCTGATGCTCTGGCGACAGACCCTCGAACACCTCCTTGTTGGCGATCACCGAGATGAAGTCGAAGAAGTGCCCGGTATTGGAGAGATATTTCTGCACCTCGAAGAACCGGCTGGCATAGATCAGGTTGTAGGGGTTCTCGTGGCCGTCGATCACGCCCTGCTGCATCGCGGAGTAGACCTCCTTGATGTCCATCGGCGTGGGATTCGCACCCAGCGCCTGGAACGTCGCGAGGTGGCTCTCGATCGGCTGGAGGCGGATCTTAAGGCCCTGAAGATCTTCGGCGGTCAGGATCGGCCGGACATTGTTGGTTACCTGGCGCTGGCCGAGCTCCATCATGCCGAGCAGAGTGAAGCCCTTGTCGGCGAGCCGCTCGGCGAGCAGGTCGCCCACCTCGCCGTCGATCACCTCGTAGGCAACCTGCCGGCTCGGAAAGAGGAACGGCAGGCTCACCGCCTCGAGCTCGGGCACCGTGCGCGAGAGATAGGCCATGCCGACCCAGGTCATGGCGATGGTGCCGGCCCGGGTCTGGCTGACATTCTCGCCGGCGCCGCCGAGGGCCATGTCGGGGAAGGTCTCGATGGTCAACTCGCCGCCGCTGGCCGCCTCGACCTCCGCCTTGAACTGCTGGATGGCGACCGAGGACGAATGCTCGGAACTGAAGTTGCCGGCGATGCGGAGCGTCTCCGCCCATGCCGCCGTGCTCATCAGCATCACCGCGCCCATGGTGGTGACGAATGCTGCCTGCCTCATGTTGGTGCTCCTCAGGCTCCGCGGCCGGTTTCGGCCGCGCCTCCGCACTTGCGGATGTGCTCGGCCCCAACCGCAAGAACGATGCCAGCAGATCGCAGCCGCGCCGCAGCAAGGGCGGCAAGAAGCGACCTGCCGGCTATTTGCGCAGGGCTGCCTAGCAAGCAATCATCTGCTCGTTTTTTGACAATGTCGATTGACAATCCTCACGCAAGGGCAATGATCCGCCGCAACAAAAGACCGCGAGGAACCCTCATGCGCCGCAGCCTCCTTTCCGTCACCGCCATCGCCCTCGCCTTGGCCTCGAGCCTTCCCGCAAAGGCAGACACCGCCATCCGCTGGCTCAGCCAGTCGCAGCCGCACAGCACGCAGTACCCGATCGAGATGGCGGCGATCGCGGCGCTCGATGGGGCGGATCTCTCGGTCGAGCGGAGCGAGTTCCAGGCCTTGGGCATTAATCTCGGCGATGCGCTGCGCCTCGTGCGGGCCGGCACGTTCGACATCGTCTCGACCCAGGTGGGCCTCGTCGCCCGCGACGACGCCTTCCTCGAGGGTATCGACCTCGTCGGCGTCTCGACTGACGTGACCGAGCTCAAGGCTGCGGTCGACGCCTACCGCGACGCCTTCAACGCCCGGCTCGAGGACCGCTTCGGCGTGCGCTCGCTCGCCATCTGGCCGTTCGGCCCACAGATCTTCTTCTGCAACGAGCCGATCAGCACGCTGAATGACTTGAACGGCCTGAAGGTCCGCTCCTTCACGGCTTCGATGTCCACCCTCCTTGAGCGCCTGGGTGCGACCCCGGTCACCCTGGCCTTTCCCGAAGTCTACCCGGCCCTGCAGCGCGGCGTCGCCTCCTGCGGGATCACCTCCGCCACTTCGGCGAATACAGGCAAATGGCCGGAGGTGACGACCCACATCCTGCCCGTCGCCGTCTCGGGCGCCGTCCAGGCCCATCTCGTCAACGCCGCTTGGTTCGACGGCCTGCCCGGCGAGACACAGTCCGCGCTCGCCACCGAGTTCACCACGATGGAAAACGCGCTTTGGGAGCTGGCCGCCAAGACCAATGATGACGCCATCGCGTGCAGCACCGGCGGCACGTGCTCGGGCGCCCCGCACACGGCCTATCAGAACGTCCTGGTCGAAGTGAGCGAGGCCGACCTTGCCCGGGTGCGGGACATCTCGTCCGACGTCGTGGTGGGCGAATGGGCCGAGCGCTGCGAGCGGACGTTCGAGGGCTGCACCGCACTCTGGAACGAGACCATCGGCACCGTCCGCGGCATCTCGATCGAATAGGCGGCCGCGGGCAGCAGGGCCAGGCGAATGACTCGGCTGGTCGACCGCCTCTCCGCCGTGCTCGCGGTCGTCTCGGGCCTCCTGGTCCTGCTCCTTGCCGTCTTCATCGGCTTGGATGTCGTCGCCCGTCGCTTCCTTGGCTTCTCGCTGCAGGGCTCGGACGAGCTCGGTGGCTATGTGCTGGCGATCGTGGGTTCGCTTGGCCTCGCCTATGTCCAAGCCGAGCGCGGCTTCACCCGCATCGACCTCGCCTTGCCCTACTATCCGGCGGCGATGCGCCGGGCGCTGCATGTGCTGGCCTATCTGACGCTCGCCGGATTTGCCGTCTTCATGGCCTGGTATGCGCTGGGCGAGTTCCAGGAGACCTGGCTCTTCGACAGCCGGGCGGCCACCCCACTCCAGACCCCGCTCTGGATCCCGCAGGGCATCTGGCTCGCCGGGATGATCATCTTCGCGGTCTCGGCCGTGGGGCACGCAGCGATCGCCGTGCACTACGCGGTAGCCGCACCTGCGACACTCGACGAGGTCTACGGGGCTCGGACGATCGAGGAAGAGCTGGAGGAGTTCAAGAGCTCACACGAGATCACCCAGGAGTTCGGCGCCGGCCCGCCGCCCGGTGGGCGCGAGTAGGAAAGCGAGGCGCGCATGGCCGGCATCGAGGTGATCGTGATCGGCTTCGGCCTGCTGCTGCTCTTGATGCTGCTCGGCCTGCACATCGCGACGGCGCTGTTCATGACGGCAGCCGCCGGCGCCTGGTGGTTCTACGGTGGTACCATGTTCCGCCCCTTCGGCACCATGATGTGGGGCACGCTCAACAACTTCCTCCTGGTCGCGATCCCGCTCTACATCCTGATGGGCGAGATCCTGGTCCGGGGCGGCGTTACCGAGCGGATGTACGTGGCGCTCGCCGACTGGCTCAAGAAGCTGCCGGGCGGCCTCCTGCACACCAATATCGCTGCGTCGACAGTCTTCGCCTCGATCTCGGGCTCGTCCGTCGCGACGGCGGCCACAATCGGCACGGTCGCCTTTCCGGCCTTCCGCAAGCAGAACTACAGCGAGCGCTGGGTCCTGGGCACGGTGGCGAGCGGCGCCACGCTCGGCATCCTGATCCCGCCCAGCATCAACATGATCATCTACGGGGCGCTCACCAACACCTCGATCGGCCAGCTCTTCATCGCCGGGATCGTCCCAGGCATCCTCTTGGCCGTCCTCTTCATGGGGCTGATCGCGACCGCCGCCATTCTCGATCCGACCATCGCCGGCAAGGGCGACACCGTCGATCCCCTGGCGATCCGCATGCGGCGGCTGAAAGATCTGCTCCCGCCGCTCGCCATCTTCGCGACCGTGATGGGCAGCATCTATGGCGGCTGGGCGACGCCGACCGAGGCCGCGGCGGTTGGCGTCGTGGCCTCGCTCATCCTGGTCGGCGCCTATGGCCGCCTGTCGCTCGTCATGCTGCGCGACGCGGCGCTGACCACCGTGCGCGTCACCGCGATGACGCTCCTCATCCTGATCGCCGCCTTCTACCTCAACTTCGTCGTTGGCCTGCTTGGCATTCCGAGCCAGGTCTCGACGGCCATGGCGGCGATCGACGTCGAACCCTGGATGATGATTTTCCTCCTCGTCCTGCTCTATGTTTTCCTCGGCTGCTTCCTCGACTCGCTTGCGATGATGATCGCCACCATCCCGATCGTCTTTCCCATCGTCATCGCCATCGGCTACGACCCGCTCTGGTTCGGGGTCTTTCTCGTCGTGATGTGCGAGATCGCACTCATCACCCCGCCCGTCGGCATGAACCTTTACGTGGTGCAGGGGGTCCGCGGCCACGGCTCGGTCGGCACGGTCGTCCGCGGCACCCTGCCCTTCGTCGGCTGCGTCTTCCTGCTGATCATCCTTATCACCTTCGTTCCCGGGGTCGTCACGTGGTTGCCGAGCCGCCTCTACTAGAAGGCTCCGTCAGCTGCATCCGATCTGCCGCCTGGATCATCGCCTGGGACGGAAGCCGGCACGTCTACCACCGCAACGGCGACGTCGCTTGGCGGGGCGATCGCCTGATCCAGGTCGGCGGTCGCTACGCCGGCACGGTTGACGACGAGCTGGACGGCAGCCGCGCGCTCGTTATGCCGGGGCTCGTCAACATCCACTGCCACCCCTCGCAATCGGCGATCTTCAGGGGCTTGGTCGAGGAGTTCGGCAACCCGCGGCTATTCTATTCGAGCCGCCACCGCTTCCGGCAGGCTTTCCTGCCGGATCTGGACGCCCAGGCCGCCTCGGCCCGCTTCGCTCTGGGCGAGCTCCTGGCTAATGGCGTTACCACCATCGTCGATCTCAGCCATGCCTACCCGGGCTGGCTCGAGATTCTGGCCGACAGCGGGATTCGCGCTTGGGCCGCCCCCATGTTCCGCTCGGCCCGCTGGTGGACGGACACGGGCCAAGCGACGCTCTACGACTGGGCCCCCGATCTCGGCGAGGCCGCATTCGAGGAGGCCGTGGCCACGATGGAGGCGGCCGACGCTCATCCGTCGCGCCGCCTATCCTCCGTGGTGTCGCCCGCCCAGGTTGACACCTGCACGGCGGAGCTGCTCCAGAAGGCCGCAGCCTTCGCGCGTGCCACCGCGCGGCCATTGCACACGCATGCCGCGCAAAGCTTCGCCGAGTTCACCGAGATGACCCGGCGGCACGCGATGACGCCGATCGAGTGGCTGCATTCGCTGGGCTTTCTCGGACCCGACACCATTCTCGGCCATGCGGTCTTCACCGACGCGCATCCCTGGGTGCACTGGCACACAACCAACGATGTCCGGCTGCTGGCCGAGACCGGCACGGCGGTCGCCCATTGCCCGACGGTGTTTGCCCGCGACGGCACTCTGCTGCACGATCTCGGCAGCTATCGCCGGGCCGGGGTGCGCATCGCCATCGGCACCGACACCCATCCGCACAGCATCCTGGAGGAGATTCGAACCGCTGAGATCCTGGCCCGCTGTGCAGCCGGTCCGCGCCACGCGACGAGCACGGCCGAACTCTTCCATTGCGCCACCGTCGAGGCAGCAAACGTGCTCGGCCGCGACGAAATCGGCAGGCTGGCGGCCGGGGCCAAGGCCGACCTAGTCCTCTGCAGCCTCGACGAGCCCCTGATGCGGCCGGTCCACGATCCGCTGCGCAGCCTTGTCTACGCCGCCGCGGATCGCGCGATCCGCTCGGTCTGGATCGACGGCCGACGCGTCGTGGAAGACGGTCGCGTCCTTACCATCGATCGGCATGCCGCAGGTGATTCCCTCGAGGCCGCCCTGGCGCGCGTGGGCGATGGCGTATCGCGGCTCGACCCAGCGGGTGCAGACCTGGCGAGCCTTGCGCCGCAATGCTTTCCACTCGACGGGGACTTGGGCGGGTGAAGACCACCGCCTGACCTAAGAGCCCGTTTGAGAAGTTTTCGTGCTGTTTCATGAGCTTGGCAGTGAGCAGATGCGAGGAGTTGGTCGACCGACGATGCGCTGCATCGTCGGTCG
>CAYWSB010000053.1:0-31884 GCA_964460465.1 uncultured Geminicoccaceae bacterium | reverse complement strand
GCTACTTCTCGCTGCCAGCTGCCCGGTATGCGGCGTCAAAAGTCAGGTATGATGTTGGGATAGTAGTAAGCGATAGCACGTGTAAACGTGGTCTTTGGTAATCGCCTCGATACCGGGGCGATGCTCGTGGAAAAATCCGGCCACAACGAGGTTCTTTTCGAGTTCATTCTTTGGTGGGTAACGATTTACATATTCTGCAAAGGACATATGGGCCTTTAGATCGAGGTCGTTGAGGACCTTGGGACTCGACAGCGAGCGCAGCCGCTGCGATCGTGCCCTCCTCGGCACTGGATCAGGCGCCTGCTCCTCAATCTCGTCGGCAACTTCGTGTGGCGCCGAACCATTCACGCGGGCATCAACGATCTGTGGGGTCTGCGCCACTTGAGGCGCAAGCTGCGGCTGCAAGACTACAGCCGGCTTCAATGCGTTTTGGATGGCGGCAGTAACCTCCGCCAGTTGGCCCTCCGGTATCTCCGCTTCGAGCATGATGAACCGGATGCGGGAGGATCCCCCTTTAGACGACGAATGCCTTGCCATTGCCCATGCCTTGTCGTTGATATGTATTGCCGCATTATGTGGCAGGGTCAGCCGCAGGCACAAGGTTTGGGGCTGATTTTTTACACCGCCACCATATAGCGCCTCCGTGGACAAGGAACTGTACCCAGACCCTTCCTCGGTAGGACCGTTCTAACTTTGAGGGGGCGCGGGGGAAATCATTTCCCCCGCTCTCTTTCTTGCTTGTCTCAGTGAAAATTTCGTCCCTTCGGCATGGCGTCCCGCGCGTCCGGGACGGCGCGCTTGAACTCGTCGGCGGGGCTCATGGCGCGGTCGAGGATGGTGGTGAAGCCCTTGGTGTCGGTGGTGGCGTGGCGGAGGTGGGCGAGCTCGGGCGTGAGGTCGGTGAGCGCCTCGGCGACGAGGTGGATGACCCGGCCCTCGCGCTGCAGCCGGCCTCTCGCCTCCAGGAGGCGGGTGCGCATGACCAGCGGGCGGTAGCGCTCGAAGACCTTGGGCCAGACGATGATGTTGGCGAAGCCGGTCTCGTCCTCCAGCGTGGCGAAGATGACGCCCTTCGCACTGCCCGGGCGCTGGCGCACGATGACGAGGCCGGCGATGGCGACGCGGCGGCCGGGCGGGATCGACCAGAGGTCCCGCGCGGTGACGAGGCGACGATCGCGCAAGGGCTCGCGCAGCAGCGCCAGGGGATGCGCCTTCAGGGACAGGCGGAGGCTCGTGTAGTCCTCGATGACGTGCTCGCCCATGCCCATCGCCGGGAGCTCGGCCCAGGGCTCGCCCCCTTCACCCGATGATGGGCCTTCGACCGGCGGCAGGTTGCTTCCCGGCGATGCCTCGGCGGCGGCGAAGAGCGGCAGCAGGCCCTCCTTGAGCGCATGGACGTCCCAGAGCGCCTGGCGGCGGTCCATGGCCAGCGAGCGGAAGGCGTCGGCCTCGGCGAGGCGGATGAGCGTCGGCCGGTCGAGGCCGGCGCGGCGCTTGAGGTCGGCGGGGCTGTCATAGGCGCGCAGCCGGGCGGTCGTGATGCGGGTGGCGGCCTCCTCCGGCATCCCCTTGATCTGCCGGAAGCCGAGCCGCACGGCGGTCTTCAAGGGCCCGCGGCGGCGGGCCAGCGGCTCGAGCGTGGTGTCCCAGAAGCTCCAGTTGACGTCGGGCGGGCGCACCTCGACGCCGTGGTCGGTGGCGTCCCGGACGAGCTGGGCCGGCGCATAGAAGCCCATGGGCTGGCTGTTGAGGATGGCGGCGCAGAAGACGTCCGGGTAGTGGCACTTGAGCCAGGCCGAGACGTAGACGAGGAGCGCGAAGCTCGCCGCGTGGCTTTCGGGAAAGCCGTAATAGCCGAAGCCCTCGATCTGCTTGAAGCAGCGCTCGGCGAACGCGGCGTCGTAGCCGCGCTCGGCCATGCCCCGGACCAGCATGTCGTGGTAGCGGTCGAGCTGGCCGCGCTTCTTGAAGGTGGCCATGGCGCGCCTGAGCCCGTCGGCCTGGGCCGGGGTGAAGCCGGCGGCCACGATGGCGATGCGCATCGCCTGCTCCTGGAAGAGCGGCACGCCCATGGTCTTGCCCAGCACCTCCTCGAGCTCGGGCGAGGGGAAGACGACCGGCTCCTTGCCCTCGCGCCGCCGGAGATAGGGATGGACCATGTCGCCCTGGATCGGGCCCGGCCGGACGATCGCCACCTCGATGACGAGGTCGTAGAAGCAGCGGGGCTTGAGCCTGGGGAGCATCGACATCTGTGCCCGGGATTCGACCTGGAAGACGCCGATCGAGTCCGCGTCCTGCAGCATCTCGTAGACGGCGGGGTCCTCCGGCGGCACGGAGGCCAGGTCGACGTCGATGCCGTAGGCCTGGCGCAAGAGGTCGAAGGCCTTCCTGATGCAGGTGAGCATGCCGAGGGCGAGGACGTCGATCTTGAGCATGCCGAGCGCGTCGATGTCGTCCTTGTCCCACTCGACCACGGTGCGGTCCGCCATGGCGGCGTTCTCGATCGGGACGAGGTGGGACAAGGGGCTTTTCGCGATGACGAAGCCGCCGACATGCTGGGAGAGGTGGCGGGGCGTGTCGATCAGCTCCTCGGCGAGGCGCATGGTCGTGAGGATCGTGGGATCGGCGGCGTCGAGGCCGGCCTCGGCCACGTAGTCCAGCCTGAGCCCCTCGCGGCCGTAGCCCCAGACCGACTTCGAGAGCGCGTCCACCACGTCGGCCGAGAGCCCCATCACCTTGCCGACCTCGCGCATCGCGCTCTTCGCCCGGTAGCGGATGACGGTGGCGGTCAAGGCGGCGTGGTCGCGGCCGTAGCGGCGGTAGATGTACTGGATCACCTCCTCGCGCCGCTCGTGCTCGAAATCGACGTCGATGTCGGGCGGCTCGTTGCGCTCGGCCGAGATGAACCGCTCGAAGAGGAGATCGATGCGGGCCGGGTCGACGGCGGTGATGCCGAGCACGTAGCAGACGGCGGAGTTGGCGGCCGACCCCCGGCCCTGGCAGAGGATGGCGCGGGACCGGGCGAAGCGGACGATGTCGTGGACGGTGAGGAAATAGGGGGCGTAGCCGAGCTGGCCGATCAGCTCGAGCTCGTAGGCGAGGCTCCTTTGCACCTTCTCGGGCACCGGCTCGCCGTAGCGCTCGCTGGCGCCGAGCCAGGTCAGGCGTTCCAGCTCCTGCTGCGGGGTGCGGCCCTCATAGGAGTCTTCGACCGGGTAGTCATAGGCGAGCTCGTCCATGGCGAAGCGGCAGCGCGCGACGATCTCGAGGCTGCTCTCCAGTGCCTCGGGCCAGTCGGCGAAGAGCCTGGCCATCTCGGCCGGGGGCTTGAGGTGGCGCTCGGCGTTGGCGAACAGGCGGTGGCCGGCCTCGCGGATGGTGCAGTGCGCGCGGATGCAGGTCATGACGTCCTGCAAGGGGCGGCGGGCCGGGTCGTGGTAGTGGACGTCGTTGGTGGCGAGCAGCTTGACGCCGGCGCGCTTCGCCTGCCCGGCGAGACCGGCGATCCGTGCCCTGTCGTCACCGGCGAAGCGGTGGCTGGCCACGAGGTAGAGCCGGTCCCGCCAGCGCGCGGCGAGCCTGCCGAGTGTCGCGTCGTCCGGGTCGATGGCGGCGAAGAGCTGGCCCTCGTCGTGGGCGAGGACGTCGTCGAGACGGAGCAGGCACTGGCCCTTGGGTGCCCGCCGCTTGCCCAGCGTGAGCAGCCGCGAGAGCCTGGAATAGGCGGGCTTCGAGGTGGGCCAGGCGAGCAGCGACGGGCCGTCGGCGAGGTCGAGCCGGACGCCCGGGAGAAGGCGCAGGCCCAGCTCCTTCGCCTTGACATGCGCCCGCACGAGGCCGGCGAGGCTGTTCCGGTCGGTGACCGCGATGGCGGCGAGACCCAGCTCGTGCGCGCGCGCCACCAGCTCCTCCGGGTGCGACGCGCCGCGGAGGAAGCAGAAGTTGGTGGTGACCTGGAGCTCGGCGTAGGCGGGCAAGATCAGGCGTCGGCGGTCAGGCGGGCGACAGATCGCTCAGACGCAGGATGTGCGCAGCGAATCCCCTGGCGACAGCGCGACCCGCGAAGTCTCGATCATCGGTCAGCATCCGCCCGCCCGTCAGCTCGGCCAGGGCCAGATAGCAGCAGTCATAGGCCGCATGATCGAGCGCATGCGCCAGATCGAAGGCGCGAAGGGCGATCGAGCGCATGTCGTACCATGTGCTGATCGCCGCGGCGACGAGACGGACGAGCTCGGCACCCTGGGTGCGCGTGATCTCCGTTCGGGCGAGCTTGCGCGAGGCGACGTTCGCTACCTCGGCCAGCAGCAATTCCGGGGCGATCAGGCGACGCGGCTCTCCCAGCACGCGGCGTGCAGCGTCGTGCAAGGGTTCATCGATCGCCCACTTCACGGCGACGCTGCAGTCGACGACCAGAAGATCGGTCAACGCTCGTCCCGCATCTGCCGGACGATGGCCGTGGAGTCGGTCTGCGGGACGTCCGGGGTCATCGCGGCCAGTCGGTCGGCCCAGGCCAAGAGCTCGTCCGGGGTCGGCCTGGCCACGGCGTCGGCGATGAGCTGGCGCAGTTCCGCCTCGAGCGAGCGGTTGTGGCGGGCGGCACGGCGGCGAAGCTCCTCGACCTGTGCCGCGTCGACATTGCGGATGGTGAGTGTGGTCATGGTGAGTTGTCCGATCGTTGCGTCGCTACCGACCCCTCGTCAAGGATGCGGATCATCCTTCCTCACGCGTTTCGCGCAGGAGCTCGACGCTGTCGGTTTGCGGTATGTCGGGTGTCATCGCGGCCACCTTGTCGGTGAGTGTCAGCAAGTCCTCGACCGTCGGTCGGTGGTCGAGTGTCGGATGGCGTTCGAGGATTTCCTGCACGTCGTCTTCGAGGTCGTGGATCGTCACGCTCTTCATGCCGTCTCTCCGATAGGGAGCGAGTCACGGGCTCGATTATAGCTCGACCGCCAGCAAAATGCTGTCACTCGAACGCCCCGTGCACGTGCCATGTCGGTGGGTCGGCATCACCGAATCGGCCTTCGCGGTAGAGCCACAAGGCCTGGCCCTGGGCGTCGACCACCCGGTAGTAGTCGCGCGGGCGGGGCAGGGGGCGGTCCGTTCGCCACCATTCGGGCTCGAGCCGCTCGGGGCCGGTGGCGGCGTGGACCCTCTCGCTCCGGCCGAAGCGGCGCAGCAGGACGGGCGGGCCGTCGGGGACCGGGGCCACGGCGTCGAGGCGGGCCGGCTGGTCCAGGAGGCGGAGCGGGCGGGGCTGCGGGCTGTGCCAGGGACCGGGCTCGGCCGGGGTCGCCGCCGGGTCGACCGCGACCTGGGCGTGCTCGGGCCAGTGGCTGGCGTGCGGGGCCAGGCGCTCGACGGCATCGGCGCCGAGGCGCTGGCGGAGCTGGTCGGCGAGCCGGGCCAGCTCGGCCGCGTCGTGCGACTGTGCCAGATCGGCCTGCTCGGGGTGCAGGGGGGTGGCGTCCGCCACCTCCACACGGATGCTCTCGACGCCGAAGCCGACGTCGAGGCCGTCCAGCTCGAGGGCGGCCAGCTTCATCAGGTGCCCGGCATGGCGCACCGGCCGGCCGGTGCGCAGCGCCAGCCGCAGGACCTCGCCGTCGACGCGAAAGAGCAGGATCTCGAGCCGCCTCGCACCGGCCACGGCCCGCTCGAGCTCGGCCATCAGCCGGTCGAGCAGGGCGCGGATCGCCGCCTCGATGTCCTCGGTCCGGCCGATGGGCTCGGGCCAGCTCGTGGCCGCGGCGAAGCGCGGCACCTCGCGCAGGGGCGTGAAGGGCAGGCTGCCCTGGCCGGCGAGCCGGGCCACGGCCAGCACCAGCTCGCGGCCGAAGCGCTGGACCAGCGAGCGCTGCGGCAGGGCCTCGAGCATCTCGATCGTCAGGAGGCCCAGCCGCTCGAGGGCGGTGGTGACGGCGGCATCCTGGCGCAATGCCCGCACCGGCAGGCGGCGGCGGGCAGCCTCCGCCGCCTCGCCGCTGAGGATGCGCTCGCCCGAGCCGTATCGCGCCCAGGCCCAGGCGAGATCCGGATTGTCCGCGATCGCCAGCCGGTGGCCGAGGCCCCGGTGGCCGAGCCTCGCGGCGAGATCGGCGAGCAGCGCCGCCTCGCCGCCGAGGAGATGGGCACAGCCGGTGATGTCGAGGCAGAGTGCCGCCTCGTCGTCGAGGGCGACGAGCGGGGTGTAGCGCAGGCACCAGGTCGCCAGCCCCTCGAGGAACCGCCGGTCGGCGGCAGGGGCCGCCGGGGCCAGGGCGAGGGCCGGCAGGATCGCCCTTGCATCGGCGAGGCGCATGCCCGGGGTGATGCCGGCCGCGGCCGCGGCCGCGTCGACGGCGTGCAGCATCACCCCGTTGGCTCCCGTGGCATGGAGGGCGAGGGGCTCAGGCAGCGTCCTGCCCCGGCGCCGCGCCTTCAGCCGCAGCCGGTCGATCGAGAGATTGGTCAATTGCAGCGAGAGATAGCGTCTGGTCATCCCATCTCACCAGCCAGTGGTCCG
This sequence comes from uncultured Geminicoccaceae bacterium, assembly GCA_964460465.1. Classification (GTDB taxonomy): domain Bacteria; phylum Pseudomonadota; class Alphaproteobacteria; order Geminicoccales; family Geminicoccaceae; genus SLRI01. Next base: position 25,382 of record CAYWSB010000053.1, on the reverse strand, counting down.
GCATCCCGCCCTTGACCCGCCAGAGCTCGAGGGACCAGCAGCGTCGATCGTGCGGGTCGGCATCGTGGCGGGACGGCTCGGCCCGCCAGCGGGTCACGGCTGCCGAGGGCGCCTGATCGGCGCGGCCGAAGCGGAGCACGAGCCCGGCCGTCCCCCCGGCCTCGGCGGCGAGCTGCAGCCGGCGGCCGGCCAGGAGATCGAGCGCCTCGAGCTCCAGCACCACGCCGGCCACGGCCGCCGAGCGCAGCGCCTCGTGCGCCGCCCACAGGACCTCCCGCTGCCCCCGGCAGCGGACGAGGATCAAGCGTGCGGCGTCGATGCCGAAGCGGGCGAGGCCGGGGCCGTAGAGCCGGCCCTGCCGCCGCTCGAGCGCCGCATCGGTGCACCAGACGAGTGCTCCCGGATGACGCAGGCAGCGGCCGGCGAGGCAGGCGGTGAAGCCCGAGGCGACGCCGCCCCGGACCTCGTGCAGCGCGCCCAGCGGCAGCCCGCCCCAGGGCAGGGCCGCATCGATCGCCGGCTCGCCCAGGGTCGCCACGGCGGCGGCGAAGCCCGCACCACCACCGGCGAGGCCGCGGATCCTGGCGCGCAGGGCTGCGAGGGTCGAAGGGTCGGCCAAGGGTCACCCACCGCGATGAATGTTCTATTAATGTTCTATATCGCGCGTGCGCATCGTCAAGGGGCTTCGTGCCCCGTGCTGCGACACCGCTGTGCCTCGCGTCGCCGCAAGCCGCTTGCGCCGGGCACCGAATTGCGCGACCGGGTGGTCTCGGGCCGCACCGGCGAGGGACGAGCGATGACCAGCGAGGGCAGGGGCGTGGATCCGGATCCGATCGAAGGGCGGTTCCGGGCGCGGGACGCGGTGCTGGCGGTCGTCGGCATGGGCTATGTCGGGCTGCCGCTGATGCTGGCGGCGGTGGGGGCGGGCTTCCGGGTCCTGGGCTTCGACATCGACGCGCCCAAGGTGGCGAGGCTCAACCAGGGGATCAGCCCGCTCGCCCATATCGGCCACGCGCGGATCGCGGCGGCGCGTGCGTCGGGCCGGTTCGAGGCGACCGGCGACGTGGCCCGGATCGCCGACGCCGACGCCATCCTGATCTGCGTGCCGACGCCGCTCGGCCGGCACCGCGAGCCGGACCTGTCGTTCGTCACCGACACGCTCGAGGCGCTCGGCCCGCATTTGCGCCCGGGCCAGCTGATCGTGCTGGAATCGACCACCTGGCCCGGCACCACGGAGGAGGTGGTGCGGCCGCTGGTCGAGGCCCGGGGCCTGCGCTCGGGCGTCGACGTCTTCCTCGCCTACAGCCCGGAGCGCGAGGATCCGGGCAACGCCGACTTCGCCACCGGGACCATCCCCAAGGTGGTGGGCGGCGACGGCGCGGCGGCGCTCGGGCTGGCGCTGGCGCTCTACGGCCAGATCGTGGCCCGCACCGTGCCGGTCTCGAGCCCGGCCACCGCGGAGGCGGTCAAGCTCACCGAGAACGTCTTCCGCGCCGTCAACATCGCCCTCGTCAACGAGCTCAAGCTGGTCTTCGAGCGGATGGGGATCGACGTCTTCGAGGTGATCGAGGCGGCCCGGACCAAGCCCTTCGGCTACATGCCGTTCTACCCCGGCCCCGGGCTCGGCGGGCACTGCATCCCGATCGACCCGTTCTACCTGACCTGGCGGGCACGCGAGTTCGGCATCGCCACCAAGTTCATCGAGCTGGCGGGCGAGATCAACACCGCCATGCCGCAGCACGTGGTCGACCGCAGCGCCGAAGCCCTCGACCGGCGGGCGGGGAGGGGGCTGAACGGTGCGGCCGTGCTCCTGCTCGGCATCGCCTACAAGAAGAACATCGACGACATGCGCGAGAGCCCGGCCCTGGTGATCTGGGAGCTGCTCGAGGCCAGGGGTGCGGTGGTCGCCTACCACGACCCGCACGTCCCGGTGGTCCCGCCGACCCGCGAGCACTCGACCCTCGCCGGCCGCCGCTCGGTGGCGCTCGACGCCGCCACCCTGGCCGCCGCCGACGTGGTGCTCGTCGTCACCGACCATGCGGCGATCGACTGGGCCCTGGTCGCGGCGCAGGCGCGGCTGGTGGTCGACACCCGCAACGTCATGGCGCCGTTCGCCGGCGAGCTGGCCGACCGCCTCGCCCGCGCCTGAGCGGCCGGGGATGGCGGCGGGCCGGGATGGCGCACGCTGCCCCGGGGGGCGAGTAGGCGGACAACACGGGTGCGCGTCGCGCCGCGATCGGGTATCGACCGGGACATCGCGGCCCCGCCCGACGCCTTCCGGGCCGGTCGGCGCAAGGCGAGTGGCCCACCGCAAGCGGGGATGACGTCGTGCGCACGCTGCTCCTCATCGCGATGCTGCTCTTGGCCAGCGGCGTGCCGGTCGCCGCCGCCACATGGCACGTTGCCACCACCGGCTCGGACAGCCAGCCGGGCACGGCCGGCCAGCCCTTCCGCACCTGGCAGCAGGCGATCGACCGGGCCGCACCCGGCGACACCATCCTCGTCCGGCCGGGCGTCTACCGGGTCTCCGGCCGGCAGGGCTACGGTGCGCGGATCACCCGGAGCGGCACGAAGGCGGCGCCGATCACCCTGCGGGGCGACGGCGGTCGGCCGATCCTCGACTGCAGCGGCCTCGCCAGCGACTGGGGGATGCGCTGCCTCGACATCCTGGCGAGCTGGTGGCGGATCGCCGACATCGCCGTCACCGGCGGCGTGCAGCGCACGGCCGGCGCGTGGGTGGTGGGCATCCATCTCGACGATGCGGCACACAACCTGCTCGAGCGCTTCGCCACCTACGGCCATGCCGGGCCGGGCATCCTCGTGACCGGCAACTCGCCGGGCAACCGGCTCGTCGACTGCGACGCCTACGCCAATTTCGACAGCCGCACGCAGCCGCCGGGCGAGCACGCCGACGGCATCCAGTTCGCAGCGCTCCCCGCCGCGGCGACCGGCAACCGGGTGAGCGGCTGTCGCGCCTGGGGCAATGCCGACGACGGCTTCGACCTCTGGCAGGCCGAGGCGCCGGTGACCATCGAGAACTCCTGGGCGTTCCGCAACGGCTACCGGCCGGGGACCACCATCGCCGCCGGCAACGGCAACGGCTTCAAGCTCGGCCGCAGCAGCCGTGGCCCGAAGCACCGGATCCGGCACAACCTCGCCTTCGAGAACCGCCTGCACGGCTTCGTCAGCAACGGTGCCAGCGGAAGGCTCGAGGTCGCCAACAACACGGCCTATGCCAATCGGGGCAAGGGCTTCAGCTTTCCCGAGAGCGTCGCCTTCCGGCTGCGCCGCAACGTCGCCCATCGCAACGCGGTCGAGCTGAGCGATGCCGTGCGGCAGAAGGCGAACAGCTGGCAGGTGATCGCGACGCTCGCCGACGACGCGTTCGCGAGCCTCGACAGCGCAGGGGTCGACGGTCCGCGCGGCCCGAACGGCGAGCTGCCGGAGCTGGCGTTCCTGCGCCCCGCCGCCGGCGGCCGGCTGGTCGACCGCGGTGTCGACACCGGCTCGGCCGCCGGCAGCCGCAAGTTCGGGCTCGGTGCCCTGGCGCCCGCAGCCCTGCCCGAGGCCAGGACTCCGGCGGCGACGCCGGCGCCCTAGGCCCGGCGCGGCAACGCCTCAGCGGGCGGCCCAGGCGAGGCCGCGGGCGAGGATGGTGCGCATCTCCGGCACCTCGAACTCGAGCACCTTGTGGCCGAGCGAGCTGTAGAACACCCGGCCCGCCCCGTAGCGGTGCTTCCAGACGACGGGCATCACGACCCCTTCGATCCAGGGCGCGTGCGCGCCGGAGAAGGTCGTCGTCGCCAGCACCTCGATCGCCGGGTCGACGTGCATGTAGTACTGCTCGGAGCGGTAGGGGAAGCTGCCGATCCCGGCCATGACCGGGTCGTCCGGCCGGGTCACGTCGACCCGGTAGTCGATGACGTTGCCGGGATGCGCCACCCACTGGCCGCCGCACATGAACTGGTACTCGGTGGCGTTCCGGAAGGCGTCGCACATCCCGCCGTGATAGCCGCCGAGCCCGACCCCGCCCCTGACCGCCCGGCAGAGATTGTCGAGCTCCTCCTTCTCGATCGTCGCCATGGTGAAGATCGGCACGATCAGGTCGAGGTTCAGGATCTGCGGGTCGGCCAGGCACTCGGTGGTGTTCTCGACCGTGACCGCGAAGCCGGCCTCCTTCAGCATGCCCGCCACGATGTGGGCGCCGGCCTCCGGCTCGTGGCCGTCCCAGCCGCCCCAGAAGATCAGCGCCTCCTTGCCCGTCTCCGCCATTCCGTGGCTCCTTTCCGTTCGTGCTCAGGCGATCTCGCCGACCGCGAGACCGGGCGCCATGGCGGCCGGCCGGGCGCAGCGGCTCAGGATCTTCACCGTCCGGCCGGTCTCGGCGGCCTTGATCAGGCCGGTCATGACCTCGAGGACGTGCAGCGCGAGCTCGCCCGAGGCGCGGTGCGGCCGGCTCTCGCGCAAGGCCACGGCCATGTCGACGAGGCCGATGATGCGGTGGTTGCCCTCACCGTAGCCGTGCGTCATCGGCATGGCCTGCCACTCGCCGCCGGCTGCCAGGCACATGACGGTGCCGTCGAAGCGGTTGGGGTCCGGCACCAGCATCGAGCCCTCGCTGCCGTAGAGCTCGATGGGGGTGTGCTTGTGGCCCCAGACCTCGAAGCTCATGGCGAGCTGGACGATCGCTCCGCCCTCGAAGACGAGCGTGCCGGCCACGTGGGTCAGGCACTCGACCGGCACGCTCTGGCCGGCGCGGGGGCCCTTGGCGATCGTCCGCGGCTGGCGACAGATGGTGCCCCGGGCGGTCACCTCGGCCACCGGGCCGACGAGCTGGACGAGGTCGGTCAGGTAGTAGGGGGCCATGTCCATCACCGGCCCGCCGCCCGCCCCGACATAGTAGAAGTCGGGGTTGGGATGCCAGCGCTCGTGGCCGGCCAGCATGAGGAAGGCGGTGCCGCCGAAGACCTTGCCGATCTGCCCGGCATCGACCAGCGCCCGTGCCGTCTGGTGCGAGCCGCCGAGGAAGGTGTCGGGCGCCGAGCCCAGCCGCAGGCCCGCCGATGCCGCGGCCTCGGCCAGCCGGCGGCCCTGCGCCAGCGAGACGCCCAGCGGCTTCTCGGCGTAGACGTGCTTCCTGGCGCGCAGGGCGGCGAGGCCGACCGGGACGTGCGCCGCCGGGATGGTGAGGTTGAGGACGATCTCGACCGCGGGGTCGGCGAGCAGCCGGCGGACCGGCACGGCCGGGATGCCGAACTCGCGGCCCTTGGCCTCGGCCGCCGCCGGGTCGCGGTCGGCCAGTGCGACAATGCGGATCTGCGGGAACGCCCGGGAGGCCGTGAGATAGGCGCCGCTGATCACCCCGCAGCCGATGACGCCGACACCGACGGGCGGATGGCTGGTCGCTCCGGGGCTCATGCTGCTGCTCCGTCGGGCTTGGCGAGACGCGGGCCGGTGGTGCTCCAGGGGGCACCGTAGAGGCGCTCGAGGACGTGGGCCGCGGCCCCCCTGGCCCAGACGTCATCCTGCCACTCGGCCACGGCGAGCTGCACCCGGCCGGCCAGCGCCGGCGAGAGGGCGGCGGTGAAGGCGGCGATCAGTTGCTGCGCGAAGGGTCCGCGCGGCCGGACGGTCTCGCCGGCCAGCACGACCAGCGGCGGCGCCAGGAGGCTGGCGATGTTGGCGATCGCCCGGCCCAGCGCTGCGGCATCGAGGCGGTCCTCGAGGTGGCGCCCGCCGGCCTCGCCGTCGAGCCCGTACCAGCCGAGATCGGTGCTCACTCCGGCGGCCCCGCGGTAGAGCTCGCCCTTGTGGACGAAGCCCAGGCTGGCGGTCTCCTCGACGGTCACCAGGAGGAAGTCGGCCACCTCGCGGCCGCGGCCGAACCAGAGCTCGGCCAGCGTCGCCAGGTTGACGTCGCTGTCGATGCGCACGTCGAGCTCGAGCCGCTCGGCCAATGCTGCACCCACCGGGGTGGCGGCCGGGCCGAAGATCGGGCTGCGCCAGGTCAGGCCGCGCTCGATGTCGACGACGCCCGGCAGGCCGACGCAGACGCCGGCGACGGCCTCGAGGGTGAGCCCGGCATCGGCCACCGAATGGCGGATGCCGTCCTCGACGATGTCGGCGATCACCGCCAGCGGCTGGCGCGCCGAGCGCACCGGCATGGTCAGCGCCGCCAGCGGGTTGGCGGCGAAATCGGTCACCGCCACGCTGATCGCCCGGGGTGCCAGCTTGACGCCGACCGCGTAGGCGGCGAGCGGGTTGAGCTCGAGCATCACCCGCGGCCGGCCGCGGCCGCCGTCACCCTGGACCGGCCCGCCGGCGGGCAGGTGACGGACGGCGATCAGCTCGTCCTCGAGCAGCGCCGCCGTGATCGCCGAGACGGTGGCGGCGCTGAGCTCGGTCCAGGTCGAGATCTCGGTGCGCGAGATCGGCCCGCGCTTGCGGATGACGTCCATGACGTGGAAGCGGTTGATCGCCCGCATGAGCTCGGGGTCGGCGGTCTTCATCGAGGGGCAGGCGCTTTTCTTCGGGTTCTGTAATTAAGCTAGCCGCGCTCGGCGGTCCCGGTCAATCCGCATCGCGGCATTTTGCGGCGCAGCAAAAGCCCCCGGTCGGCAGGCTGATGCCGGTTGACAGACATGCGGCCTGCCATTTAACTTCGTGATCCGAAAAAAGAGACGATCCGGGCGTCACCCACCAGGGAGGCTGACATGCGACCCAGACTCTTGCTGTCGACGGCCCTCGCGGCCCTGCTGGCCGCCGGCAACGCCGCGGCCGAGACCGTCAAATGGCTGCACATCGAGCAGAACCCGCAGATCGTCGCGGCCTGGGAGCAGGTCGCGGCCGATTTCCAGGCGGCCAATCCCGGCACCACGGTCGAGATGCAGTTCCTCGAGAACGAGGCCTTCAAGGCCAAGCTCACCACCATCCTGCAGTCGGACGACCGCCCGCACCTCTTCTACAGCTGGAGCGGCGGCGTGTTCCACGCCCAGGCCCGGGCCGGCGTGCTGCGCGACATCACCGACCACATGGCCGGCGACTGGGCGGCGACGCTGAGCCCGGCCGGCGTCGATGCCTTCACCTACGACGGCAAGGTCCACGGTGCGCCGATGCTCGTCTCGCAGGTGGGCTTCTGGTACAACAAGGAGCTGGTCGAGCAGGCGGGCGTCGACGTCGAGGCAATCCAGACCTGGGACGACCTCCTGGCCGCCGTTCAGCAGCTCAAGGACGCCGGCATCACGCCGATCGCCGCCGGCGGGGCGGACAAGTGGCCGCTCCACTTCTACTGGACGCTGCTCGCCATGCGCGAGGGCGGCAAGCCCGCCTTCGAGGCGGCACTCGCCGGCGAGGGCGAGGGCTTCGCCAGCGAGCCCTACGTGCGGGCCGGCGAGCTGTTCAAGCAGCTGGTCGACCTCGAGCCGTTCCAGGAGGGCTTTCTCTCCTACACCTACCAGCAGGCCGCGGGCTTCTTCGGCGACGGCCGCGCCGCCCTGCACCTCATGGGCAACTGGGACTACAATACCCACCGCACCCAGTCGGCCTCGGGCCAGGGGCTGAGCGACGAAGAGCTCGGCTGGTTCCCCTTCCCGGTGGTCGAGGGCGGCAAGGGCGAGCCCACGGACACGCTGGGCGGCATCAACGGCTGGCTCGTCGCCGACGGGGCGCCGGACGCGGCGGTCGACTTCCTCCGCTTCTTCCTCAGCCCCGAGCACCAGCGCCAGATGGGGGCGGCCGGCTACTTCATCCCGGTGGCCGTGGGCGCCGAGGCCGACATCCAGAACCCGTTCTTCAAGCGGGTGGCCGAGAACATCGCGGCCTCGAACTACCACCAGATCTTCTACGACCAGATGCTGGGCCCGGCGGTCGGCCGGGTGGTCAACGACGTCTCGGCGGACCTCGCCGCCGGGGTGATCACCCCAGAGGAGGCTGCCGCCACCGTCCAGGACGCCTGGGAATTCGAGAACTGAGGCGGCGGCCCGGGCAGGCACGGGCGCCGGACCCCGCCTGCCCGGTGGTCCCGCCGCCGGAGGACGGGGCATGCGGCTGAGCCTGCCGGCACGGTCGACGGCGGGGACCAACGGGCGGCGGGCGGGCCGGCGCCTGCCCAGCCTCGACAAGCTCTGGGTCGTCGTCCTGTTCCTGCCGCCGGGTCTCTTCCTGTTCACGCTCTTCGTCGTCCTGCCCATGGGCGAGGCGATGTATTTCTCCGTCTTTCGCTGGGACGGGTTCGGGGCGCCCCAGGACTTCGTCGGCCTGCGCAATTTCGAGCGGCTGGTCAGCCACCGCGCCTTCGAGCTGGCGCTGCGCAACAACGTCCTCATCATCCTGGTCTCGATCCTGGTGCAACTGCCGCTCGCCCTGGCGCTGGCGGTGGCGCTGGCCGACCGGATTCGCGGCGCCTATGCCTTCCGGATGCTGTTCTTTTTGCCCTTCGTGCTCGCCGACATCGCGGCCGGGCTGATCTGGCGCTTCGTCTACGACGGCGACTACGGCCTCCTGACCGCGCTCCTGGGCATGGTCGGCCTGCCGCCGGTCTACGTCCTGGGCGACCGGACCTTGGCCATCCACGCCGTGCTCGTGGTGGTCGTCTGGAAGTATTTCGGCTTCCACATGATGCTGTTCATCGCTGGCCTCCAGGGCATCGACAAGGACTACTACGAGGCCGCCCGGATCGACGGCGCCTCGCGCTGGCAGACCTTCCGCCACGTCACCCTGCCGATGCTGGCGCCGACCATCCGGCTCTCGATCTTCTTCGCGGTCCTGGGCTCGCTGCAGCTCTTCGACATGATCATGCCGCTGACCCGGGGCGGGCCGTCCGACACCACCCAGACCATGGTCACCTATCTCTACAATTTCGGCATCACCCGGATGCAGATCGGCTTCGGCAGCGCCGTGGGCGTCGTCCTCTTCGTCATCTGCGTGGTCTTCGCCTTCGGCTACAAGCGCACGGCGATGCGCCATGACTGACGCCGCGCACCGCCGTCCGTCCCCGGACGCCGCGCTGGCCTGGCGCTACGCCTTCCTCTTCGTGGTCGCGGCCATCGTGGCCGTGCCGCTCGTCGCCACCGCCCTCGGCGGCTTCAAGAGCCTGGGCGATCTCCGCACCAACCCGTTCGGCCTGCCCGAGACCTGGGTGTTGCAGAACTACTGGGGCATCCTCACCGGCCCGCGGCTCTGGCGGATGCTCGGCAATTCGCTGGTGATCGCCCTGCTCACCGTGTTCCTCACGGTCGCCGCCGGGGCGATGGCGGCCTTCCTGTTCGCGCACCTGGCCTTCTTCGGCCAGCGCTTCCTCCTCGCCTACTTCATGCTCGGCCTCCTGTTCCCCGCCGCCACCGCGGTCCTGCCGCTGTTCATCAAGATCCGCGACCTCGGCCTGCTCGACACCTACTGGGGCGTGATCCTGCCGCAGGTGGCCTTCAACCTCAGCCTCGCGATCCTGCTCTTTCGCCGCTTCTTCAAGGAATTGCCGACCAGCCTGTTCGATGCGGCGATGATCGACGGCTGCTCCTACGTGCGCTTCTTCTGGCACGTCACCCTGCCGCTCTCCCGGCCGATCCTGGCGACGGTCGCGGTCTTCGTCTTCGTTCAGAGCTGGAACAACTACCTCCTGCCGCTGGTCGTGCTGAACTCGGACGCGATGTACCCCTGGCCCCTGGGGATCATGGTGTTCGTCGGCGAGTACGCCACCGAGTGGAGCCTGGTCCTCGCCTTCATCACGCTGACCATCCTGCCGGCGATCCTGATGTTCCTCCTCGCCCAACGCCACATCGTGGCCGGCCTCACCGCGGGCGCGGTCAAGGGCTGAGCGCCTGGGCGCGCCCGGTGGCCGCGGGCGGCCGCACCGCGGATCGCTGCCGGGCCCGCAAGTGCCGCGCCCCCACCGACCAAAAACCGGAAAGATAGCGGCGTGACTCCGTATGCAAGTCGTGATACTCTTTCCGAGTTGTCAAGTTCAGAGCCCTTCTCGGGCCGTCGCGCTATTTGGGGGGAAGCGCGTCTCAACAGGTCGTTCCGCGTCCTGATCAGTTGATTGCGGCTTGCTCGCTGGTTTGTGGGTGAGAGAGACTGCGTCTTTGCCGCAAGCAATCGATATTCGCTGGTGCAGGTGACACTGGTGTGCCGGTCGTTATTTTCGCCCGGCGTGGTTGTCGGCGACGTGGCGAAGCGACGGGTTGGGAACGAGTGTGCCCAATTTTTCGATCATTCAGGACGTGAGCATCGAGCTGCGGCGCCAGATCTTCGCGGCGCTGCAGGCCACTCCCGACACGGATTTCGGGCTGGGCGGGACGATCGACCGGATCACCCTGCAATCGCCTGCCGACACCCTCGACAGCAGCACGGTCGCGAGCCTCTACCTCTACCACCTCGAGATCGACAAGCACCTGCGCAACCAGCCGCCGCTGCCCGATCGCGACCGCGACGACCAGCACCGCCGCCCGCCGCTGCCGCTGCAGCTGCGCTACCTGTTCACGCCGGTGGACGATGCGGAGACCGTCAACCAGCTCCTCCTCGGCCGGGTCCTGCAGCACTTCCACGACTTTCCCTCGTTCGCCACCGTCGACGGCGAGCCGATCGGCGACGCCTTCGGCGGCGCCAGCCCGGAGCTCCGGGTCAGGCCCGATCCGCTCGGCCTCGAGCAGCTGAGCCAGATCTGGAACGCCTTCTCGACCCCCTACCGCCTCGCCCTGTCGCTGCTGGTCGAGGTGGTGGCGGTCGACAGCGGCTGGCCGCCCGTCCGGCGTCGCCGGGCGACCGAGCTGGTCGGCGCCGTGGGCGAGGGGCGGCGGTCGTGACCACGCTCCATCTGCCGTCCGCGACGGTCGGCTTGCGCCAGGCGCTGGCCACCGGCCGGGCGTTCGAGCGCTTCACCGAGCTCGGCTTCGCGGCCTTCACGGCCAGCCTCGCCTACCGCCATCCCGGTGGCGGCGGCGTCTTCGCGACGACCCTGGCCAGCCGGCCCGCCGGCTACTTCGCGCTGCTGCTCAGCCCCGAGCGCGACATGCCCGACCTCGCGGCGGCCGGCGCGGTCGAGCTGACCCTCACGCTCGAGATCCCGGGACGGGCGCCGATCGCGCTCGCGCTCGCCACCACCGGGGCCGATCTCGCGGTGGTCGAGGAGACGCGGCGCGTCGCCGGGCAGGAGGTCGTCGTCCGCCGCGTCGCCGGGGCACCGTTCCGCTTCGCGGCGGCGGTGCCGCCCCGGCCGGTGCTGCTCGACGGCCTCGTCCTCTTCGACAACGATCCGGATACGCCCGCGGCCGGGGTCGGCGTCACCGCCCAGGGCGCGCCACCCGTCGTCAGCGACGCCGAGGGCCGCTTCCGCATCCCCGCTTTGCCGCTGGTCGAGAGCGTGATGCTCCGCTTCGCGCACGGCGCGGCGCAGACCGACCAGTCCTTCCGGCCCGACTACGGCCAGGCCGCCATGGCCGCCACTTTCGCCATCCCGAGCCCCTGACACAGGAGAGCCTTGATGCCCGAGTATCTGGCACCCGGCGTCTACATCGAGGAGATCCCCTCGGGCAGCAAGCCGATCCAGGCGGCCAGCACCTCGACCGCCGGCATGGTCGGGATGACCGCGCGCGGGCCGGTCGCCCGGCCCACGCTGGTCAGCAGCCAGGGGGCCTATGCGCGCCTCTTCGGCGGCCATCTCCACCCGCAGCTGTTCACCGAAGGCCGCGATGCGCTGCCCTATGCGGCCGAGGGGTTCTTCACCAATGGCGGTGCCCGGCTCTACGTCGTGCGGATCGTCGGCGCGGCGGCGCGGGAATCCGTGCTGGACGTCCTGGCGCACGACCTCGCTGTCGACGCCGCCCCGACGCTGGCCGCACCCGGGAGCGCCGGCGACACCACCCTGGCGCTCGCCGACCCTGGCGCGCTCGCCGCCGGCAACACCCTCCTGCTCGCGGACGGCGAGGCGAGCGAGACCGTGGTGCCGACGGCCACGGCCTTCGCGCCGCGCGTGCGGCTCGACCAGGGGCTGCGCTTCGCCTATGCGGCCGGCGATGCCGTCACGCCGCAGACGCTCACCGCCGTGGCCGCCGCCCTGACCGCCCCGGCGGCAGCGCGCGACGCCCGGCTCACGGTCGACGACAGTGCCCCGTTCACCGCCGGCAACACCTATCTCCTGGCGGGTGCCGCGGGTGCCGGCGGCGAGCTCGTCACCGTGGCGACCCTCGAGAACGCGACCACGCTCCTCCTGGCCGCACCGCTGCGCGCCGCCCACCCGGTCACCCACGGCTTCAGCAGCCTCGCCGATGCTGCCGGCACCACCCTCGCGGCCGACGCGGCGGCGAGCCCGGCGCGCGTGCTGCTCGAGGTGGCGGACCCGGCAGGCATTGCCGCGGGCGGGGTGATCCGGCTCGACAACGGCACCCAAAACGAGCTCGCCGTCGTCACCGGCATTCCCGTCGTGGTCGAGCTCACCGAAGAGCTCCGCGCCAACCATCCGGCCGACGTGCCGCTCGTCCCGGCGGTGCGGGTGATGACGGCACACGCCCGCGATCCGGGTGCCTGGGGCGACGCCCTGCGGTTGACCGTGCGGCCGGCGGCCCTGGTGTCGACCGTGCTCGCCAATCCGGAGGCGCCCACGGCCTCGACCATGGTGCTGGATACCGCCTTCGGCCTCTTCCCGGGCTCGGTCGTGGTGATCGACGGCCGGCTCCGCCGCGAGGTGGCGGCGGTCGACCCACGCTCGGGCCTCGTGACCCTCACGGCGGCGCACGGCGAGCCGCTGGCGGCGGGCACCCCGGTGGTCAGCCAGGAGTTCTCGCTCCTGGTCGAGCGGCTGGAGAACGGCCGGGTCGCCGAGAGCGAGACCTTCGAGCGGCTCAGTCTGGCCAGCGAGCACCCCCGCTATGCGCTCACCCAGGTGGGGCGCTGGGACGCCGCCACCGGCCGGCCGTCGGAGAGCGGCGGGTCGAGCCTGATCCGGCTCGAGGACAATGCCGACGCCGCCACCCGGCTGCTGCCGCTCGTCGTCGGCGTGCCGCAGCGCCTCGCCGGCGGCGACGACGACGTGGCCGGGGTCACCGAGGCGACCTATGTCGGCACGGCCGCCGACGACCCGGCCGCCCGCACCGGCATCCAGGCGCTCGAGAACGAGCCCACGCTCTCGATCGTCGCGGTGCCGGGCCAGGTCTCGGTGACGGTGCAGAAGGCGCTGGTCAGCCATTGCGAGCGGATGCGCTACCGCTTCGCCGTCCTCGACACGCCCGAGGGGGCCAACCTCCAGGCGGCCCGGGCGCACCGGCAGAACTTCGACACGACGCACGCGGCCATCTACTACCCGGCTGTCGAGATCGCCGATCGCTTCGGCGCCGCCGGCGATCGCCGGGTGATCCAGCCCGCCGGCCACATCCTCGGCGTCTACGCCCGCACCGACCTCACGCGCGGGGTCCACAAGGCCCCGGCCAACGAGGAGATCCGCGGCATTCTCAGCCTCGACAACAAGCTCGACAAGGCCGCCCAGGACATCCTCAACCCGATCAACCTCAACTGCCTGCGCGACTTCCGCACGGAGAACCGCGGCCTCAGGGTCTACGGCGCGCGCGTCGCGACGTCCGATCCGGAGTGGCGCTACGTCAACGTCCGCCGGCTCCTCCTGTTCATCGAGCAGTCGCTCGACACCGGGCTGCAGTGGGCGGTCTTCGAGATCAACGACAAGCCGCTCTGGGACACGGTCAAGCAGTCGGTCGGCAACTTCCTGACCACCGTCTGGCGGTCCGGGGCGCTGGAGGGGCAGAAGGCCGAGGAGGCCTTCTTCGTCAATATCGGCTACAACGTGACGATGACGCAGGAGGACATCGATCAGGGCCGCCTGATCGTCGTGATCGGGGTCGCCCCGGTCAAGCCCGCCGAGTTCGTCATCGTCCGCATCAGCCAGAAGACCCGCGAGGCGACCGCCTGAGACGGCCGCCGGCTGCCCCGTTCCGCCAGGAGCATGAGCGATGCGCAACGACCCCTACGCCCAGTTCAACTTCCTCCTCGAGATCGAGGGCATCACCGCCGCGGGCTTCACCGAGGTGGGCGGCCTAAGTGCCGAGAGCGACATCATCGAGTACCGCGAGGGCTCGGACCCGGCGCGGATGCGCAAGCTGCCGGCGCTTTTCAAGTTCTCCAACATCACCCTCAAGCGCGGCTACACCCAGAACCGCGAGCTCTGGGAGTGGCGCAAGACGACCCTCGACGGCGTCACGCAGCGCAAGCAGGGGGCGATCATCCTGCTCGACGAGGCCCGCAACCCCGTCCTGCGCTGGGAGTTCTCCGAGGGCTGGATCTCCAAGTACGAGGGCCCGGCCCTGAATGCCACGGCCAACGAGGCGGCGGTGGAATCGATCGAGATCGCCATCGAAGACCTGCAGCTCGTCGAATAGCGCGATGCTCGCCCACACCGCCCCCGGGCTCTATCGCCAGCCGGTCATGCCGGTGCGCGCCGCCGGCCGGCTCAGCCGCGGCGACGTCCCGGTGTTCCTCGGCTATGCGCGGCGCGGCCCGGTCGGGCTGCCGGTGCGGGTCGAGAGCCTCGCCGGCTTCGAGGCGATTTTTGGCGCCGCCCCCCCGGTCGGCCATCTGCATCCCGCCCTGAAGGGCTTCTTCGAGACCGGCGGCCGCACCGCCTACGTGCTGCGCCTGGCGCAGCCGGCCGCCGCGGCGGCCGCGGTGATGCTGCCCGGCGGGATCTGGCGGGCCGAGGCGAGCTTCGCCTGGACCGAGGTCGATCCGCGCGAGCGCAAGCGCGAGGCGCGTCCCGACGAGGCCGCCTGGGTGCAGCTCGTCGAGGCGATCTTCCGCGAGACCGGACCGAGGAGCCCGGCGCCCGGCTCCTGGGGCAACGGACTCGAGCTGCGGATCAGTCATGCCGAGCGCGCCCGGACCGAGAGCCTGCCCGGCCCGCTCGACGATCCCCGGGCCCTGGCGCTGCGCTCGCTCGCCGGGCTCGAGGCGCACGCGATCCTGGCGCTGACGCAGACCCGCGACGTGACGCTGCCCGGCGGGCGGCAGGTGCCGGTCAGCTACGCGACCCACGTCGTCGCGGCCGGGATCGACACGGCGCGCCAGCGGCTGCTGCTGGCGCAACCCGTGGGCACGCTGCGGGGGGCGGCCGCCGACCCGGCATTGCTGCCGCAGCCGTTCGACCCCGCGGTCCCCATCCAGATCACCAGCGTCGAGTTCGACGTGGCGATCCTCGCCGAGGGCCGGCTGGAGCAGGCGTTCACCGCCCTGGCCCCGCACCCCCGCCACGGCTTCGCGATCGAGCGGGTGACGACCGCCGCGGGTCGGTCGCTCGCCCTCGTCGCCGAAGGTGCGGACAGCGGCACCGACTGGGCCGACCCGACGAGCTGGCCGCCCGAGGGCGTGTTCCGGCTCGCCGGCGGGACGGACGGCCTGGAGGGCATCGGCCGCGACGACTATCTGGCGGTCCTGCCCCGGCTGGCCCGGCTCGACGAGGTGGCGCTGATCGCCGCCCCCGATCTCGTCCTGCAGGCGCAGGCCCCGCCGCCGGCGGTCGAGCTGCCGGCCGAGCCGGTCGACTGCTGCGACCTCAGCCCGCCGCAGCCGCAGCTGGTGACCGGCCGGGTCATGGAAACCCGGCACGACGGCGGGCAGGTGCCGGTGGCCGGTGTGGAGGTCGACGTGCTCGGACCCGGCGGCCGGACCCGCACCGACCAGGACGGCATCTTCACGGTGCCGGGCGTCGCCCCAGGGCTGGTGACGGTGCGGCTCGCCAGGCCGGGCTTCGAGCCCCTGGAGGCGCAGATGCAGTCGGCCCGGCACCGGCCGCTGCAGCCCGTGACCTTGGCACTGGCCCGGCTGACCCTGCCGCGGGCGCTCGCCGAGGACGAGATCCTGGAGGTCGGCCAGGCGCTGGCCGACCCGGCCCGGGTCGGCCCGTACAAGATCGCCGTCCTCGATCCGCCGCGCCCCGATGCGGTGCTCGACGACCTGCGCAGCTGGCGGGCGCGGCTGGGCGGCAGCATGCGGATCGGCTTCTTCGCTCCCTGGCTGCGGCTGCCCTCGACCGACGGCAGCGGCGAGGGGCCGGCGGTTCCCTGCCCGCCCTCCGGCCATGTCTGCGGCGCCTTCGCCGCGGCCGAGCATGCCGAGGGCATCCACCGCACCGGTGCGAACCTGCCCCTGCGCTTCGTCGAGGGCGTGATGCTGGAGATCGACGACGCGGCGCAGGGTGTCTTGAACCCGGTCGGGATCAATGCCGTCCGGGCGTTCCCGGGCCGCGGCATCCGCGCCTACGGCACCCGCACGCTGAGCGCCGACCCCGAATGGCGCCACCTCACCGCGAGGCGCGTGGTCGATGCGATCGAGAAGACGCTGGAGCGGGCGCTGCACTGGATGGTGTTCGAGCCGAACAACGTGATGACCCGCCATGCGGTGGCGCAGACCGCGGCGGCCCTGCTCGACCGCATCTGGCGCGACGGCGTGCTGGCCGGCTCGGCGGCCGAGGAGGCGTTTGCGGTGAAGTGCGATCTCGAGAACAACCCGCCGGACAGCCGCGAGGCGGGGCAGCTCGTGGTCGACATCGCCGTCGCACCGACGACCCCCTTCGAGTTCGTCCTCTTCCGGCTCGGCAGCGGCTTCGACGCGCCCAGGGTCACGGAGGCCGCCCGATGATCGAGCTCGGCCCGCTGCCGGCCTTCAACTTCTACATCGCCCTGGTCGAGGACCCGGACAACCCGCTCAAGAGTGCGGCGAGCGTGGCCTCGGCCTTCCTCCTGGGCGGGTTCTCGGAGGCCCAGGGCCTGGAGAGCGAGATCCAGATCGAGGAGCTCCGGGCCGGCGGGATCAACGACCGCGTCTTTCGCTTCCCCAGCCGCGCCGCCTACCCGAACATCACGCTCAGCCGCGGCGTGGGCTTCAGCGAGGATCTCTACCTCTGGCACGAGGGCTTCCTCAAGGGCGAGGGCAAGCGGCGCAACGGCCTGATCTTCCTGGCCGACGAGCTGCGCGCGCCGATCAAGGCCTGGACCTTCGAGAACGGCATCCCGGTCAAGTGGTCGGGGCCGGCGCTCGACGCCGGCACCTCGGCCGTCGCCATCGAGAAGCTGGAGATCGCGCACGAGAAGCTGCGCCTGACGCTGAGCCCCGGCAAGGCGCTGGGCGCCGCGGCCGGTGCGGTGGGGTTCTGAGCCGTGCCGGTCGACGTCACCATCGGCACGGTCGAGACGAAGCTGACGGCGCAGGACCCGGACCTGCTCCAGAACGAGGCGTTCATCGCCCGGATCGTGGCCGCCGTGAAGGCGGAGCTCGAGAAGGAGCAGCAGCTCGAGCAGCGGCGCGACGCCGACCGGGCCGCCAGCCGCGGCGCCCGACGGAGGATCTAGGCGATGCGCCAGCTGGTGTTCCAGAAGATCGACCTCGAGGGCAACAGCATCGGCCCGCCGATGCTGCTCGACTACGCCCCGGCCGAGCTCGCCTTCGCCAAGTCGGCGCAATACGCCGACATCGCCATCCCCGGCCTCGAGCAGCCCCTCGTCCAGTTCGTGCGCGGCGAGGCCGAGACCCTCAACCTCGAGCTCTTCTTCGATTCGACCGAGGCCGGGACGGGGCCCGCTGCCGTGGCGGTGACCCAGAAGGTCGAGGCGTTCCACAAGCTCGTGCAGATCAAGGGCGACCTGCACGCACCGCCGCTGGTCAAGGTGAGCTGGGGCGACGCCTTCCCGGGCACAGCGATGGGCGACACGGAGAGCGCGGGCGAGACCTTCACCGCCGTCGTGCTCTCCGTCGCCCGCCGCTTCACCCTCTTCAGCCCCGACGGCAAGCCGCTGCGCGCCACCGTCACCCTGGCGCTCAAGCACTACGCCACCGTCGCCCAGCAGGTGGCGGCGATCAACTACCGCTCCGCCGACCACACCCGCCTGCACCTCGTCGCCGAAGGCGAGACCCTGCCGCTGATCGCCCACGACGCCTATGCCGATGCCCGCAAGTGGCGCTTGATCGCCGACCACAACAGGCTCGCCGACGTTCGCGACCTGGCGCCCGGCCTCCTCCTCGAGCTGCCGCCCTCGGTGACGTCATGAGTGCCGAGACCTTCCTCTCCGGCCGGCAGTTCCTGACCCCGGCGTTCCGCATCGAGCTCGAAGGGCGCGACGCCGGCCGCGAGGTCATCGCCGACGTGCTCGAGGTGTCGTTCACCGACGATCTCGAGGCGATCGACAGCTTCGAGTTCCTGCTGCACGACTGGGACCCGGTGGCGCTGCGCACCCGCTACTCCAGCCCCTGGGACGAGAACGGCCAGCCGTTCCGGCTGCACGAGGGCGGCCCCGAGGTGCCGAACTTCGAGCCGGGTGCGAAGGTCACGCTCTATCTCGGCTATCTGGAGGACGGCGCGCTGCCGCTGATCATGCAGGGCGAGGTGGTCAGCCTCAGCCCCTCGTTCCCCGCGAGCGGCTCGCCCACCTGCCGGGTGCGCGCCCTCGACGCCTTTTTGCGCAACCTTCAGAAGATCCGGGTCGAGGGCAACTACGACGGCACGCCCAAGGCGGTGGTCGACGCGATCTGCGCCGAGAACGGGGTGCGGGTGCAGTGGGCGACGCTGGACTCCGAGGGCGAGCCCGAGGCGAGCGTCGAGGTCGAGGGCGTGCTCTACGACGAGATCGCCGCCCGCGCCGAGGCCTATGGCCTCTCGATCATGACCCTGCCGCCCGGGGCGGCGGGCGACGACCCGGTGCTCTACCTGGCGCAGCCGGCGGAGAGCAACGATCCGCCGGCGGCGGCCTTCGTCTGGGGCCGCACGCTGATCTCCTTCAGCCCGGCGCTGTCGGCCGCCAACCAGGTGGCCGAGGTGGTGGTGCGCGCCGGCGACCCCGATGCCAGGGGAGCCGCCCAGAACGTCGAGGTGGTCAAGACCTGGGCGGATATCGGCCTGTCGCCGTCGGCCCTGGGACCGGCCGGCCGGGCGGACATCGAGACGGCGGTGCGCGGTATTCGCGAGGTGATCAAGCCCGACGGCGTGGTCACCGTCGCCGATGCCGAGCGCGCCGCCCTGGCCCGCCTGCGCGAGCTGGCGGCCGACCTGATCACCGGCAGCGGCGCCTCGATCGGCCTGCCGACGCTCCGGGCCGGGCGCACCGTGACGATGGCCGGCATGGGCGCCCGCTTCGACGGCACCTACCGGCTGACCCGGACCACCCACACGATCGGCGGGTCGGGCTACACCACGACCTTCACGGCGCGCAAGGAGGTGCTCGATGGGTGAGCTTCCCACGGCCCTGGCGCTGGGCCGGGTGGTGGAGGTCGAGGTCTCGGAGAAGGGCCTGCGCGCGAGGCTGCAGCGGCTCGACCGGCCCGACGGCATCGTCACCGACTGGATCGCGGTCGCCAGCCTCATGGCCGGTCCCGAGGTCGGCACCTTGTTCGCCCCCGAGATCGACGACCTGGCCGTGCTCGCCTTCTCGGCCAAGCGCCCGGTGATCCTCGGCTTCATCACCGGCGGGGCCAGCGGGGCGCCGACCGACGACCTGAACGAGCGGACGATCGCGTCGCGCGACAAGAACATGATCGTCCTGATCGACGGGGCCAACAGCGGCATCACGCTCAAGGACAGCCACGCCAACGAGATCGTGATGAACGCCGACGGCATCTCGATCAAGACCAATGGCACGCTGACGATCGAGGCGGCGGGGACCACGACGATCAAGGGGGCGACGGTGGAGCTCAACCCGTGATCGTCGAGACCCCCGATCCGCGGGTCTACGGCGCAGCCGTGCTGGCGGCCGATGCGGCGGCCGCCACGCCCGGCCTCGCCGTGGTGCTGAAGGCTGCCTACGACCTCGTGGCCGACGGTGCCGGGCCGCGGCGCATGGTGCCGGCGGCCGACCCGGCGCGGGCGGCGATCGTCATGGCCGATCAGGGCCAGACCCGCTTTTCCGCCACCGACACGGTGCCGCCGATCCTGGACCGCCTCGTGCAGCCTTCCGACTTCGGCACGCGGCCGGGTGCCGCCCCCGGCGATCCCGAGGTGCAGACCCTTACCGTCGGCGGCGTGGTGTTCGAGATTCCCGAGCTCGAGGCCAATCCCAACCGCTCGCTCACCTTCACCCTCGCCTACGAGGCCGACACGGCGCTCGCCAAGAACCGCGCCGACATCGTTGTCCTCGGGTTCGTCGCCGCCGCGAACGGCGGGGCCGTGGTCGTGGACGGGACCACCTGGCTCAGGCGCACACCACCCCTGCCGGCCGATCCGGACCACGACACCACGACCAACCTGTTCGGCTTCCAGCCCCGGCTCGGCAGCCCGCGCCAGGGGCTGAGCGGCGACCCCGCCGCGTTTGCGGTCTACCACCGGCGTGGCGGCATCTTCACCGCACCGGGTGTGGCAATGTCCCTGCCGTCGGGGGCTGTCGTGGCGGTGTTCCAGACGACCGACACCTCGGGCACGCCGGCCTACTCGGCGGTGATGCCGGACCTGACGCAGGCGATCCGGCTGCGCGTCTATTGCGGCCACGGACCCGACACCGCACCGCGCTGGCGCAAGCTCGACCTGGGCACGCTGCACCCCGACACGCTGATCCTGCGCCCGGCGGAGCACACCGCCCTGATCCTCTGGCGCCGCCGCTGGCCGGCCGACCTGGCACCGCTCGACACCTACCGCAGCGTGCAGATCCGCCCGGGAGGGTTCTGACATGGGCAAGCCCGTCGCCCGCACCGAAGGCATCTGCATGGCCTTCCCGGACGTGCTGAACACGCCCTCACCATCCGGTACCGTGCCGATCCCCTATCCCAACATCGCCCAACTCGCCGATGCGCAGGACGTCGCCACCAACGTCACCGCCGGCGGCAAGGCGGTGGTCACCGCGGCCAGCTCGATCCCGACATCGAGCGGCGGCGAGGCCGGCACGGCCGGCGGGGTCACTTCCGGCACGTTCAACCAGAAATGCACCTTCTCCAGCTCGTCCCAGACGGTGAAGGCCAACGGCCAGGGCGTCGTCCGGCAGCTCGACCAGACCAGCCAGAACAACGGCAACGCGCAGGGCTTCGTCATGGTCGGCCTGCCCACGGTCCTGGTGGGGGACTGAGGCGATGAGCGACGCGTTCCTCGGCCAGGGCTGGCGGTTCCCGGTGCGGGTCAATGCCCGGGGCGGGCTGGACTGGTCCTCGGGCGAGGCGGCGATCCAGGAGGCGATCTGGATCATCCTGGCCACCCCCCGGCGCAGCCGGATCATGAGCCCGGCCTTCGGCTGCGGCATCCACGACTATGTCTTCGCACCGAACAACCCGGCGACCCGGGCCGCGATGGTCGACGAGGTGCGCAGCGCCCTGATCCGCTGGGAGCCGCGGATCGACGTCCTGCGCGTCACCGCCGCCGCGCCGCCCGACACCAACGACACGCTGCTGCTCGCCGTCGACTACCGCATCCGCGCCAACAACGCCGCCGGCAACATCGTCTACCCCTTCTACCTCAACGAAGGCCCCGCCTGAGGAGGGTGAAGTGTCCCTGCCAGCCCCCGATCTGGACAGCCGCCGGTTCCAGGACCTGGTGGACGAGGCCCGGGCCCGGATCCCGCGCTACACGCCGGAATGGACCAACCTGAACGACAGCGACCCGGGCATGACCCTGGTCCAGCTGCATGCCTGGCTGACCGAGACGATCCTCTACGAGCTGAACCGTGTCCCCGACCTCAACTACACGAAGTTCCTCGACCTGCTCGGGATCGTGCCGGAGCCGGCGCATCCGGCCCGGACCGAGCTGACCTTCGCGCTCAAGAAGCTCGACAGGCCCGGCGACGCTCTCGTCGTCGCGGTCCCGCGGCTGACCAAGGTCGCGGTCGACGACCCCGACCTGCCCACCGAGGTGGTGTTCGAGACCGATCGCACGCTCCTGGCCGTCAATGCCGCCATCGGTGCGCTGATCGTGCCGAGGATCGACGCCGACCAGACGCGCCAGCTGGTGAGTGTCTACGAGAACGACGCCACCACCTGGCCGCACGCCTTCCAGAGCCTGCCGGCGATCCCCGGCCGGGCGCTCTATCTGGGCCTCGTGCTGCGCCCGCTGCGCAACGGCAAGCCCGGCGACTTCGCCGAGGACAAGCTGCCGGCCGGGCCGCTCGATCTCTACGCCGACGCGATCCGCGTCTTCGACGAGGGGCCGGACGGCAGCGTGGTCGAGGGACCGCTGGCCACGTTCTGCCCGGCCCCTGGTGCCGCCGGCACGCCGCCCGACCATGTCGAGTGGCACATCTTCACCGGCACCGGCGACGAGGGTGCGCTCTTCGAGGACGACGGCGCGGATGCGGGCTGGACCCGGCTCGGCGTCACCGAGGACGGCACCGGCGGTCTGGGCGGCTCGGGCCATGTCGTCCTCGAGCTGCCGCCGACGGCCACGGCGCTCGACCCGCTCCGGCTCGGTGCCGGCTTCTGGGAGAGCTTCGGCGCGGTGCGGCCACCGCGCGACAAGGCGGAGCTCGAGGCGCACTTGCGTAGCGGGACCCTGGTGGATGCCGAAGCACTCGCCGATCTCTGGGCGAAAATGGGAGCGACGTCGACGCAGGTGAACGAGCTCTCCGCCTGCGGCGAGGACACGACGAAGCTCGCCGACACCATCGCCGATGACTCCTACGTGCTCGACCCGGCAGCACTCAGTCTCGCCGACTGGCTGAAGGTCGACGCCGGCTACGGCCTGCCGCTGCCGCAGACCGACGCGGCCTTCCGGCGGCTCTACTGGCTGCGCGCCAGGCTGGTGGCGGTGCCGGTAAAGATGGCGCCGCCGGCCGCGCTGCGCGGCGTCTTCCTCAACACGGTCCCGGCGACCCAGGCGGCGACCCGGCTCGACGACCGCCTCGGCCGCTCGGACGGCCGTCCCGCCCAGGTGTTCCGGCTGCCCAAGCTGCCGGTGCTCGTCGCCCCCGAGACCGGCCAGCCGGAGCTCGAGCTCGAGGTCGTCGAAGGCGGCCAGGCGACGCGCTGGCTGCGGGTCGACGACTTCTTCCGCTCTGGCCCCGAGGATGCGCACTACGTGCTCGATCCGGCGACCGGCCGGATCACCCTCGGCGACGGGCGGCGCGGCCGCATCCCGGTGGCCGGGGCCCAGGTCTCGGCCAGCCGCTACCGGGTGGGCGGTGGCGCGATCGGCAATGTCGGCGCCGGCCTCGTGGCCAAGATGAAGGGCCGGCTGGTCGACGTGGCCGGGGTGACGAACCTCCGCCCGGCCCACGACGGCAGCGACGCCGAGCCGCTCGACCAGGTGAAGCTGCGCGCCCCGCACGACCTGCGGACGCGCGACCGGGCGGTCAGTGCGCAGGACTTCGCCGAGCTGGCGCTGCGCACCCCGGGCGTCGCCCTGCACAAGGCCACGGCCCTGCCGCGCCGCGCCGTGGCCGCGGACCGGACCCTGGTCGAGCGGGACGGCGCCGTCACCCTCGTCGTGCTGCCGCGGAGCAAGCAGCCGACGCCACAGCCCGACGAGGACCAGATGCGGGCGATCTGCCGCTGGCTCGAGCCGCGCCGGCTGATCACCACCGAGCTCTTCGTCATCGGGCCCCGCTACGCCCGGGTGACGCGGCTCGAGGTCAGGCTGGCGGTGCGCCGCGACCACGATCTGGGGCTGGTGCAGGAGGCGGTGCTCGGCGCCCTGGTCGGCTTCCTCCATCCGCTCGAGGGCGGCGAGGACGGCACCGGCTGGCCCTTCGGCCAGGCCATCTTCTACGGCGACCTCTATGCGCGGATCCTGGCCGTCGCGGGCGTGCAGCGGGCCTCCCGGCTCGCCGTCGAGGTCGCGGGCGTGCCCGGCGACGCCGCGACCGACATCGCCCCGATTCCGGAAGGCCACCTGCCGGCGCTGAGCCGCGACGTCGTGCACCTCGAGGCCGCCTATGGCTAGCGCCGCCGCTCCGGCCGTGAAGCCGACGGGACCGCCGTTCCTCCGCTTCAACGCCCGGCTGGGCTGGCCGCTCGGCCCGGTCGAGAGCCGGCCGGCCATTCCCCATGCCGACCGCGACCTCGCCCTGGCGATCGCCGGCAGGAGCCCGATCGCGCTGATCGAGCCCTTCGGCACCTTCGGCGGTCGCACCCTGCCACGCGGCCTCGCCATCGGTTCCGAGGGCCGGCTGTTCCTGGCGGACCCCGGGCGCCGCGTCGTCCTTACCGCCCTCGCCGGCGACGGTGGCCGGGCGCGTCCGGCAGAGGCGCCCGCCACCTGGCCGTTCGTGCCGCTCTGGCCCGCCCGGCCGCTGCCCGGGCCGCGCCAGCCGCACGACCTCGAGGAGCCGGGCCCGCCCGCCGACCCCTTCACCCTGGTCCGCCCGGTCGACGTGGCGCTGGGCCCGAACGGCGATCTCGTCGTGGTCGACGAGGGGGCGGCGCGCGTGCTCGTCCTGGCCTTCCCCACGGCCCGGCTGCGGCATGTGCTGGAATTCCCGGGCGGAGCACCCTCGGCGGTCGCCTTCGATGCCGCGGGTCGGGCCTATGTCGCCGTTCCGGGGCACCACACCGTCGCCCGCTTCGACCGGCGCTGGCGGCGCGATCCGGCCTTTCCAGAAGCCACGCTGCAGCGGCCGCGGTTTCTCGCGGCGGCCGCGGGCGGCGGGCCCTGCGGCCGTCCGGCCGGCGAGCCCTGTGCGCCGCTGCCGGCACCCGACGCGGTCGTCCACGTGCTCGACGAGGGACGGCTGGTTAGCCTGGACGTGGCGGGGCGGCCCGTCGCCGCGGCGGAGGCGGCTCTTCGCCTCGCA
Organism: uncultured Geminicoccaceae bacterium; assembly: GCA_964460465.1. GTDB lineage: Bacteria > Pseudomonadota > Alphaproteobacteria > Geminicoccales > Geminicoccaceae > SLRI01. The sequence goes on along the minus strand of CAYWSB010000053.1, from coordinate 696 downwards.
CCACCGCCGCTGCGACGCGAGGCGAGTGGTGACCTCGCCTGGGCCGATCCTATGCGTCCCGGCCACCAGCCGATCCTGCTGCCGGGGCTCGAGCTCACCGCCGACGGCCGGCACAAGGGCAGCGGCCTGCCGCTCCTCGCCCTGCCGCGGCGGGTCGAGGTGCCGCGCTTCGGCGCCTTCACCACCACCATGCTCGACAGCGGCCGCACCGGCTTCGCCTGGGACCGGCTGACGCTGGTCGCGAGCCTGCCGCCGACCACCCGCCTCGTCGTCACGACGCTGACCAGCGAGGTCGCCATCCCGTTCGACCGGCTCGACTCCCTCGCGCCGGAGCGCTGGTCGGTGCCGGTTGCCCTCCTGCCCGGGGACCTGCCGGAGGTGCTGATCCAGAGCGCTGCCGGCCGCTATCTCTGGGTCAGGGTCGAGCTCTCGGGCGACGGCGGCGTGTCCCCGTCGATCGCCGAGCTCGACATCCACGGCCCGCGCCGCAGCGCCATGCGCTATCTGCCAGCGTCCTTTCACGAGGACCCCGAGAGCTTCCGCTTCCTCGACCGCTTCCTCAGCTATTTCGACACGGTGTTCGCCGAGATCCGAACCGCCAATCGCGAGACCGCCGCCCTCTTCGATCCCGAGGTGGTGCCGGCCGCGTTCCTCGCCTGGCTGGGCTCCTGGTTCGACCTCGAGTTCCTCGCCACC
>CAYWSB010000052.1:0-31905 GCA_964460465.1 uncultured Geminicoccaceae bacterium | reverse complement strand
GGCCTGCTCGACGTCTACCTGTCGAGCCAGAGTGCGAAGCTCAACGAGGTGATGAAGGTGCTGACCATCATCGCCACCATCTTCATGCCGATGAGCTTCGTCGCCAGCCTCTACGGCATGAACTTCGACACCGACCACCCCTGGAACATGCCCGAGCTCGCCTGGCCCCTGGGATACCCCATGGCGCTCGGCCTGATGGCCGCGATCGCCGCGGCGCTGCTCTGGTGGTTCCGCCGCCAGGGCTGGCTCGGCGACGGCAACCGCCGGTGATTTCCGTCCTGGCCCGCCGAAGCCCGCGCGGCCCCGGATGGTCGCCCATCCGAGGCCGCTAGCCAGCCGGCGGCGCGCGCCTCCCCCGAAGCGGCGCGCCTCCTGCATCCCCGACAGGCTACTCGATGACCGCTGCCTCCCGCCGCGGCCCGAGCAGTGCCGCCTGCGACCCGGCCGGTGCCACCGCGCCGGCCGCCGGCGCCAGGCCTGCCGGACCCAGCGACGGGAACTCGTCGTAGGCCGGCGCCCGGTTGAGCGGCAGGTTGAGGCCGAGATGGCACGTGGCACAGTTGGCCTTGGGTGCATCGCCGAGCTGCCCGAGGCGATGCGCCGGATAGACCGGGCCGAGAGGCTCGAGGTAGTCGACGTTGAGAGCCCGGGCCATGCGGATGCCGTACCAGGCGGTCATCCGCTGCGGCGGTGCCCCCTCCCAGCCGGCGAACTGCCGGCTGTTGTGGCAGAAGGTGCAATTCACACCCAGGCCCTCCGACATGTGGTTCATCAGGCTGTAGGTGTATTCCGTCACCTTGGTGCCGATCTGCGGCCCCTCGGGCGGCGGCAGGGCGGCGCCGGCGATCACGCGGATGTCCTGGTCGCCCAGGAGGAACGGCGTGAACGGATCGCCCGGCAGTGACGCCGAGTTGATGCCCGGGGCGTTCTGGCCGGCGCGGAAGCCGGCCATGCCGCGCATCGGCTGGTCCTGGGTGAACCAGATCTCCTGCGGCACGGGCTGGCCGCGGTGGCAGGTGTAGCAATTGACGCCGGTCTGGGCGACGTGGTCCTGCCACTCCGTGTTGATGTACTGGGTCATCTGGAGCATGCGCCGCGACACGACCTTGGTGTAGATGTTGTCGTCCGCCAGGTTCTCCGGATTGTGGCAGTAGTTGCAGCCCCGCTCGGGCTCGCCCGGAACGGGCGGCTCGTCGGTGATCGGCGCGACCCATTCGGTGATCTGCGCCATCAGCCGGTCGAACTGGTCGACGGGCAGATGACCGAGCACCTGGACGTTCTCGTACACCTCCGACGCGAGCGGCGTGCCCTCGGGCGACTCCTCGTAGGGCCAGACCGGTTCCGGCATCTGGCTCGCGGCGACGAGCTTGGCCCGGGTCCGCGGGTTGACGACCGTCTCCATCGCCACCCCGCGCCAGCCGATCTGCTCCGACTCGATCGGAGGGACGTCCCAGCCGGCGGTGGTGAGCATCGCGATGCCCAGGAGCGAGCCGACGACGATGGCGGATGCACCGCCGATGCCGATGTTCATCACATGGCTCCCGTAAGCGTGGCCGGGTCGATCGTGTCGGGAAAGACGTTCGGGTACTGCGGCGCGAACTGGTGCTTCACCGCCCAGAGGTACCAGTTGTCGACCACCGTGCCGGTCAAGAGGATCCCGATGCCACCCGTCAGCGTGGTGAGGACCGCGAACCACCAGGCCCAGCGATGGATCGACTCGGTCGTGGCGTTGAAGCCCATCGTCCAGCGCCAGAAGAGGGCGGCGCGCTCGGACGCGGTGCCACGGTCGGTGATCTGCTCGATCTCCCGCTCACCGCCGAACCGGCTGACCGCGAGGATGGTGGCGCCATGCATCGCGAACAGCAGGGTCGAGCCGTAGAGGAAGGCGATCGAGAGCGCGTGGAACGGGTTGTAGAAGAGGTTGCCGTAGCGGATCGAGAAGGCCGCGGTCCAGTCGAGATGCGGGAAGATCCCGAACGGCACCGCCTCCGACCAGCTGCCCATCAGGACCGGGCGGATGAAGCCCAGCACGAGGTAGAGGAAGATGGCCGACGCGAAGGCCCAGGCGACGTGCGTCCCGAGGCCCAGCGCCCGCGCGCGGCGGTAGGTCCTGACCCACCAGAGGATGATCGACACGGTCAGGAAGAAGCCGGCCATCAGCCACCAGCCACCCTCGTTGAGCGGCGGGATCCGCAGGCCGTACTCGGGGGCCGGCGGCTCGAGCGCCAGCCAGAAGAGCTGGCGGACGAACTGCACCGGATCCCAGCCCACCGAGGCCCACATGTTGAGCCCGATGATCTCGATGGCGACGACGCCGCAGAGGATCGAGATGATGCCGAGCCAGCCCAGATAGATCGGGCCGATCTGCGCGTTGCCGAGCTTGCCGTACCAGTAGACGAAGAACCCCTTGCCGGTCCGCGGGTCGTCCTGGGCCGGCAGGTCGGGACCGACCTCGGGCGTTTTCGGCCGCACCTGCACCTGGGTGAAGATGTTCTGATACTCGATGTTGATCATGGGTTTGTTGATCATCGGTGTCTCTCCACCCCTCAGCGCCAGATCGGCAGATCGAGCCACCAGTTCCACCATTCGGGCCAGCCGCGGGTCCAGAATGGGCCACTGATGACGATGCAGACGGCACTCCAGAAGCCGGCGTTCAAGGCCAGGAAGAGGCCGAGCCGGTGGATGCCGAGCGAGCCGATCGAGTAGCCGATGGTGTCACGAAAGAACGTGTCCTCGTATTCCGGCGTCTTCACCTTCTCGCCCTTGGGCGGGTTGGTCACCGAGAGGATCAAGGCACCGTGCAGCGAAAGTGCCAGCGTCGTCGTGAAGAAGAAGCTCACGGCGAGCATATGCGCGGGATTGTAGTGGAAGTGCAGGTACTGGTAGCCGACGTTCGACACCCAGTCGAGGTGGCTGAAGATCCCGTAGGGAAAGCCGTGCCCCCAGGCACCCATCAGCACCGGCCGGATGACGACCAGCGTCACATAGGCGAAGATCGCGAAGCTGAAGGCGAAGGGGATGTGCAGCCCCATGCCCAGCTTGCGGCTGATCTCGACCTGGCGCAGCGCCCAGCTCACGAAGGCGCCGATGGCGCAGATGGTGATCAGCTGCCAGAGCCCGCCTTCGGCCAGCGGCGCGAACGCGAGCCCGTAGGAGAGATCCGGCGGCGCGATGTTGATCTGCCAGACGTTCCAGGTCGGCCCGAGTGCCGCCCCCCAGAGGATGAGGGCTGTGCCCAGGGCCGAGAAGAAGATCGTCGTGACCCCGAAGAATCCGACGTAGAAGGGCCCGACCCAGAAATCGAACAGATCTCCGCCGATCAGCGTCCCACCGCGTACGCGATATTTTCGTTCAAAGTTCAACAGCGCCATGTTGTTCGCTCCGATCGGGAGGCCCGGGCCGTTGCACCGATCCCACCCCGGCGCCGCCCACGCGAGCGGCACCGGGGTCGGGCGGCGCCGGCAGGGGCCCGGACCGCGCAGGCGCGCGCGGCCCGGCGCCGCTGCCGTTGTCGCATGCGGCTAGACGATGACGCCCTGGTGGGTCGTGTCGAGCGACGCCACCGTGGCCACCGGCTCCACGCTGGACAGCCAGTTGAAGCGGTCGGTGCTCAACAGGATGAAGTGGATCAAGAGCGCCAGGGTCATGAGGAAGACCGCGAGCGCAACGAGCGTCCGCCGCGGGTCGAAGAGTTGCCAAACGCGCCACATTTCCATGGTTGCGTCCTCCCTAGACGAGATAGGTCACGGTCTGGAGCACGGTGTCCCGCACGCCGTCGAGCGATGCCTGCCAGCCACCCGCGGGGGGCAGCCAGGGACGCCACGCCCAGGCCAGGATGTGGGCCACCACGGCGACCGCCGTGAAGATGATGAAGCTCTGGACGAAGATCTTGTGGAACTCCTTCGCCTCGTTCTCGGTCAGGCCCGAGAGCCCACCCTGTCTTTCCAGTTCCGCAGCCATATCGCAGTCTCCGGCTGTTGGCCTGATCGGCCGTTACCGCGCAACGCCCGCGCGGCAGGGGTGGTTCTGCCCGTCAGGCGGCGCCGGTACCCCGAGCCCCTCCCCAAGACGAGCAGTCTCGCGTCGCCTATCGGGTGAACGCGAAAGGGATGAAGGTGCCGGTGAGGGCCCGCGCCTCGCCGATGACCGAGCGCTTGCCGACGAGCCCCGGCAGGGTCGGCCGCCGGCTCTTCGGCAGGAAGCGCATGGCGATGGCGACGAGCAGGAAGTAGCCGAAGCCCACCCAGTAGATGAGCCTGAACTGCCGTGCCGTGGCCGAGCGAACGTCCGTCCCCACATGCGTGATCGAAGCACTAGCATTTGCCATGTCAGCCACCTGCTCGTTGAAGGGACCGGACCCGATGGCCCGGCCGGGGACAGCCGACCGCGAGCGCGGCTTTGGCCGTCGGAGAAAACCGAAGGAGAGTGAGGGCCCGGGTCATGCCACGGGCTCCGGTCGGCGCGCCGCGTCGAGGGCCGCCATGCGACTTCCGGTGACCCGGCCCTCGCCGGCGAGCAGCGCCTGCCGCTCGGCCTGGTCGCGCAGCCGCTTGGCGGCCGAGATGCGGGTCAGCACGGGATAGCTGTCGACCAGTTCGTCGAGGAGCGCCTTGGCCTCGTCGTCCCAGGGGATCTGCTCCTCCAGCCGGGTCGGCGTCGCCTCGACCTTGTCCATCTCGCTGCCCAGCGGCAGGATGTTGAAGAGCGCGTCGAAGAGCGCGTTGCAGACCTCCTGGACGAGGTAGGTCGCGCCGGCGTAGCCCATGAACGGGGTGCCGGTGTGCCGGCGGATGATCGCCCCCGGGAACGAGGCCGGGATGTAGATCGCGCGGTTGCCGATCTCGGCCAGGTACATCCGCTCGTTGTAGCTGCCGAAGAGGACGAGCGGCGTCTCCTTGTGGACCTTCTCGCGCACGGCCGCGTTGTCGGTCTTGCCACCCGGCAGCCTGGGGATCGCGAAGCGGCAGGGAAAGCCGAGCTCGTCCTCGAGGAAGTGCCGCACCCCGCGGGTGTAGGTCTCGTTGGCGACGATGCCGAAGCTGGCCGTGCCGTAGAAGTCCTGCGTCACCGACCGCCAGAGATCCCAGAGCGGCTTGATCGTCGTGTGCTTCTCGCGCTCGATGAAGGGCTCGGGATCGAGGCCGAGCAGCTCGCCGAGCGTCCGCAGGAACTTGCTGGTCGAGAAGAGGCCGATCGGGGCCTGCAGGTAGGGCTTGTCGAGCGCCTCGCAGAGCAGCCGGCCGAACTCGCGGTACAGGCAGACGTTGACGTCCGCGTCGACCAGCCGCTGGATGTCGGCGAGGTGGCTGCCGAGCGGGAAGACCATGTTGATCTCGGCACCGATCCCCTCGACCAGCCGTCTGATCTCGGCGAGGTCGGAGGGCATGTTGAAGGTGCCGTAGGCAGGGCCGATGATGTTGACCCTGGGCCGTGCCCCTTCCGGCCGCTTCTTCGCCGTCGGCATCCGCCCCTTGATCGCCCCGAACTCGGACCAGAGCCAGGCCATGGCGCGATTGGCGCTCTGCCACTGGTCCTCGTCGATGGTCCTGGGCAGGAAGCGCAGGATGTTCAGCCCCTCGGGCGTGACGCCGCCGCCGATCATCTCGGCGATCGAGCCGGTCACGACCACGGCCGGCAGATGCGGGTCGAGCACCTGGTGCGCCCGCTTCATCGCCCCTTCCGTGCCGTGCTGGCCGAGCTCCTCCTCGCCGAGCCCGGTGACGACGATCGGCAGCTCGTGCGGCGGCAGGCCGTCGGTGTAGTGCAGCACCGAGGTCACCGGCAGGTTCTCGCAGCCCACCGGGCCGTCGATGATCACCTGCAGGCCCTTGATGGCAGTGAAGACGTAGACCGCCCCCCAGTAGCCGCCCGCCCGGTCGTGATCGAGCACCAGCATCAGTAGTCCGCCAGCTTGGAGGCGGTCTTGGCCGTGGCCTTCGAGCCGCGCTTCATCATCCGCTCCCGGAACTCCGGGCGGTCCTGCGGCACGTCCTCCCAGACGCCGGCGGCAAAGCCCTGGCCGACGCCCTTGAAGAAGGCGTCCATTGCATCGAACCGGCCCTTGTTGCCGATCGCCGTGTTGACGACCTGGGCGAGCGAGCCCGCGCCGGCCGGGCCCATCAGCGGCCGGGCCGAGATCAGGTTGGTGAAGTAGAGGGCCGGCATTGCCAGCTCCTTGGCCTTCTGCACCACCGGCGTGGTACCGATCGCGAGGTCGGGCCGGAACTCCAGCATCGCCGCCAGGTCCTGCTCCAGCGAGGCCCGGTACTGGACCTGCACGCCCTTGGCCTCGAGCCACTCCCGATCACCGTCGGACCAGCGGGTCCGGGGACAGGCCGTGCCGACATAGCGGACGTCGGCCCCGCTCTCGACGAGAAGCCGGGCCACGAGGAGCTCGGACCCCTCGTAGCCCGCAAGCGTGATCCGGCCTTTGACCGGCATGCCGGCCAGAGCGTCCCGGATCATCGGGAGGAACCTGTTCTGTGCTGCCGCCACCTTGTCCGGGGCGATGCCGTAGGCGTCGCCCACCGCCTCGAGCCAAGCGGCGGTGCCGTCGTGGCCGACCGGGGCCGAGCCCACGACCTTGCGGCCGGCTTGCTCGAAGACCCGGACCGAGGCCGTGTAGAAGGGGTGGATCGCCGCCACCACGCCGCTGTCGAGTGCGGCGTAGAGCTCGCGCCACTCGCGCGTCGGCACGACGGGCCCGGCCGCGAGGCCCAGGGGCTCGAGCATCATGCCGATGCCGACCGGATCGGCCGGGAACATCTCGCCCAAGAGCGTGACGGTGGGCCGCGCCGCCCGGCCGCCCCTGGGTGCCTGGACGGGGCCGCTCTCGGCCTCCTTCCTGGCATAGTCCAGCATCGCACCGGCCAGGATGTCCTTGGCCTCGGCATGGGTCGGCACGCCGAAGCCCGGCACGTCGATGGCGATGACGCGGACACCGTTGATCTCTTTCGCGATCTTCTGGATCGGCACGCCCGAGGCCGTGGGCACGCAGAGATTGGTGACCACGATGGCATCATAGAGCTCGGGATCGGCGAGCTTGACGACCGCCTCGCGGATGTCCTCGTAGAGCTTGCCGGTGACCAGGGTCTCGGAGTTGAACGGCACGTAGCCGACCGTCCGCCGCGCGCCGTAGAAATGCGAGGTGAAGGTCAGGCCGTACACACAGCAGGCCGAGCCCGAGAGCACGGTCGCCGTCCGCTTCATCCTGAGGCCGACGCGCAGGGAGCCGAAGGCCGGGCACATGCTCTGCGGCTGGTCGTGCGGGCCCGTGGGGTAGTCCGCGGCATAGCGCTCGAGCGTCTCGCTCTTGCCGGCAGCCATCGCCTGGGCGCGCATCCTCTCGGCGCCGCCGTGGCAACCGGCGCCGTCGCCGGAGGGGGGCGACGACGCCGGCGCCTGGACCGCCGGCTCGCCACCCTGGTGCGGCCCGCCAACGCGGGCAACGTCGTCGGGCACGGTGGCATCGAGCTGGGCGGAGGACGTTCCGTCGTAGAGGATCTCGGTCATCGGCGCTCCTGCCTCACGCGTCGTCGTAGACGACTTCGAGGGACGGCTTCGCCACGATCTCGCGGCCGCACATGTCGGCCATGGTGGCCGGCTTGAGAGTCACCCCGCGGCCGACGTCCTCGCTCTTGAAGAGGCCGAGGAGCTCGTCCTGGGAGAGCGGCGTCGGGCGCACCGGCTGGGCCACGGCCGCCTGCTCGGCCAGGTTCTCGAAGAGCGGCGCCCAGCGGCCGCCGGGCCGGCCGATGATCTCGTAGTTCGCGCTCTTGCGGCGGATGTCCTCGTCGGCCGGGATCGAGGCGAGGACCGGAATGCCGACCGCCTCGGCGAAGGCCTGCGCCTCGCCGGTGTGGTCGTCCTTGTTGATCACGAGCCCGGCCACCCCGACATTGCCGCCGAGCTTGCGGAAATAGTCGACCGCCGAGCAGACGTTGTTGGCGACGTAGAGCGACTGCAGGTCGTTCGAGCCCACGACGATGACCTTCTGGCACATGTCGCGGGCGATCGGCAGGCCGAAGCCGCCGCAGACCACGTCGCCGAGGAAGTCGAGCAGGACGTAGTCGAAGCCCCAGTCGTGGAAGCCCAGCTTCTCGAGCAGCTCGAAGCCGTGGATGATGCCGCGCCCGCCGCAGCCGCGGCCGACCTCGGGCCCGCCCAGCTCCATGGCGAACACGCCGTCGCGGATGAAGCAGACGTCGCCGATCCCGACCTCCTCGCCGGCGAGCTTCTTCTTCGACGAGGTCTCGATGATGGTCGGGCACGACTTGCCGCCGAACAGCAACGAGGTGGTGTCGCTCTTCGGGTCGCAGCCGATCAGCAGCACCCGCTTGCCCTGCTGGGCCATCATGTAGCTGAGGTTGGCGAGCGTGAAGCTCTTGCCGATGCCGCCCTTGCCGTAGATGGCGATCACCTGCGTGGTCTTGGTCGGCGGCTCGGTCGCCACGGGATCGGGCTCGATCGCGGCCTCCGCCCGGAGCTCGTCGGTCTGGCTGGTGCCGAGAGTCATCAGCAGGCTCTCCAATCGAGGATCATCTTGAGACAGGCCGGGTCGGAGAAGGCCGTGCCGTAGGCTTCGGCCGCGTCCGTCGCCGGTGCGCGGTGGGTGAGCAGGCCGGCGAGCGACAGCCGGCCGGCGTCGAGCAGCTCGCGCACGGCCAAAAGGTCCGGCGCCTTCCACTCGGCGGCGATGCGGAGCCGCGCCTCCTTCATGAAGGCCGGCGGGAAGGTGAAGGCGAGCCGCTCGCTGTAGAAGCCGGCGAGCACGATCTCGCCCGCGCGGGCGAGGTGCGCCACGAGCTTGTCGAGAATGTCGGCGGCCCCGCTGACGTCGTAGATGGCGCGGTAGTCGCGGCGCTCGTCGGCGTCGGGGTGGACCACCCGGTAGCCGTCGCCGCCTTTGGCCCGCTCGGCGTCCAGCTCCCAGACGGTGGGCTCGCCACCGATCGCGACCGCGAGCCGGGCCAGGAGCCGGCCGAGCACGCCGTGGCCGACGATCAGGTCGGGTGGCCTCAGGGCACCGTCGCGGCGCCCTCCTTCGATGGCGTGCCAGGCCGTGCCGGCAAGCGCCAGAAGCACCGCCTCCTCGCCGAGGTCCTCGCCCACCGGGGTCACCCGGTCGGCGGCCACGACGACGCGCGACGCGGCACCGCCGAACAATCCCCTGACCTCGCCGTAGCAGCGGGCACCGGGCACGAACACCCGCTCGCCGACGGCGGCGTTGGCCTCGGGCCCGACCGCGGCGATGCGGCCCACCGATTCGTAGCCCGGCACCAGCGGATAGCCCATGCCCGGAAAGGGCGGCATCCGGCCGGTATAGAGCAGCCGCTCGGTCCCGGTGGAGATGCCGGACCACTCGATGTCGACGACGACATCGGCGGCGGTCGGCGCGCTCAGCGGGAGCCGGCTCAGCACCAAGCGCTCGGGCGCTTCGAGGACCACGGCCAGGGTGTTCATGTCGACACTCGCCTCCCAACGAGCCGGGCAACCAAGTCAGAAACGGCATCTGTCAGGTTAGTTTGACGGCCCTGTATGTCAAGCAAGACTTACACTCATCGAGCATCGGCGGTGGCGACGATGACGCGGGTCAACAGCGGGGTGCGGGTGGGCAGCAAGCGGGGCCGGATGAAGCCGGCGGCGGCCAGCATCGCCTCGAGCTCGGCCCTCGTGCGCGGCCGGCCGCTGCCCATGGCCATCAGGTAGAAGCCGAAATAGGCGTCCCCGGAGGCCTCAGCGCCGGCCGTGCCGGCCAGCGGCTCGGCCAGCAGCAAGGTCCCGCCGGGCGGCAGGGCGGCGCGCGCCCGGCGCAGGATCGCCAGGGCGGCAGCGTCGTCGTGGTCGTGCACGACCCGGACCAGCGACACGATGTCCGCCCCGGTCGGCAGGGGGTCCTTGAAGAAGTCGCCGCCGTGCGCCCTGGCCCGGGCGGCGATGCCGGCGCCGGCGAAGCGGCCGGCGGCGCGCTCGGCCACCGCCGGCAGGTCGAACAGGCGCAGCTCCAGCGCCGGTGCCGCCCGGGCCACGGCTTCGAGGAACGCCCCCTCGCCACCGCCGAGGTCGAGGAGCCGGCGGTGCCCGCGGAAGTCGTAGGCAGCGATGATCTCGCCCGCGACCATGGCCTGCGAGGCCGCCATCAACCGGCTGTAGGCGGCGACGTCGCCGGCCGATACGCGCTCGGGGTCGGGGTTCCTGGCGTAGCGCCAGTAGCGCATCAGCGCGGTTTCGCCGGCCTCGCCCCTGAGCAGGGGCAGCGGATCCGCGAGGTCCGCATAGAGCATGGTGTGGTGCTCGACCATGGCGGCGATGCCGGGGTTGTCGACCATGGCCGCACCGAGCTGGCCGAGGCCGAACCGACCGCGGCCGCGATCCTCGACCAGCCGCAGGGCCCGCGCGGCGCGGAGCAGCCGCAGCATGCCGTCCTCGGGCAGGTCGAGCCGCCGGGCCAGCACCGCCGGCGTGGCCGGCCCCTCGGCCAGGATCTCGAACAGCCGCAGCCGCACGCAGGCCAGCAGCACCTGGGTGTAGACGAAGCCGGCACAGAGATCGAAGAGGTCCCCGGCGCGTCGCCGGGCGACGAAGCGGGTGAGCGGGAAGGCGGCCGCCGCCGCGCGGAAGCGCGGGCTGGCGATCAGCCGGTCGCGCCAAGCCAGCAGCCGGTCGCGCCAGCCCAGCGGCATCATGCCCATGGTGGCCCGCGCCATCGGCGCCTCTCCGCGCTCAGGCCGCGACTGGGACCCGCTTGCCCGGCGCCTTGGCCGCCGCTGCCAGCCGCTCGGCCTCGCCGGCCACGATGGCCTCGAGCATGGCGCGACCCGGGCACTCGGGAATCGCGGCGAGCGCCCCGCCGATGAGCTGCCGCAGGCGGCCGACCGCGCCCTCGACCCCGAGCTCGAGCACGGCGCTCGGCCGGGCCAGCGCCGCGTCGACGCCGGTCGGCTTGCCGAGCGCCGTCGCATCGGCGAGCGCGTCCTTCAGGTCGTCGGCGACCTGGTAGGCCTCGCCCAGCCGGTCGCCGAGCGCGCGCCAGGGGTCCGGAGCGGCGCCGGCGGCAGCGGCGCCGGCGGCGGTGGCCGCCACGAACAGGGCCCCGGTCTTCGCCCGCTGGTACTCGCGCAACGGCACCCGGGGCTCGCTCTCCCAGGCCTGGCCGGCGCAGAGCCCGAAGGGTGCGCCGACGCCGCGGCCGACGATCGAGACGAGCGGGCCGAGCCGCTCCGGCGCCACGCCGGCGGCCCTGGCCAGAGTCTCGAAGGCGAGCACGATCAGGGTGTCGCCGGTGAGCACCGCCAGGGGTTCCCCGAAGGCGCAGTGGACCGAGGGCTTGCCGCGGCGGAGTGCGGCATTGTCGAAGCAGGGCAGGTCGTCGTGGGCCAGGGAGGCGCAGTGCAGAAGCTCGATGGCGGCGGCCGCGGCGTCGCTCACCGCCGGCCGGTCGTCGCCGCAGGCCAGGGCCACGGCGAGGCACAGCCGGGGCCGGACCCTGGCGCCACCGGGAAAGACGGTGTAGCGCAGGGCGGCAGCGAGGCCGGGTGGGCAGCTCGGCCCGTCGGCCGCCACGATCGCCGCCTTGAGCGCCTGCTCGATCCGCGTGCTCGCCCCCATCAGCCGCCTCCTCGTGCCGGGTCGCACCCGAAGGTGTCAATTTGTGTTGTCACATGTACCTGTCATTTAACATGGACACAAGCGCGAGTTCGCGACAAGACGGCGAAACAGCGGCGCTGGAGGAGCACGGACACGGCATGGCCAGAGGCACGGCCAGGAGCGGGGCGGCAGCGGCGGCCGGCGGGGCTGCCCATGGCTGACAACCCGATCGTGGTCATCGGCGCCGGTGTGGGCGGCCTCGCCGCGGCCGCGGAGCTCGCCGCCCGTGGCCAGGCCGTCACCGTCGTCGAGGCGCAGGCGGCCCCCGGCGGCAAGATGCGCGAGGTGGCCGTCGGCGCGCCCGGCGCCGCGCCGGTCGGCGTCGACGCCGGGCCCACCGTGCTCACCATGCGCTGGGTGTTCGAGGCGCTGTTCGAGGCCCTCGGCACCTCGCTCGAGGCCGAGCTGACCCTGCGCCCGGCCCCCGTTCTCGCCCGCCACGCCTGGGGCGAGGCCCGGCTCGATCTCTTCGCCGACATCGACCGCTCGGCCGACGCCATCGGCGCATTCGCCGGCGCCGCGGATGCCGCGGGCTACCGCCGGCTCTGCGCCGACAGCCGGCGGATGTTCGAGATCCTCGATGCCTCGTTCATGCAGGCGCATCGGCCGAGCATCGCCGGCCTGGTGAACGGCGTCGGCGTCCGCGGCCTCGCCGGGCTCCGCCACATCCGCCCCTTCACCACGCTCTGGCAGGCACTCGGCGACTACTTCCGCGACCAGCGGCTGCGCCAGCTGTTCGGCCGCTACGCCACCTATTGCGGCTCGTCACCCTTCGCCGCGCCGGCGACCCTGCTGCTCGTCACCCATGTCGAGCAGGTCGGGGTCTGGCTGGTCGAGGGCGGCATGCACCGGCTCGCCCGCACGCTCGAGGCGATCGCCGTCCGTCACGGTGCCGCCTTCCGCTACGGCGCGGCGGCGGCCGAGATCGTGGTCGAGGGCGGCCGGGCCGCCGGCGTGCACCTGGCCTCGGGCGAGCGCCTCGCCGCACGTGCGGTGATCGCCAACACCGACTTCGCGGCACTCGCCACCGGCCGGCTCGGGCCGGCGGTGCGGCGCGCCGTGCCCGGCCTGCCGCCGGCGCGGCGCTCGCTCTCGGCCGTGACCTTCGTGATGCACGCCACGGCCGCAGGCTTCCCGCTGATCCGCCACAACGTCTTCTTCTCCGCCGACTACCCGGCCGAGTTCGACGACATCTTCCGCCACAAGCGGCTGCCGCGCGATCCGACGATCTATGTCTGTGCCCAGGACCGGGGCGGCGCGGACGACGCCGGCCGTCCGGGCACGCCCGAGCGCCTGCTCTGCCTCGTCAACGCGCCGGCAACCGGCGACACGGCCCCCCTGCCGACGGCCGAGCTCGAGCGCTGCACCGCCACCCTGCACCAGGTGCTGGCCCGCTCCGGCCTGCGCCTCGAGGCGGCGCCAGAGACGGTGCAGGTGACCACGCCGGACCGCTTCGAGCGGCTGTTCCCGGCGACCGGCGGCGCCCTCTACGGCCCGGCCTCGCACGGCTGGCAGGCCTCGTTCCAGCGCCCGGGGGTCAAGACCAGGCTGCCCGGCCTCTACCTCGCCGGCGGCAGCGCCCATCCGGGCCCGGGCGTGCCCATGGCCACGCTCTCCGGCCGCATGGCCGCCGCGCGGCTCATGGCCGAGCTGTGAGCGCGCCCGTCGCCTTCGACCAGCCCGTGCCCGCCGACGGCTATCGCTGGTGGTACGTCGACGCGCTGAGCGACGACGGGCAGCACGGCCTGACCATCATCGCCTTCGTCGGCAGCGTCTTCTCGCCCTACTACAAATGGGCGCGGCGGCGGGGACCCGCCGAGCCCGAGGCGCACTGTGCGGTCAACGTCGCCCTCTACGGCCGCAGCGGCCACAAATGGGCGATGACCGAGCGCGGCCGTAGCGCCATGGCCCGCGATGCCGCGAGCTTCACCGTGGGGCCCAGCCGGCTCGCCTGGACCGGCAGCGCGCTCGAGCTCGAGCTCGACGAGGTGACCTTCCCGCTCCCCGGCCGGATCAGGGGCCGGATCCGGCTCGAGCCGCGCTCGCTGGGCGAGGCCAGCTTCGCGCTCGATGCCGAGGGGCTGCACCAGTGGCGGCCGATTGCCCCCACCGCCGAGGTCGAGGTCGAGCTCGACCGGCCAGCGCTCCGCTGGCGCGGCCACGGCTATCTCGACAGCAACTGGGGAGCCGTGCCGCTCGAGACCAGCTTCGTCCGCTGGGACTGGAGCCGGGCCGCCGCCGGCGACGGGGCGGTGCTGCTCTACGAGGGTCTGCGCCGCGGCGGCGAGCCCTTCGCCCTGGCCCTGCGCGTCGACCGGACGGGCAGCGCGACACCCTTCAAGGCGCCACCCCTCCAGCAGCTCCCGGCGACCCGCATCTGGCGCATCCCGCGCTTCACCCGGGCCGAGGCGCCCGACGGCGCAAGGGCGACGCAGACGCTCGAGGACACCCCGTTCTATGCCCGCTCGGTCCTGCAGACCCGGCTTCTCGGCGAGACCACGACCGCGGTGCACGAGAGCCTCGAGCTCGACCGCTTCGCCCTGCCCATCGTCCAGGCGATGCTGCCCTTCCGCATGCCCCGCCGGCGCGGCTGACGGGCTCCACCATGCCGCCCCCCCGGCTCAGAGCCGATGCACCGCCGCGGCAAGAGCGGCGAGGAAGCGATCGAGCCGTGCCTTGGTCGGGGCGAAGGTCGCGCTTCGCTCCAGCCGCCCTTCGTCCATGTAGAGGCCCCGGTTGAGCTCGAGCTGCAGGCTGTGCCGCCCGGCCGCCGGAGCACCGTGCCGGCGCACGATCTCGGCCCCCTTGTAGGGATCGTTGACCGCAACCGCGAAGCCTTCGGCCTCCAGGAGGCGCCGGGCGACCTCCGGGAACGCCGGATCGGTCGTGGTGCCGTCCCGGTCGGAGAGCACGATGTCCGGCCGCGGCCTGCCGGCACCCTCCTCGTGCATGGCGTTCGAGACCGCCTGCATCGAATGGCAGTCGAGGTGGAAGACCCGGCCGAAACGGGCCTGCGTCTCGTCCAGGAGGGCGGCGAGGGCGGCGTGATAGGGCTCCCAGCACGTCACGAGGCGCGCCCGCACCGCCGCCGCGGGCAAGGGGCCGGCATAGAGCGGTGCCCCGTCCGGCGGCACCGCCCGCCAGATCACGCCCTTGCCGAGCCGCGCCTTGGCCGAGGGCCGGAGCGTCATGCCGGAGTCACCCGTGATCGCCGCGGGGTCGAGGTCGTCCATCGCCCGGTTGACGTCGCAATAGATGCGCGGGAAGCGGGCCGCGAGCAGCACGGCCCCCACGGCCGGCGCATGGCCGAACAGCACGTCGACGTCCATGTCCTCGGCCCGGCGATACCGCTCGGGGCCGACGATCGGCTGGAAGTCGGGCGGATAGGCGCTGCCCGAATGCGGGCTGTCGAGGACGAGCGGCGTGGTCGTCTGCACCGGGCGGTGGATGGCGACGACCGCGTCCTTCGTCATGGCACGCGTCCCGCGTCGTGCAAATGACAGGCGGCCCACTGCCCGGGCGCCACCTGCTGCAGGCGCGGCTGCTCGGCGCTGCAGCGGGCGAAGGCGTGCGGGCAGCGGGGATGGAAGTGGCAGCCTGCCGGCGGGTCGAGCGGCGACGGGATCTCGCCCTTGATGACGTGGAACTGCCGGCGTCGCGCGTCGATCCGGGGCACCTCGGCCAGGAGCGCCTGCGTGTAGGGATGGGCGGGCCCGGCAAAGAGGGCCTCGGTCGAGGCCTGCTCGACCACCCGCCCGAGATACATCACCACCACCCGGTCGGCGAGATGCTCGATCACGCCCAGATCGTGGCTGACGAAGAGATAGGTGAGACCGAGATCGGCCCGCAGATCCATGAAGAGGTTGAGGACCTGGGCCTGGATCGACACGTCCAGGGCGGCCACCGATTCGTCGCAGACAAGGAACTCGGGTTGCACGGCGAGGGCCCGGGCGATGCCGATCCGCTGCCGTTGACCACCCGAGAACTGGTGCGGATAGCGGGTCTTGAACGAGGGATCGAGGCCGACCTTCAGCAGCATCTGGTCGACATAGTCGGCGAGCTGGGCGCGATCGACCAGGCCGTGGACCAGCGGCGCCTCGCCCACGATCGACGCCACCCGGAGCCGCGGGTTGAGCGACGACATCGGGTCCTGGAAGATCATCTGCACCTTGAGCTTGGCGTCGCGCGCAGCCGCACCATCGAGCGCCCGCACGTCCAGGCCGCGGAAGCGAACCGTTCCTTCCGAGGGCTCCAGGATCCCGGCCACGATCCGCCCGAGCGTGGACTTGCCGCAGCCGGATTCACCGACCAGCCCCACCACCTCACCCGGGGTGATGGCGAGATCGACCCCGTCGACCGCGTGGACCACCGCCTCTGCATGGCGGCCGCCCATGAGGTTGACGAGCTTCTCCGCCATGTCGAGCTTGCGGACGAAGCGCTTGCTGACGCCGTCGAGCTCGATGATCGGTGCCGTCACGCGCCCCCCGCCGGGTGGGGATGATGGCAGCGAACGGCGCGTCCGGCGGCCACCGGCTCCAGCCCCGGCATCCGGTCGCAGACGGCATCCGCCCGGGGGCAGCGCGTCTTGAAGGCACAGCCCTCGGGCAGGGCGAGCAGCGAGGGCGTCATGCCCGGGATCTGCCGGAGCCGCTGGCCGCGCCGCGTCTGGCTCGGCACCGAGCCGATCAGCCCATGCGTGTAGGGGTGGGCCGGAGCCGCCAGCACCTCGTCCACGGGCCCGCTCTCGACGATCCGCCCGGCATACATGACGAGCAGGCGGTCGGCGAGGCCGGCCACCACCGCCAGGTCGTGGGTGATCCAGACGAAGGCCGTGCCGGTCGCGGCCGCCAGCTTCTGCACCTCGGCCAAAATCTGCGCCTGGATGGTGACGTCCAGCGCCGTCGTCGGCTCGTCGGCGATGATCACGGCGGGCTCGTTCAGAAGGGCGATCGCGATCGCCACCCGCTGGCGCATCCCGCCCGAGAACTGGTGCGGGTAGGAGCGCAGCCGCTCGTCCGGCGAGGGGATGCCGACCATCGCGAGCGCCGCCCGCGCGCGGTCGCGTGCGGCCGCCCGCGAGACGTCGGCGTGCGCGGTGATCGCCTCGATCATCTGCGTGTCGACCCGGAGCACCGGGTTGAGCGTCATCATCGGATCCTGGAAGATCATGGCGATCTTGCGCCCACGTTGCCGGCGCATCGCCTCCTCGTCCAGCCCGACCAGCTCCTGCCCCGCGAGGCGTATCGAACCCTCGACGATGCGCCCGGGCGGATCGACCAGGCCCAGCAGCGAGAAGCCGGTGACCGACTTGCCGGAGCCGGATTCGCCGACCAGACCCAAGACCTCGCCCGGCGCCAGGCTGAAGTCGACGCCGTCCACCGCCTTCACCAGGCCGGCCCTGGTGAAAAAATGCGTCCTGAGGCCCCTGACCTCGAGCACGGGCTCGGCCATGCCACCGGTCATCGCTCGAGCCGCGGGTTGAGGACGTCGCGCAGGCGGTCGCCGACGAGATTGATCGCCACGATGGTCATCAAGAGCGCGATGCCCGGGAAGAAGGCGATCCAGTAGCGCCCCGAGAGCATGTAGTTGAAGCCGTTGGCGATCAAGAGGCCGAGCGACGGCTCGGTCGGCGGCAGGCCGACGCCCAGGAACGACAGGGTGGCCTCGAGGGCGATGGCACTCGCCGTCTGCACGGTGCCGACGACGATGAGCGGGGCCAGGCAGTTGGGCAGGATGTGCCTGAAGATGACGCGCTTGTGCGACAGGCCGAGGCAGATCGCGGCCTCGACATACTCCTTCTGCCGCTCGACCAGGGCCGAGGAGCGGACCGTCCGGGCATAGTAGGCCCACTGCGCCACGACCAGCGCTATGACGATCTTGTCCAGGCCCTTGCCCAGGACGGCGAGCAGGATGAGGGCGATGAGCACGGCCGGGATCGAGAGCTGCAGGTCGACGACGCGCATCAGGAAGCTTTCGGTCCGCCCACCGGCATAGGCGGCGCAGAGCCCCACCACCATCCCGACCAGCAGGGCGGCGAAGCCCGAGAGCACGCCGACGGCGAGCGAGATCCGCAGGCCGTAGAGGATGGCCGAGAAGAGATCGCGGCCGGAGCCGTCGGTGCCCAGCCAGAACGTGTAGCCGTCCATCGACACGGTGCCCGGCGGCAGCCGGGAATCGAGCACCGAGACCTGGGCCAGATCGTAGGGGTTCTGCGGGGCGATCCAGGGCGCGGCGATCGCCGCTCCGACGATCAGGACCAGGAGGACGAAGGCCGCCACCGCAAGGCGGCTCTCGCCATAGGCCCGCACGAAGCGCGCGAAGGGAGTCTCGACGGGCGGCACGACCGCGGGTGCCGCCACCACGGCCGAGCGGGGCAGGCCGGTCGTGCTCATGACCGGGACTCGCCCAGGCGAACCCTGGGGTCGAGCAGCGAGTAGCAGACGTCGACGATGAGATTGACGACCACGAACAGCAGCACGATCAGCACCAGGTAGGCGACGATGACCGGGCGATCGAGGCGCTGGATCGATTCGATCAGCAGCTTGCCCATGCCGGGCCAGGCGAAGACCGTCTCGGTGACGACGGCGAAGGCCACGAGCGTGCCGAACTCGAGCCCGACCACGGTCACGATCGGGATCATGATGTTCTTCAGCAGGTGGACCAGCACGACGCGGCGCCGGGAAAGGCCCTTGGCCCGGGCGAACTTGATGTAGTCCTGGTGGATCGCCTCCATCGTGCCGGCCCGGGTCAACCTGATGACCAGGGCCAGCTTGGTCAGCGCCAGGTTGAAGGCCGGCAGGATGAGGTGGCGCAGGCCGTCGACGGTGAACAGGCTGGACGTGATCCCGAACCAGGTCGCGGTATCGCCCCGGCCGGTGGACGGCAGCCAGCCGAGCATCACCGCGAAGACCATGATCAGCATGATGCCGACCCAGAAATTGGGCAGCGAGAAGCCCACGATCGAGCCCGCCATGATCGCCCGCGAGGCCGGCCGCTCCGGGTTCAGCCCGGCATAGAGGCCGAGCGGGATGCCCAGCAGCACGGCCATGACCAGGGCCGCCGTGGCGAGCTCGAGCGTGGCCGGCATGCGCGACAGGATGAGCTGCAGGGCGGGCTCGCCGAAGACGAACGACCGGCCGAGATCACCCTGGACCGCCGACCAGAGGAAGCGGCCGAACTGCTCCCAGACCGGCCGGTCGAGGCCGAGTGAGGCGGTGACGGCGGCGATGTCGGCCTGGTTCATGTCGGGCGAGACGAACATCCAGACCGGATCGCCCACGAGATAGACGCCGAAGAAGACGATGCACGCCATGGCGAGGACGACGAGCACCGCCTGCATCAGCCGCCGGAGGATGAAGACCGCCACCGGTCCCTCCGTCAGGCGGGGCGCGGCAGGCGGCGCGCCATCGCAACCGCCGCCACGCGCCTAGCTGCGCCCGCCCGTCACTCGCCGCTGGTCACGGTCATGGCCAGCGTCCACTCGTCGGTCCGCGGCACGTAGCTGATGCCGGCCCGGGTCGCCCAGGTGTTGACCTGGTAGTGGATCGGGATGATGCCGAGATCCTTGATCGCCACCTCGGTCGCCTCGGCCAAGAGGCGGTCGCGCTTCTCGTCGTCGACGGTGCCGAGCGCCTCCGTGAGCAGCGCGTCCATCTCGGGGTTGGAGTAGCGGCCGCGATTGGAGGCGCCCATGCCCTTGTCGGGATCGAAGGTCGCGAGCAGCGAGCGCAGCGGCGAGGACGCCTCGCCCGAGCCGGCACCCCAGCCGACCAGGATGAACGAGAACTCGGGCTGGCCGTTGTCGCCGCTGGACGCGCGGCTGAAGAAGACCGAGTTGGTCATCGTGTCGATCGAGGTCTCGATCCCTACCCGGGTCAGCATCTGGGCGATGGCCTCGAGGATCCGGGCATCGTTGGTGTAGCGATCGTTCGGCCCGTGCGCCACCATCTTGAAGCCGTCCGGATAGCCGGCCTCCGTGAGCAGCGCCTTCGCCCCTTCCGGGTCGTAGGGCTCGGCCTGGAGGTTGGGCGACACGCCGAAGAACCCGTCGGGCAGGAGCTGCCCCGCGGGGATCGACTGGCCCTCCATCACCCGGTCGCGAATGGCCTCCCGGTCGATCGCCTTGGAGATCGCGAGGCGCACCCGCTGGTCGCGCAACGGATTGTCGATGGCCGAGCCGTCCTTGGCGGTGAGGTGCGGCGACTGCTCGCGCCAGTGGTCGATGTGCATGTAGATGACGCGGTTCGAGATGCCGGTGTGCAACGCCACGTCGTCACGCGCCTCCAGCGTGGCGAGATCGGCCGTCGGCACGATGTTGATCATGTCGACGTCGCCGGCCAGGAGGGCCGCGACGCGCGAGGGATCGGAGGTGATCGGCCGGAACATTACGGTCTCGAACTCGGGCAGCGGCCCCCAGTAGTCGTCGTTGCGCTCGAGCACGATCCGGTCGCCCGGCGTGAACTGGACGAACTTGTAGGGGCCCGTGCCGAAGGTCGCGGCCCCCGAGTTGTAGTCCTCGGTCGTGGCCTCGCAATGCTTGGCCGAGATGATCGGAATGGTCGAGACATCGGTCGCCATCAGCGGATAGGGGGTCTCGGTCTTGATGTGGATCGTATAGTCGTCGACCTTCTCGACCGTCTTGCCGCGAATGTAGGTGCCGTAGCCCGAGGGCGAGTTCGGCACGTTGGGCGCGCGCGCGAAGGTGCAGACGACGTCGTCGGCCGAGAACGGCGTGCCGTCGTGGAAGCTCACCCCTTCCCTGAGCTTGAACTCCCAGGTGAGGTCGTCGACCGGCGCCCACTCGGTCGCCAGGGCCGGGACCAGCCGCTGCGCCTCGTCCTGGTTGATCAGGTTGTCGAAAATGTGCTGCGCGATCTGGTTGTTGGGCGTGAGATTGTGGAAATGCGGGTCCATCGACGTCGCCTCGGCGGCGAGACCGATGGTCAGCGTCTCGGCCTGAACGGCCCCCGCGGTCAACGCTGCGGCGGCGCCCACCGCGATCCATGCGGCCGTTCTCCGGTCCGGCCTCGGGTGATGGGTCATGACGGCGGTCTCCCTCGCGGCTGGTGGAAGCGGCCCCGTCGGTGCGACGCGCGCCGCTCGCTTGCCGACGAGCTTAATATGCGTAATCATCATGTCCATACACAACGATATGCCCTGAGGTAATACACCCTATGCAGCCGACGGTCCGCGCCGCACCCGTCGCCCCGCACCGCCGGC
Source organism: uncultured Geminicoccaceae bacterium (assembly GCA_964460465.1). Taxonomy (GTDB): domain Bacteria; phylum Pseudomonadota; class Alphaproteobacteria; order Geminicoccales; family Geminicoccaceae; genus SLRI01. The sequence continues at coordinate 11,040 of CAYWSB010000052.1, read as the reverse complement.
CACGCCTGCGCGAGCTCGAGGTGCTGGCCGCCGTCGTCAAGGAGGGCAAGACGACGGCGGCGGCCCTGCGGCTCGGCCTCTCCCAGCCCGCCGTCAGCCGCGCCATCGCCGCGCTCGAGGCGACCATCGGCAAATCACTCTTCCAGCGCGACGGCGGCCGGCTGATCGCCAATTCCGAGGCGCTGCGGATCGTCCAGGAAACCGAGCCCGTCTTCGACATTCTGGACGGCCTGACCGGTGCTCCCGCCCCTGCCCCGCTCGCCGCCCCCCTGAAGATCGCCGCACCGCCGACGATCGCCCACCGCTTCATGCCGCGCCTGGTCTCGGGCTTCCTCGCCGCCAACCCCGACCTCACGATCCACCTCGAGATCGGCACCACCGAGGCCGTGGTGGCCGCCGTCGCCAACGCCAATGCGCATCTCGGCATCTCCGACGGGCTCGCCCGCCACGACGGCGTGACCCCCTATACCTACATCCGGGCGATCGGCCACGCGGTGCTGCCGGCCGGCCACAGGCTTGCCGGCCGACCGGTGATCGAGCCCTGCGACTTCGCCGGCGAGACCTTCGTGGCGCTTACCCGCCGCTTCCATCGGCGCTATGTCTACGAGCGCATCTTCGCCGAGCACGGCGTCGAGCCGCGCCTCGTCGTCGAGACCGCCACCTCGATCGCCATCTGCGAGATGGTCCGCGCCGGTCTCGGCATCAGCATCGTCAACCCGTTCCCGGTCGCCCTGCGCGACGACCACACCCTGGTCTTCCGCCCCTTCGCCCCCGAGGTCGACTACCTCTCGAGCTTCATCTGCCCGCTCGGCCCGGTGACCCCGGTGGCCCAGCGCTTCATCGAGTTCGCCCGGGGCCGCATCCCCGCCGACGATCGCTTCCTCGCCGCCTGACCTCAGCCGGACACCCAGCATGACCCTGACGACGACCGAGATCCTCGCCGCCCTGGTCGGCTTCGACACCACCAGCCGCAACAGCAATCTCGACCTCGTCGCCTGGGTCGAGGCCTATCTGGCAAGGCACGGTGTGGCGGCCGAGCGGACCTGGGACGCGACCGGCGAGAAGGCCAATCTCTGGGCCACCATCGGCCCCGCCGACCGGCCGGGCTACATCCTCTCCGGCCACACCGACGTCGTCCCCGTCGACGGTCAGGACTGGGCCACCGACCCCTTCACCCTGACCGCCCGCGACGGCCGGCTCTTCGGCCGCGGCACCTGTGACATGAAGGGCTTCCTCGCCTGCTGCCTGGCCGCCGTGCCGGCGATGCGCGCGGCCGACCTCGCCCGGCCGATCCATCTCGCCTTCTCCTACGACGAGGAGATCGGCTGCGTCGGCGTGCGCGGGCTGATCGACCGGCTGGCCCGGGCGTCGATCCTTCCCGAAGCCTGCTTCGTCGGCGAGCCCACCGGCATGCAGGTGGTGGTGGCGCACAAGGGCAAGCGGTCGTTCGAGGCGGTGGTCACCGGCAGGGCCTGCCATTCGTCGCTGGCGCCGCAGGGCGTGAACGCCGTCGACTACGCCGCGATGCTGGCGCTCGAGGTGCGCCGCATGGGCGAGGCCTTCGCCGCGCGCGGCGTTCGCGACCCGCTCTACACCGTGCCGGTCTCGACCGCGCACACGGGCGTGCTCGAGGGCGGCACGGCGCTCAACATCGTCCCCGACCGGGCGCGGCTGCTGTTCGAGTTCCGCCTGCTGCCGGACGACAGTGCGGACGTGGCCGAGGCCGCCATCCGCGCCTATGCCGGCGACGTGCTGCAGCCGGCGATGCGCGCCGTGGCCCCGGAGGCCGGCATCGAGATTCGCGAGATCTCGGGCTTTCCCGGCCTCGACACCCCGCCCGACGCGCCGGTCACCCAGCTCGCCCGCCGCCTCGCCGAGCGCAACGACCACGGCAAGGTCGCCTACGGCACCGAAGGCGGGCTGTTCGCCGCGATCGGCATCCCCACGGTCGTCGTCGGCCCCGGCGACATCGCCCAGGCGCACCGTCCCGACGAGTTCGTCGAGGCCGCGCAGCTCGCCGCCTGCGACCGGTTCCTGGCCCGGCTTATCGAGCACTGCGCGAGGGCCTGAGGCGACGGCCCGTCACTCCCAGGGCATCGCCTCGCGCCTGAGGAAGTCGATCAGCGCGGCCAGCTCGGCCTCGTCGGTGATTCGCTGGACCGGCATCTTGGTCCCCGGCGTGACCACGTCGGGGCCCAGCCGGAAGAGCTCGGCCACCGTGGCCTCGGTCCAGACGATGTCGCTCTCGGCCAGCGCCGGGGAGTAGGGGTAGCCCGCGACCGTGCCGATCGGGCGGCCGAACACGCCGAACAGCGTCGGCCCGGCCCGGTTGGCGCTGTCGGGGTCGAGGGTGTGGCAGGCAGCACAGCGGCGCCAGACCACGGCGCCCGCGTCGGCGGCGTCGGTCGCCGCGGCGTCGACGGCCGGCAGCGGGACCGGCTCGTCGATCTCCGTGCCGTCGGCCAAGGACCACTGCCGGATGGTCCGGTCGTTGCCGCCGGCGAGCAGCGTCGAGCCGTCCGGGGTGATCGCCAGCGACCAGAGCGGGTTGCGGTCGCCGCCGAGGATTTCCTCGACCGCACCGCTCGCCGTGCGGAAGAGCGAGATCGTCCCGTCCATGCCGGTGGCGGCCAGGAGCGCGCCGTCGGGGCTGAGCTCGAGGGCGAAGATCGGCGTCGGCAGCGCCGTCCGGAACGGCGCCAGCGCACTGCCGCCGTCGAGGTCGTAGCGCCGCACCTCGCCGTTCGACCCCGCGGCGAACGCGATCCGGCCCGCCTGGTCGACCGCCAGCGCGTGCACCGCCGCGAGCCCGCCGCCCCATTCGGCGAGCCTCGTGCCGTCGGCGGTCCGCCACAGCCGCACGGTCCCGTCGGCGCCGGCGGTGACCAGCCGCTCGCCGTCCGGGGTGAAGCGGACGGCGTTGACCGGCCCGCCATGCCCGTCCAGGGTGAGCGCCGGGGCGCCGTTGGCGAGGTCCCAGACGCGCACCGTCCGGTCCCAGCTCGCCGAGGCCAGGTAGTGGCCGTCGGCCGAGACGGCGAGATCGACCACCCGGCCGCCATGCCCGTCGAGCACCGCCAGGGGCTCGCTCGCCGCAAAGCTCCAGAGCAGCACCGCACCGTCGTCGCCCGCCGTGGCGAAGCGCCGGTCGCCGGGCAGGACGACCACGTCGTTGACTGCCGCCGCGTGGCCGTGCCGGACGTCGAGGGCAGCCCCGTCGGCCAGCCGCCAGACGATCACCGAGTAGTCGAAGCTCGTGCTGACCAGCCGCCCGCCGTCAGCGGTGAGCGCCAGCCCCTTGACCGGCCCGCCGTGCCCGACGAAGGCGGCCGAGGCGGGCGGCCCGGCCAGGAGGCCGAGCGCGACCAGCCAGCCGGCCGCGACGCGCCCCGGTCTCACGACAGCGCGATGTCGCTCGTGATCTCGTGCACGAGATCGACGCCGCCCACCGTCAGCACGATCTTGGCCGGCAGCGTCTCGTCGCCCTTGAGCCGGCCGTCCGCCAGGGCGGCCCGGACCGCCTGCTCGATCTCGCGCTGGCTGGTCACGCCGACCTGCTTGAGGAACTTGCGCAGGGCCATGTTGAAGGCGTCCTCGTTCATCCGTCCGTCCTCCGCATAGCGGGCTTCATCCCCGACCATATAACGTCGATGATCGCTTGGTAAGGACCGCTCACAACGACGTGGCGGCCACAGCCGCACGGTTGCGCCGCAGCCGGAAATCAGCGATTCGCTGCTCCTGCGTCCGGCGTGGGCGCGGGCATGACGGCATGGGGAGGGCACGCAGCGATGGTGAAGCCGATCTGGTCCCCCGATCCGGCACGGGCCGAAGCGACCGCGATCGCCCGGCTCGCGCGCATGCAGGGCTTCGACGGGGCAGCCGCCGTCCACGACTTGTGGGAATGGTCGGTGGACGAGCTCGAGGTTTTCTGGCGCTACGTCTTCAAGGACGGCGTGCTCGCCACCGCAGCCCCGGGCGGCCTCGAGGTGCTCCGCCATGGCGAGCGGATGCCCGGGGCGCAATGGTTCCCCGGCGTCGAGCTGAACTTCGCCGAGAACCTCCTGTGCCGCCGCGACACCACACCCGCGATCGTCTTTCGCGGCGAGAACGGCAGCCGCCGCGAGCTCTCGTGGGATGAGCTCCGTGACCAGGTGGCACGCCTCGCCGCCAGCCTGCGCGCCGACGGGGTCGGCCCGGGCGACCGGGTCGCGGGGTACCTGCCCAACGCGCCCGAGGCCGTCATCGGCATGCTGGCGACGTCCAGCCTCGGGGCGATCTGGTCCTCCTGCTCGCCCGACTTCGGCATCTCGGGCGTGCTCGACCGCTTCGGCCAGATCGAGCCCAGGGTGCTGCTCACCGTCGACGGCTACCACTATGCCGGCAAGCGGATCGACATCCGCGCCAAGGTCGCGGAGATCGCGGCCAACCTGCCGTCGCTGCGCCGCACTGTCGTCCATGCCTTCCTCGACAGCGCCCCGGACCTCGGCGCCATCAAGGACGCCGTCGACTTCGCCGACTACCTCGCGACCGGGCCGACCGACCTCGCCTTCACCCGGGTCCCCTTCGACCACCCGCTCTACGTGCTCTACTCCTCCGGCACGACCGGCAAGCCCAAGGCCATCGTCCACGGGGTCGGCGGCACACTACTGCAGCACATCAAGGAGCACCGCCTGCACACCGACATCCGCCCGGGCGACCGGCTCTTCTACTTCACCACCTGCGGCTGGATGATGTGGAACTGGCTGGTCTCGGGCCTGGCCTCGCAGGCCACCCTCGTCCTCTTCGACGGCTCGCCCTTCCACCCGACGCCCGACATCCTCTTCGACATCGCGGCCGAGGAGGGGCTCGACGTCCTGGGCACCTCCGCCAAGTACATCGACGCGCTCAAGAAAGCCGGGCGGGAGCCGATGAAGACCCACGACCTCAGCAGGCTCCGGGCGATCCTCTCCACCGGCTCGCCGCTGGTCGCCGAGAGCTTCGAATGGGTCTACGGCCACGTCAAGAGCGACCTGCAGCTCGCCTCCATCTCGGGCGGCACCGACATCGTCTCCTGCTTCGTGCTGGGCAACCCCGCCGGCCCCGTCTTTCCGGGCGAGATCCAGATGCGCGGCCTCGGGATGGCGGTCGACATCTGGAACGACCTGGGCGAGGCGGTGCGGGCCGAGAAGGGCGAGCTCGTCTGCACCAGGCCGTTTCCGTCGATGCCCGTCGCCTTCTGGAACGACCCCGACGGCAGCCGGTACCGGAAGAGCTACTTCGAACGCTTCCGCGATGTGTGGTGCCACGGCGACTACGCCGAACTCACGGAGCACGACGGCATCGTCATCCACGGCCGCTCGGACGCGGTGCTCAACCCGGGCGGCGTGCGCATCGGCACGGCCGAGATCTACCGCCAGGTCGAGCAGATCGCCGAGGTCATGGAGAGCATCTGCATCGGCCAGGACTGGGAAGGCGACGTCCGGGTCGTGCTCTTCGTCCGCCTCAAGGACGGCATCACCCTCGACCAGGCTCTCCAGGACCGCATCAAGCAGCAGATCCGCGACAACTGCACGCCACGCCACGTCCCGGCCCGGATCGTCCAGGTCGCCGACATCCCCCGGACGCTCTCGGGCAAGATCACCGAGCTCGCGGTCCGCGACGTCGTCCACGGCCGGCCGGTGACCAATACGGAGGCCCTGGCCAACCCGCAGGCGCTCGACCTCTACCGCAACCTGCCGGAGCTCGCTAAGTGAGGCGGTGACCGCCACCGCGACCGGAAGGCCCCGGCACTGCAGAGCCAGCCCGAGAAGGACCAGCAGCACCGCTTGGCCGCGCTCGCCCGGCTCTGGCAGCCGGGCCAGCGCCCGGCGGTCAGGGTGACCTTGCGCGAGGTCGGCCTCGCCGTCCTGCCGGCCGCGGCCGCCCTCGCCGTTCTGGCGCTCGTGGCGGCTCCCTGGCTCGTCGCCGGCACGCTCGCCGCGGCGACCGCACTCGCCGTCGCGATCGCCGTCGCCACCGCCCGGCAGCAGGAGCGCCAGCGCCTCCAGGCCTGGCTCGACGGCCTCGCCGGCAAGGCCGGCGACGGACGGCCGGTGCCACCGCGGCATCCGGACACCGACGGCATCATCCGCCCGGTCGCCGGCCTCGCCCGCCGGCTGCGCCGCGCCGAGCGCGACAACATCGCCCGGCAGCGCCTGATCGAGCAGCTCGTCGAGGCCCTGCCCGACCCCATCCTCCTGGTCGACGGCAAGCTCCAGGTGGTCCAGGCCAACACCGCGGCGCGGCGCAGCTTCGCCGTCGCCGCCCTGCCGGTCCCGGTGGGGCTGGTGCTGCGGGACCCGGGACTGCTCGCGGCCCTGGGCGCTGCCCTCGACGGCAAGCCCACCTCCGACCTCACCTTTCGCCCGGCGCTCGACCAGAGGAAGCAGTTCGCCGCCCGGATCGAGCGGGTCGACCTGCCCGATGGCGGCAACGGCGCCCTGTTGGCGCTGCGGGAGGAGACCGAGCAGGTGATGATCGAGCGGATGCGCTCCGACTTCGTCGCCAATGCCAGCCACGAGATCAGGAACCCGCTCGCCTCGCTCGTGGGATTCATCGAGACCCTGCAGGGCCCGGCCAGGGACGACCCCGAGGCGCGCGAAGCCTTTCTCGGCATCATGGCCGAGGAGACGGCGCGGATGACCCGCCTGGTCGACGACCTGCTCTCGCTGTCGCGCATCGAGCTCGCCGCCGACCAGCCGCCGGCCGAGACCTGCGACGTGACCGAGATCGTGGCGCGCGTCATGGACAGCGTGCAGCCGTTCGCGGCCCGCCACCAGGTCACCCTCGAGCGACGCGGCGCCACCGCCCTGCCCCCCGTGCAGGGCACCCCCGACCAGCTCCACCAGCTCTTCACCAACCTCGTCGACAACGCCGTCAAGTACGGCGGCAGCGGCAAGACCGTCGTCATCGAGACGGCCGTGCTCGACCCCGCGCCGCCCTCGGCCGGGGCGCTGGCCGGCCGGCGAGCCGTCGCGGTGGCCGTCAGCGATCAGGGCCCCGGAATCGCGCCCGAGCACATCCCCCGCCTGACCGAGCGTTTCTACCGGGTCGACAAGGCCCGCTCGCGCCATGCCGGCGGCACCGGCCTCGGCCTCGCCATCGTCAAGCACATCACCCGCCGCCACCGCGGCGAGCTCGTCATCGACAGCGAGCTCGGACGAGGGAGCACGTTCCGCGTGCTGCTGCCCGCGCTCTGAGCGATCGTCACACGATCGTCACAATTTCCTCATAAAACCCTCACGGTCGGCCGGCAGACAGGGCGCGCCAACCGACCTGAACGTCGTCCAAGGAGGACATCATGAAGCATCTTCTGCTCACCGCGTCCGCGGTGGCGCTCGTCGCCGTCGCCGGCACCGCCCAGGCACGCGACCAGATCAGCATCGTCGGCTCGTCGACCGTGTTTCCCTACACCCAGGCCGTGGCCGAGCAGTTCTCGGCGATGACCGGCGCCCCCTCGCCGGTGGTCGAATCGACCGGCACCGGCGGCGGCATGCAGATCTTCTGCGGCGGCATCGGCGAGAGCCACCCCGACATCACCGGTGCCTCGCGCGCCATGCGGGCGTCCGAGTGGGCGGTCTGCGAGGCGAACGGGGTGACCGACGTCACCGAGGTGCTGCTCGGCTTCGACGGCCTGTCGCTCGCCACCTCGCAGGACGGCGCCGATGTCGACCTGACCAAGGCGCAGCTCTTCCAGGCGCTCGCCGCCGAGGTCGAGGTCGACGGCGAGATCGTCGCCAACCCCTTCACCCGCTGGAGCCAGATCGACCCCGCCCTGCCCGACCAGCCGATCCTCGTCTATGGCCCGCCGCCGACCTCGGGCACCCGTGACGCCTGGGTCGAGCTGGTGATGGAAGCCGGCTGCAAGACCTTCCCGGCGATCGAGGCACTGGAGAAGGACCGGCACGGCGAGGTCTGCCAGCGCATGCGCACCGACGGGCCCTTTGTCGAGGCCGGCGAGAACGACAACCTGATCGTCCAGCGCCTGACCAGCGACCCGAGTGCTTTCGGCATCTTCGGCTACTCGTTCCTCTACGAGAACCAGGACACGCTGAAGGGGGCGGCGATCGAGGGCGTGGCGCCCACGCCCGAGACCATCGAGACCGGTGAGTACGGCGTGTCGCGGCCGCTCTTCTTCTACGTGAAGAACGCGCATCGTGGCGCCATCCCCAACCTCGCCGAGTTCATCGAGGAGTACATGAGCGAGGAGGCGATGGGTCCCGGCGGCTACCTCCAGGAGCGTGGTCTCGTGCCGCTCAACGACGAGCGCCGCAAGGCCGTGCAGGATGCCGCCCTGGCCGGCGCGTCCATGCAGCCGCCCTCCAGCTGAGCCGGCCCAGTCGACCGGATGCATGGTGGCGACCCGTCTGCGCGGGTCGCCACGCCATCCTCGCGTTCGCCCGCTGCCACATCGAGACGGTGAATGATGCAGTCGCTGGTAATTCCCACCCTGATCGTCTTGTCGGTCATCGGCTATTACCTCGGCCGGCAGCGCGCCGTTGCGCTCAGGGACGCCAGCGCCAGTGGCGGGCTCGCCACCCTGCCGCAATATTACGGCTACTACGTCGCCTTGATCGCCGGCCTGCCGGCGGTCGTCGTCTTCATCGCCGGCGTGCTCTTCCAGAGCAGCTTCATCGACTGGCTGCTCTTGAACAGCGTGCCGGCGGAGATGACCGCCGACATATCGACGGCCGAGCGCAATCTCCTGCTCTCGAGCATCCGCAACGCCGCGCGCGGCACCACCTTCGGCACTCCGGCACCCGAGATCCTGGCCGCCGCGCAGAGCTTCGCCACCTACCAGACGATCGTCCGCCTCTCGGTCATCGCCGCCTCGCTCGCGCTCGCGGTCGCCGGCCTGACCTGGGCCCGCTCGCGCATCGCCCCGGCTTTTCGCGCCCGCCATCAGGTCGAGGGCATCATCTTCGGCCTCATCGTCCTGGCGTCGCTGGTCGCCATCGTCACCACGCTGGGCATCCTCGTTTCGCTCGTCTACGAGAGCTACCGCTTCTTCGAGCGGGTGCCCGTCGCCGAGTTTCTCTTCGGCCTGAACTGGGAGCCGCAGATCGCCATCCGCGAGGACCAGGTGGCCGGGCTCGGCTCTTTCGGCGCCGTGCCGATCTTCTGGGGCACCATCGTGGTCAGCGTCTGCGCCATGTTCGTCGCGGTGCCGATCGGCCTGTTGGCGGCGATCTACACAGCCGAGTACGCGACCCAGCCGGTGCGCGCGACGATCAAGCCGATCCTCGAGGTCCTCGCCGGCATCCCGACCATTGTCTACGGCTTCTTCGCGGTGATCACCGTCTCCCCGGCGCTCCGCAATCTGGGGGCGATGCTCGGCATCGAGGTGGCGCCCACAGCGGCCATCGTCGCCGGCGGCGTGATGGGAATCATGCTGATCCCGTTCATCTCGTCCTTCGCCGACGATGCCCTGAACGCCGTGCCGCAATCGCTGCGCGACGGCTCTGCGGCACTCGGTGCGACCAAGTCCGAGACCATTCGCCAGGTGCTCCTGCCAGCGGCCCTTCCCGGCATCATGGGCGGCGTGCTGCTCGCCTTGAGCCGGGCGATCGGCGAGACGATGATCGTGGTGATGGCCGCCGGTCTCACCGCCAAGCTGACCTTGAACCCGCTCGAGGGCGTGACGACGACCACCGTGCAGATCGTCACGCTCCTGATCGGCGATACCGAGTTCGACAGCCCGAAGACCCTGGCCGCCTTCGGCCTCGGCCTCGTGCTCTTTCTCTCGACGCTGGCACTGAACGTCCTCGCCCTCGGCATCGTCAAGAAATATCGAGAGCAGTATGATTGACACTGAACACCTGCCCGTGGACGCCGAGACCGACAACAACTGGGCCAGCTCGGCAGCGGCCCAGCAGCGGCTGCGGCAACGGCGGCGCGCCGATACCCGGCTCTGGCTGCTCGGGCTCGGTGCCGTCGGCGTGGCGATGGCGCTGCTCATGACCCTCCTCGGCTCCATCGTGCTCGCCTCCTGGACCGCCTGGACGCAGACCTCGATCCGCCTCGACGTCAGCATCCCGGCCGATGCGGTGAACCCCGCGGATCCCTTCCGCGCGCGCTACTCCAGCTTCGTCGACCAGGCGCTGTTCGACCTGTTTCCGGACGTCGACACACCCGCCGAGCAACGGCTGATGCGCTCCATGGCGAGCAACGGTGCCCAATTCTTCGTGCGCGACCGGGTCGTCGAGGATCCTGAGCTGATCGGCGGCACCTTCTCCATCTGGGTCCCGGCGTCCGATCCGATTGATCAGCTCCACAAAGGGGTGATCGATCGCAACCTGCCGGCCAATCGTCGCACGGTCACCGACAGCCAGATCGAGATATACGACCGACTGGTCGAGCAGGACCGCCTGCGCTCGACCTTCAACTGGACGCTGTTCACCGCCGCAGACAGCCGCTTTCCGGAGCTCGCCGGCCTCAAGGGTGCGCTGTGGGGTTCGTTCTATCTGCTCCTCGTCTGCTTCCTGATCAGCTTTCCGACCGGCATCGCCGCTGCCATCTACCTCGAGGAGTTCGCACCCAAGAACCGCCTCACCGACCTGATCGAGGTCAACATCAACAACCTCGCCGCCGTGCCCTCGATCGTCTTCGGTCTCCTGGGCCTGGCCGTCTTCCTCCAGGTCTTCGGCCTGCCGCGCTCGGCCCCCCTGGTCGGCGGCATGGTGCTCTCGCTGATGACCCTGCCGACCATCATCATCGCCACCCGCGCGGCCTTGAAGCAGGTACCGCCGTCGATCCGCGAGGCCGCCCTGGGTGTCGGTGCCTCCAAGCTGCAGACGGTGACCCATCACGTCCTGCCGGTCGCCATGCCGGGCATTCTCACCGGCACCATCATCGGTCTCGCCCAGGCGCTGGGCGAGACCGCACCGCTGCTCTTGATCGGGATGAACGCCTTCATCACCGCTGCCCCGGAGAGCATGCTCTCGCCGTCCACAGCACTCCCGACGCAAATCTTCATCTGGTTCGACAGCCCCGAGCGCGGCTTCGTCGCCCGCACCAGTGCAG
>CAYWSB010000051.1:0-33540 GCA_964460465.1 uncultured Geminicoccaceae bacterium | reverse complement strand
CACGGCCGCAGCGGCCCGCCGCGGCCGCCGGGCGACGCGGCGCGGCGGCGCGCCGCGGCTCGGGTCAGAAGGTCAGGGTGACGTTGACCGTGTCGCTGTAGGCGCCGCCGGGCACGCTCTGGCTGCCCGGGATGCGGCCGTAGACCGGCACGCTGCCCGAGTCGGGCACCAGCAGGACCACCTGCTGCGCATCGGCACCGCTGCCCCAGACCTGATTGCGCGCGGAATTGCGGAAGAGCTGATAGCGGAGGCTGTCGCCGCTGCCGTTGGCCATGGCGCGGTTGGCGACATTGCCCGCGCCGCCCCCGTCGAGGGCGATGGTGAGCGTGCCGGCGGCGCAGTTGCTGTAGGTGATCGCACCCTGGGCATCGAGGGCGGCCGACTGGCCGGCGCTGTAGGTCCCGAAATCGATCGTCGTGCCGGCGATCGAGCAGGCTTCCTGGACGGTGACCCGCACGGTGAGGACGTCGGTATCCGAGGCGGCGAGGGCGGGTCCGGCGGCGACGAGAGCGACGACTGCGACGAGGGGGAGGCGGAGCTTCCAGGAGGACGGCATGCGATAGTCCCATTTCTTGGCGCCACGCGGCGCATCAGGCGTTCTCGAACGGCGCGCTTGCCGCCCGACGTAACGGGACTCTAGCTTGCCACCCCCTAAAATTCGGTTAACGCCAACGGGGAATTAGCCTTGTCAAGCGGAGCAGAACGGCATCTTGCCTGCTCAGTCGATACCGAAAAGACGATCGCGCTGTTGCAGGTAGTTGGCCTCAGCGTCGAACGGCTGCACTGCCAAGCCGAGCCCAGCCACGGTCAACTCTCCGACCGCCGATTTGAGCTGGTACGTGGCCACCACCCACTCGCGCTGGGCGCGCACGAGATCTGTCTGGGAAGTGAACAACTCCTGCTCGGCATCGAGCACGTCGAGCACCGTTCGCTGACCCACGAGCGCCTCCTCCTCGACACCATCGAGAGCGATCTGGTTGGCCCGGGCCTCCTCCTCCAGCGCCACGATGGCAGCCCTGGCCGCGAGTGCGCGCTCCCAGAACGTCGTCACCGAGCGCTGCACGCCGCGCAGCGTGTCCTCCAGGTCATTGCGCCGGGCCTCCACGAGCTGCCGCTCCTGACGAACCCGCGACCGGTCGGCGCCCCCCTGGAAAAGGGGCACGGAAAGCTGCAGCCCGACCCGCGCCTCGTCGCGCCGGTCGACGGCACGGGTCTCGTTCTCCTGGTAGCGGAGATTGCCGGCCAGATCGAGGCTGGGCAGCAGGTCGGCGAAGGCCACGTCGACGCCCTCGCGCGCCGCCTGCAGCCTGAACGTGGCACTGGTGATGTTGGGGTTGGCGGCGGCCAGGGCCTGCGCCTCGCTCTCGCTGGCCGGCAGGGGTGCGAAGGCCTGGGGCTCGGACAGCATACCTGGGTCGAAACCGATGATGTCGCGAAACGCGGCCGTGGAGGCAGCCAGATCCGCCGTCGCAAGCTCGATGTCGGATTGGGCCCTGGCAAGCCGTGCCTGCGCCTGCGCCACGTCCGTTCGAGCGACCTCGCCCACTTCGAAGCGATCGCGGGTCGCCTGCAACTGCCGCCGAATGCGGGTCTCGTTGGTCCGGGCCAGATCGAGAACGGCGCGATCCCGCCAAGTCGCCGTGTAGGCGTCGATCGCGTCGAGGAGCACCTGCTGCTCGGTGGCAACCAGGAAGGCCCGCTCGGCCCGCACAGTGCTCTCGGCGCGCCGGATGCCGGCCTGAATGCCACCGCCGGCGTAGAGCGGCTGACGCACCGAGAGGTTGACCCCACGGGTCAAGCGGTCGTCACGCTCGCTGACATCGGTGTCGGTTGTGAAAGCGTCGACTGTGCCGTCGAGGAATACCTGCGGTCGGCCCGCGGCGAGCGCCTGCGGTACCAGCTCGTCGGTCGCCCGAAGCTCGGCCCGCGCCGCCTCGAGCCGCGGGCTATTGAGATAGGCCGAGATCATCGCCTCGCTGAGCGTATCGGACCGGGCCGAGCCCGTCATGCCCGCAAGCAAGACCAAGGCGGCGGCAAAACAGCGATGCGCGCGAGCATCGCCGCGGCGCTCATAGCTCAAGGCCCGTCTCCCGCTCTCCAACGCCACGTGCGACCTCGTGAGGGCTCCGCGTCCCGGCGAAGCGACCTGCGACATCAGCCACCGGAAGGTAGGTCGCGGCGCACGCTCCTGGCAAGCGACGGCTGCGACGACCCGATCAACATCAGCGACATGACCGGCATTTGTTGGCATCCTGCAACAGCCGTGATCGAGAAATTGCTGCCATGACGAGCGCTTAGTAGGGCGCTGGCGAGCACTGCCGTGCGGAAGATCATCCACGTCGACATGGACGCGTTCTATGCGGCGGTCGAGGAGCGCGACGACCCGAGCCTCCGCGGCCGGCCGATCGCGGTCGGCGGTGGTTCGGTGCGCGGCGTGGTCATGACGGCGAGCTATGCCGCGCGTCGCTTCGGCGTACGCTCGGCCATGCCCGGGGCGCAGGCCGTCCGGCTATGCCCGGAACTGACCTTCGTCCGCCCGCGCTTCGACGTCTACAAGGCTGTGAGCCGCGAGATCCATGGCATCTTCCAACGCTTCACCGATCTGGTCGAGCCGTTGTCGCTGGACGAGGCCTATCTGGATGTCTCGATCCCGAAGGCTGGTCCGAGCCCCGCCGTGACCATCGCGCGCTCGATCAAGGCGGCGATCCGGGCGGAAACCGAGCTCACTGCGTCCGCCGGGGTCTCCGTCAACAAGTTCCTCGCAAAGCTCGCATCTGAGATGGGCAAGCCGGACGGGCTCGCGGTCATTTATCCAGGGCAGGAGCTGGAGCTCCTGGCCGGACTGCCGATCGACCGCTTCCACGGTGTCGGCCCGGCCACGGCACGGCGACTACGGGCCGCCGGCATCGTCACGGGTGCGGATCTGCAAGCGCTCGACGAAGCCGAAGCCCTACGCCGCCTCGGCCGCCAGGGCTACCACTTCTGGAAACTGGCGCGGGGCATCGACGACCGACCAGTGCAGCCCGCACGAGCGCGCAACTCGCTCAGCGTCGAGACCACCTTCGCCGTCGACATCCGAGCCATGGAGGCGCTAGAGCGCGAGCTCGCGGCGCTGGCCGGGGAGTTGGCGCGACGGCTGGAGCGGAGCGGCTTTCGCGCCACAACGGTCATCCTGAAGATCAAATATCGTGATTTCCGACTGACGACGCGGCAGATGACGCTGGCGACGCCCCCCGCGCGAGCCGACGAACTCGCCGCGGCGGGGCGGGCTCTGCTCCACCGCGCCCCGCTGCTGGCACCGGTGCGCCTGCTCGGCCTCGGTGTCGCCGGTGCCGGGAGCCGACAGCTCGCGCTGCCGCTCGAACCGAGCGACCGAAACGGTTCGTCGCATCACGGATAGGCGCAGCTCTGCGCCGTTATGTCGATGAAGCCCGGATCACGCGACGCGGTCGCCTGGAACTGCCATTCCCGGTCATTGAGAATGACGGAATGAACGAGCGGCAGGCGCCCCGCCGCCCGGCTGAGCTCGCCGGTGATGGCCAAAAAACGCAAGGTCACGGGTGCAGCCGGGTCGTACCAGTCGAGCGGCTGTCCCGCCTCGTCGCGTGCCGGCCTGCCGTCGCCACTCACGGTGATCCTGCGGTCGGCGAAGGATACCGAGTTGTCGAGAACGGTCGAGACCGGCGTGCGGACCACCAGGCGGCGTGTCTCGACGCCCGGTAGGCAGACCCGCTCGCGCCCAGCCTGCTCGATGACAAAGGCGAGCCGCTCGCGGGCGACGCCGGCTCTGGCGCGCGACCGGATCAGGTCGAGCAACGCCTTGAACTCCGCGGGCGGAACGTTGGCGGCATAGTCGAGACGCAACGACTGGAGTTGGCTCTCGAGCCTGGTCGCCCGATCTTCCACCCTCGCGAGCTCTTCGGTCAATGCTAGGTTGCGCGTCACTGCGGCCTCGAGTTCGGCGCCTTGCCGGGTGAGCAGATGGGCATTCTCGGAACGTCCGGCCTCGTAGCCGGCGATCGCAAAGAAGCCGAGCAGCAGCAGGCCGACCGCGACCCGCACCACGCTCCAGAAGAGCCGGCGTCGCTGTGCCTGTCGCCGGCGGCCGAGGGTCGAAAGATGCTTCATCAGCCGCTTCTACCGACAGTTTTGCTCGGCGGGCCCGCGCCTCGACGGCCGCATCAGCCGTCCCCGTCGCCACCGCGGGTGCTCGTGTCCGCCTCCGGCGCGCCGTTCGGCTTGACCAACGCACCGATCATCGGATTGGCTCGCGCCTGAAAGAATTGATAGATGGTCGCCGCGGTTTCTTCAACCGATCGTTTAGTTACGTCGATCTCCGGCCAGCCGTTCCGCGCGAAAAGTCGACGCGCGTAGCGCAGCTCCTCGCGGATGCGCTCGAGGTCGGCGTAGTCGCCCCCAAAGCGGCCCTGCTCGACGCCTTCGATGCCCAGCATTCGCTGCCGGTTGCGGCGGATTTCCGCCAGCTGTGCCGGATTGATGGTCAGCCCGACGATCAGTGGGCGCGTCAACCGTTCGAGCACGGGCAATTGCGGCAGGTCGAGGACCAGCGGCACGTTCGCCGCCTTGATGCCGCGATGGGCCAAGTAGACGCAGGTCGGGGTCTTCGAGGTCCGTGACACGCCCACCAGCACGACATCGGCCTCGTCCAGCTCGTCCGCGTATTGCCCGTCGTCGTGCCGCATGGTGAAATCCATGGCTGCAATGCGCGAAAAGTAGTCCTCGTCCATGGCGTGCTGGCGGCCGATCTGCGGCCGCCCCGCCGAGCCCAGGAGCCCGGTGAGGGCGTTCATCACGGAGTCCAGGACCGGCACGCACGGCACCCCACACATTCGGCAGCGCTCTTGCAGGAAGAAGCGGAGCTCGGGTGAGACCAGCGTGAAGATGACGAGGCCCGGTAGCGCCTCGACGATCGTCATGACCTTCTCGAGCTGGCTGCGGGTGCGCACGAAGAACCAGACGTGCTCGACCGGCACCACATCCTCGAACTGCGAGACGGCGGCGCGCGCCACCGTCGTCACGGTCTCACCGGTGGAATCCGATATCAGGTGCAGATGCAAGCGCACGTGAGGCTACTTTCCGACTGCGGCACGGGGCGGTGCCTGTTGGCGTGGACCATGCTGTGGACGACTCGGCGGCCGTCCACAGCCCGGCGTCGCGCAGCCCGCGCCCAGTCGGTTCGGCCAAGAGAAGCCGAGCCGGTGGGGCGTTGTGGATCGGTGCCGGGCAATCGCCGGGCGCCGGACCGGTGTTCCCGCTTTCCCACTCTTCCCTATCTGCCGCAACCTGTTGTACGACAACGCGACAACGGAATGATGCACGAATTCGCCAACAGCCGGCAACGTTCGGGGCAACCCTCTGGGCAACGGCGGGAGAGGGAGTAATCCCCGCTCGCCGACTGCCATCTACCTCCAAGATCCTTTAATTTCCCTTAAGGTTAAGAGAGGATGGACAACACGGCGAGGGGCGGCTGGCCAGATTCACGACCGCGCCTTGCAGTCCTCCATGAACAGCTGTCTTCGCCAACCAGCCGATGAGCGCCATGGCCGAAAAACTGATGCTCCGCGCCCTTGCCGGGCAAGCGACCGAGCGACCCGCCGTCTGGCTGATGCGCCAGGCCGGGCGGTATCTGCCCGAATATCGCGCCGTGCGGCGCAAGACCGGCGGCTTCCTCGAGCTCTGCTACGATCCGGTGCTGGCCGAGGAGGTGACGCTGCAGCCGATCCGTCGCTTCGATTTCGACGCGGCGATCCTGTTTTCCGACATTCTGGTGGTTCCTGATGCCCTGGGTGCCGATGTCGGGTTCTACGAAGGCGAGGGTCCGAGGCTCACGCCGTTGGCGCATCGCAGCGACCTGGCACGGCTGTCGACCGAGCATCTGCACGAGCAGCTGGCACCGGTCTACGAGACCTTGCGCCGCTTGCGCCGCTCGCTGCCCGACCGGGTCACGCTGATCGGTTTCTCTGGGGCACCCTGGACGCTCGCCGCCTACATGGTCGAAGGGGGTGGGTCCAAGGACTATGCGGTGGCGCGCAAGCTCGCGCGCGGCGAGCCGCGCCTGTTCGGCGATCTGGTCGATCTGCTCTGCAAGGCGATCGTCCGCTACTGCGAGGCGCAGGTCGCCGCCGGTGCCGAGGTCATCCAGCTGTTCGACAGCTGGGCCGGGGTGCTGCCTCCGGACCAGCGCGAGCGTTGGGTCGACGAACCGCTCGCGCGGATCGTGCAGGAGCTGCGCGCCTGTTGCCCGAAGGTGCCGATCATCGTCTTTCCGCGTGGTGTCGGGCCCGCCCTCGTTGACGTGGTCGCGAGCGTCAAGCCGGATGGCGTGGGCATCGACACGGTCATTGATCCCAACTGGGCCGCCCGCGCGATCCCGGGCGATGTCTGCCTGCAAGGCAATCTCGATCCGCTCGCCCTGGTGACCGGTGGCGAAGGCATGGTGCGGGCGGCGGACCGGATCCTGGATGCCTGGCGCGGGCGGCCGTTCATCTTCAACCTCGGACACGGCGTCGTGCCCGAAACGCCACCCGAGCACGTCGCCGCGTTGCTTCAGCACTTGAAATCGCGAGAAAAATGATCTTATAGACAGATAGGGTTTGTGCACGACAAACCGGATCGAATCGATCGAGCTGCGCTGCGGCATCCCCCACTTCCCCTGATCAGCGGTTAAGGCGTCATGCAGGTCGATGCCGGGCAGCCGCACAATGGTTGGTGAACGGCACTGGCTGATCTCGTCCTTTGGCTCTTGGCACTCCACATCATGGCGTTTGCCGCGTGGATGGCGGCGATGTGGTACCTGCCACGGCTGTTCATCTACCATCGCGATTCGGCCGTCGGCGGCGAGGCGTCTGCGACGTTCAAGGTGATGGAGAGGCGCCTGCTCAAGGCGATCGGCACACCGGCGATGATCGCCACTTTCGTCTTCGGGCTGGCCTTGGCCACGAGCCAGCATCAGTGGACTCAAGGATGGCTGCACGCGAAGCTGGTGCTGGCCATCGGCATCGCGGTTTGCCACGCGGTGATGGCGCGTGACGTTCGTCGCTTTGCTGCCGACGAGCGGCCACGAACGACCCGGTGGTACCGGGTCTTCAACGAGGTTCCGACCGTGCTGTTCATCGGCATTGTCGTTCTCGCCGTTTTCAAGCCGTTTTGAGCGGGCGGGCAGTTGGTCCAGTCGCCGGCGGCGAAGCAGCATCAGACGTCGAGTTGACTCAAGACACCGAGGGCAGGATGGCCGAGACGCCGCGCCGCGACGATGCGAACCAACCGACTGCCGCCGATGCCGGTGGTCCGATGACGGATGCTGTGGATCGCAATGATCAACCGGCGGACGGTCGTAGCGGCGAGGCGGAGGGCGCGAAGTCGTCTGAGCGACCGACGCGTCGCAAGCGCGCGAGAAGCCGGCCGCCGAAGCGCGAGGCCGAGGCGATGGTCGACGAGCCGCTGGAGTTTGGAGTCGAGGCCACCGAGCCTGGCGACATCGGGCTGCCGCCGGAGTTGTTCGGCATCGAGCCACCAAGCGACGTCGTCGAGCCGCCATTGCCGCGCCGCCTGAAGGAGCGCGACCGCACGCGTGAGCGGGATTTTCGCGGCGACCGCGAGCGAGGCCGGGATCGCGGCGACCGCGAGCGGGAGCGAGAAGTTACCGTCGAGCCGCGTTCCGACCTGCCACCGATCAGCTTGACGGAATTGAAGCGGCGTCCGGCTGCTGAGCTTCTCCAATACGCGGAAGAGATTGGCATCGAGAATGCCAGCACTCTCAAGAAGGGCGACTTAGTTTTTGCTGTCCTAAAGGAACTCGCCAAGACAGGCGTGCCGATAACGGGGGACGGTGTTCTGGAGATTTTGCAGGATGGATTTGGATTTCTCAGATCTCCAGATATGAATTATTTTGCTGGCCCAGACGACGTCTATGTTTCGCCATCACAGATCAGGCGGTTCGCGCTGCGAACAGGTGACATCGTCGAGGGGCAGGTCAGGGCACCCAAGGAGGGCGAGCGCTACTTCGCGTTGTTGCGCGCCAACACCATCAATCTCGACCCGCCGGAGGTGGCCCGCCACCGGATTCATTTCGAGAATCTCGTTCCCTATTTTCCGACCCGCAAGCTCAATCTGGAAGTTGTCGGCCGCAAGGACGTGAGCACGCGGATCATCGACATCGTCTGCCCGCTGGGCAAGGGGCAGCGAGCGCTGATCGTGGCGCCGCCCCGCACCGGCAAGACGGTGCTGATGCAGAACGTCGCCACCGCCATCATGACCAACCACCCCGAGGTCTACCTTATCGTGCTGCTGATCGACGAGCGGCCAGAGGAGGTGACGGACATGCAGCGCACGGTGAAGGGCGAGGTGGTCAGCTCGACGTTCGACGAGCCGGCGACGCGCCATGTCCAGGTGGCGGAGATGGTTATCGAGAAGGCGAAACGCCTGGTCGAGCACGGCCGCGATGTGGTCATCCTGCTGGATTCGATCACCCGCCTCGCCCGCGCCTACAACACCGTCGTGCCGAGCTCCGGGAAGGTGCTGACCGGCGGTGTCGACGCCAACGCCCTGCAACGTCCGAAGCGCTTCTTCGGTGCCGCCCGCAACATCGAGGACGGCGGCTCGCTGACCATCATCGCAACCGCGCTGATCGACACCGGCTCGCGCATGGACGAGGTGATCTTCGAGGAGTTCAAGGGCACGGGCAACTCCGAGATCGTCCTCGACCGCCGCGTCGCCGACAAGCGCGTCTTCCCGTCGCTCGACATCAACAAGTCGGGCACCCGCCGGGAGGAACTGCTGGTCGACAAGATGACGCTGCAGCGGATGTGGGTGCTCAGGCGCATCCTCAACCCCATGGGCACCACCGACTCGGTCGAGTTCCTGATGGACAAGATGCGCCTCGCCAAGACCAACGACGAGTTCTGGGGCACGATGAACTCCTGACCGGGTCGCTATTTTCCTGATCCCAGGCGTAGAACTCCCGCTCGGCTGCTCGCGCAATCGCGCGCTGACCGCCACCGTCGTTGAGATGTATCATCGGGTGCTCTGGGTGTGCCGGCCGACGGCCGGGACGACAGCAACAGACAGCTGCCCGAACGCTGCCGCGGCCTCTCGCCCGCACTATGCTTGGGAGAGGACCTATGGACGTCGCGCAAAGTTGGTGGAAACCGTTTACGAAGCCTGCCTACGCATTCTTGGCCGGGGCCTACCTCGTGGGCACTGCAGCAGGCATGCTGTTCGTCAGCATGCGCGTGTTGCCGGAGCTGCAGGTGCGGGCATTGGAGGCCGATCCCGCAGTCGTCGAGCAGGCAGTAGGGCTCGTCGCGGAGCGAACGCGACTTTGGGCCGAACTGCATCGGTTGCCTGTAGCAGACGGCAATGGCGAGCATCCGGCTGCGCCGCAGCAGGCCTCGGATCCGGCGACAGCCTCGAACGTGGCCAACAACGGGGCGAACGCGTTCGATGGGCTCGCGAGCGACATCCAGAGCAAGCTGCAAGCGAGCGAGCAGCGCTTTGCGGCGTTCGTCGACGATCGGCCGGGTCGCCTAGCCCTGATAAACCGCCTCAGCAATCTGGAAGCCTCGTCAGGCTGGCTGCCGCGCTCCTACGGCGGCTTCGTGCTCGTCCTTGCCATGGCGACCGGGGTGCTCGGCGGCGTCATCAGCGTCGCCAAGTCGTATCTGGGTGGAACGGACGCCGGGCCGACGCCGGCGGAGTACTTCATCAGGCCGGTGTTCGGAGCCATGCTGGGTTTCGTCGCTGTCCTGATGCTCAAATCTGGTCAGGCGATCCTGACGGTCGAGGCATCGGACGATCCGCTCAACCCTTTCCCTATCGCCCTGCTCGGCGTGGTTTCCGGCCTTATGGCAAAGGAAGTGATAGCAAGCGTCGAGAACTGGGGACGGCGCGTTTTTGCCGCCGCCCCGGAGGAGCAGGTCGAGAGCAAGGGGCAGAAGCTGTTCACGAACGAACACGCCGCCAAAACTGCGGCGCTCAAGCGGATAAACGACGCAGTCGCGGCGTTGAAGACGATGGCACCGTCCGTCGACCTTGAGCACAAGAAAGCCTTCGACACGATTGCGAGCCGCTCCGCGGAGATCGCGAGGGCTGCCGCGCAGCAGGCGGCGACTGTCGACGCAGAACTCACGGTCGCGCTCGCCGCCCGGGAGCGGGCCGGTCGGCTCGCCGAAGGGGCCGAGAAGGAAGCCGCGCTCGCCGATGCCGAGACAGCAATTGGCAAGGTCAAGGCGGCGCTCGGCGAGCTCGAGCAACGTGCCCAGGAAGCGGAGGACGCGCTCGCGGGCGCGAATGAACTGACCTCCTGAGCCGGCTCGAGGCCGATTGGTTCAGCCGCCGGGCGGCCGGCTTCCGGGATTGCCACTGAAGCGGTAGGGGCCGGGATAGGCGCCGATATGAACATGATGGGTCACCAGCCCGCCGGTTGCGCTCCAGCGGTGCAGGTGGAAGCCGGGCGGCTCGAGCACGAAGGCAGGCTCGCCGTTATCGAGGTCGAGCAGCACTTGGTGCGCGACGCCAGGTGCCACGCTCACCGGCGCACCCTGCCAGTGGTAGAAGATCGGCCGGTGAACGTGGCCACAGACGATGCGCTGGATTCGCCGGCTGTGGCGGGCGATCAGGGTCTCGAGGGTAGTGTCGGATCGCAGGCCGATCCGGTCCATGTGAGCGATCCCGGTCTCGGCCGGCGGGTGGTGCACCATGACGAGGAGTGGCCGGGTGTCGCTCGCCGCGAGGGCCTGCTCCAGCCAGGCCAGCCGCTCGGCGCAAAGGGCGCCGTGCGATTGCCCGGGCACCAAGCTGTCGAGGGCGACCAGCTGCAGCGCACCGAGGTCGGCCGTGTATTGGCGATAGGCGTTGCCGGCGCCCACTTCCGCGACGCGCATGAGCGCCAGCATGGCTTCGCGGTCGTCGTGATTGCCCGGAATGGCGTAGACCGGCATTGGCAGCCGCGCCAGCTCGGGCTCGATCAAGGCATAGGCTTCGGGCTCGCCGTCATTGGTGAGATCACCGCTGACGAGCACAGCGTCCGGGCACGGTCGCAGAGCGAGGATCGCATCGATGGCGGCCGCGAGCATCGTCCGGGTATCGACGACATCGGCAAAGACCTGGCCAGGCGGACGGATGTGGAAGTCGGAGATCTGCGCAATCAGCATCGGCTGGCTCAAGGCAGCAGCACCGTGCAGCCGGTCGTGGCACGGCCTTCGAGCGCGCGGTGCGCGTCGGCGGCCCGGTTCAGCGGCAGGCGCTGGTTGATCTCGATCCGCACCGCGCCCCCGGCCACCACGCCGATGAGATCGTTGGCGCAGGCGTCGAGGTCGGCGCGGGTCGCGGTGTAACTCGCGAGTGTCGGCCGGGTGACGTAGAGGGAGCCCTTGGCGGCGAGGATGCCCAGATTGACGCCGGTGACAGCGCCCGAGGCGTTGCCGAAACTGACCAGCAACCCGCGCGGCCGCAGGCAGTTCAGCGAGGCCTCGAACGTGTCCTTGCCGACGCCGTCATAAACGACGGGCACGCCCTTGCCGCCGGTGATCTCCTTGACACGCGCAGCGATGTCCTCCTGGCGGTAGAGGATCACGTGATCGTAGCCGTGCGCCTTGGCCAGCGCCGCTTTCTCCTCGCTGCCGGCAGTGCCGATCACCGTGGCGCCGAGATGCTTCGCCCATTGTCCTGCAATGAGGCCGACGCCGCCGGCAGCGGCATGAATCAGGATCGTGTCTCCGGGTTTCACGGCGTAGGTCTGACGCAGCAGGTATTGTGCCGTCATGCCCTTGAGCATCATCGCGGCTGCGGTTTCGTCCGGGATGCTGTCCGGGATGGCGATGACCTTGTCGGCCGGGATGACGCGAGCGGCTGCGTACGCGCCGAGCGGACCCGAGCCATAGGCGACACGTTGCCCGACCTGGAGGTTGGTGACGCCGTCACCAACCGCGTCGACGATGCCCGCGGCTTCGAGTCCGGGCGTGAAGGGCAGGCCCATCGGCGGTGGGTAGAGGCCGGTACGGAAATAGGTGTCGATGTAGTTCAGACCGATGGCGCTGTGGCGCAGCCGGATCTCGCCAGCTCCGGGGGCGGAGATGTCCGCGTCGCTCACCTCGAGGACCTCGGGTCCACCGTACGCCCGCACCACGATCTTGGTCACCATCTCCGCTCCTCCCGAATGAAGTCGTCACTGCCCCGGTGCTAGGCCGGTTCGTTTGTGTCGGCAAGCCATGGCTGTTCCGCTCGGGTGCCTCGGACCCGATTGATCCTGCTGTCCGTCGCTCGCCCGGCCCAGGCCTCGCGACCGGCATGGCGCGGATCGATCGCCCTTGGACACGGTCATGTTGCACCGACTGGCGGGCGCCCCACCTTTGCCCCTATAGCGGCTGCGCCGCCCTGACCATCTCACCGGGAGAACAGCCTTGAAGATCAACATCGAGGTCGAGTGCACGCCGGACGAGGCCCGGCGCTTTCTCGGTCTGCCAGAGGTGGCGCCGATGCAGGAGCGCCTGATCGAGGACATGGAGGCGCAGCTCAAGGAAACCATTCGGACGATGGACGGCAAGGCGATGCTGGAGCAGTGGCTGCCGATTGGGATCAGGGGCGTCGAGCAGTTCCAGTCCTTCTGGACCCAGCTCGCCGCGGCCGCTGCCGGGGTGCAGCGCAATCGTCGTGGCCGCGAGCCGGGGAAGGCCGACAACGACGACAGGTCCTGAGGGAGCCGCGCCGTTGGCGGGCGGTGTGGCCACCATCTTTGCGCCGGCGTCTGGTCATGGGCGCTCGGCGGTCGCGATCCTGCGGATCTCCGGGCCAGCAGTGCGGCTGGTGATGGACCGCGTGTGCGGCGGGTCTGTGCAGCCGCGCCGCGCGACCGTGAGACGGCTTTGCGATCCGGGCCGGGGCACGCAGGTTGACGAGGGCTTGGTGCTTTTCTTCCCTGGGCCCGCGAGCGTCACGGGTGAAGATGTCCTCGAGCTTCATCACCACGGTGGTATCGGGGTCGCGAGGGCGCTGGTCGATGCGCTGACCAGCCTGCCCGGGCTGCGACCTGCAGAGCCGGGCGAGTTCACCAAACGCGCGTTCCTGAACGGCAAGCTCGATCTGACCCAGGCCGAAGGTCTGGCCGACCTGATCGACGCGACGACGACAGCGCAGGCGCAAGCGGCGCTGCGGCAGCTGTCGGGGCTTACGGGCAGGTTCTACGCGTCATGGCGAGAGCAGGTCCTCGAGGCGCTGGCGATGATCGAGGCGGAGATCGACTTCGCAGCCGAGGAGGAGGTGCCCGAGGCGCTCTGGCTACAGCTCGCGCCTGGCCTGGCGGAACTGGCCGCGCTGATGCGGCGACATCTCGACGACGGCCACAAGGGTGAGCGGCTGCGGCGGGGATTTGTGGTCGCGGTCGTCGGCGCTCCGAATGTTGGCAAGTCGAGCCTCGTGAATGCGCTGGCGCGTCGCGACGTGGCGATCGTGACCCCGATTCCCGGAACGACCCGAGACGTCATCGAGGTGTCGCTTGACCTCGCGGGCTTGCCGGTGACGCTGCTCGACACTGCGGGTCTGCGGGAGACGCAGGATCCAATCGAAATGGAGGGCATGGCCCGGGCGCGGCAACGGGCCGAGGCGGCAGACCTGCGCTTGTGGGTGTTCGACAACCCTCATGACCTGGAGCACAAGACTTGCTCGGTCGGCCCGTTCCTCCGGGTGTTGAACAAGAGCGATCTCCGGCCCGCGGTCGTGTGCACCGGCATCGAGGGTGCGGCCGACCCGGACAGCGAGGCGGCGATTGCCGTGTCAGCCGCGACCGGCGCCGGGATCGATACCCTCCTGGCAGCACTGGAGCGGGCCGCCCGCCGGCAGCTGCCGGCGGAGGATGCCGTGCTGGTGACCCGCGGCCGACATCGCGCGGCCCTCATGGATGCGGCAGCGGCGCTGGAGCGGGCCGTCGCGGTGGGCGCGGGCCCGGATCTCGGTCTTTTGGCCGAGGAGCTGCGGCTGGCCGGCCGGGCGATCGGCCGCGTCACCGGCGCCTTCGGCGTGGAGGACATCCTCGATCGTGTCTTCGGGGCCTTTTGCATCGGCAAATGAGGTAGCAAAGCGGGGCGCCTGCAGCGTGATTGTCCGGCCGCAATGTTTCACGTGAAACAGCAAGGTTCGGCGACGGTGATCGCGTCCGGCTTCTAGGTGATCCGGCGCTGGGCCGCGGCTTCGCGAACGCGCCTGCCGATGGCGCTGTGGCTGCCGAGGACGTCCTCGAAGAGCTCGCGTCGCAATACGAGGAGCCGGCAGAAGCCGATGGCGACGACGTCGGAGGTCCGCAGGCGGCGCGTAAGGAGGGCGAGCTCGCCGAAGAACTCGCCCGTGCCAAGCCGGATCGGCTCGGGCTGGACGCGCACCTCGACGGCGCCTGATGCGATAAAGTACATGGCGTCGCCGGCTTCGCCACGCCGCACGATGAACTCGCCGGGCAGAGCGAGACGAGTCTGGAGCTTCCTGCCGAGCCGCTCGATCTCGCCGTCGTCGAGCTTTGCGAACAGCGGCATCTGGCGGATCAGATCCTCGGTCCGCAGGCCGAGGTCGAGCGGCGGCGGCCGATCCAGGCGGGTGCGCCGGCTCCGGAGCGATTGCGCCATCCTGTCGGCGACCTGCGGCGGCAGCAACCGCTCACTCTCCATCTGCTCGATCGCTGTATATTCGAGCCGCAGCGCAGCCAGTCGCAGATACCGCTCGCCGAAAAATCGCCAGTAGTCCGGATACTGCAGCTGAAGCGCCTCGATCGCCCGCTCGACCAGCTCGAGCCGGCTCTCGAGAAAGAGCCCCGCCACCTCGGCGACGCGCTCGCCGAACAGCCGCTCGATCCGCTCACGATTGAAGGCGAGCAGCTCGTTGAGGACGTAGCGTTGGGCGATATTCTGCTCGAGGTGTGCGGTCAGCTGACGGGCGAGTGGCCGGTCGATGCGGAACGTCCTGTGCAGAAGTGCAGCGATCCGCGTGCGTCGGTCGAATCCGAGCTGGGCGCGGGCGAGCCGGCGGTAGCCGTCCAGCCCCTGAGTGCGCAGGGTGTCGATCAGGCTGCCGACATGGCGGATGAGGGCCGAACTCGCGGTGCGCGGCAGCATTCGCTTGGCCCGCTCTTCGGCGTAGAGCTCGGCCTCGCGTCGACTGAGCGTCAACAGGGCGGTGACGAGTTGCCGCCGCTGGATCTCCTCGGCAAGTGGCGGTCGCGCGGCCTCGTCCTGCCGTTCGTACTCGTGCGCCACGGTATCGACGCTGCGCGGGTCGAGCCCGCGTGCCGCTGCGGCGTCGCGCAGTGTGTCGACGATTTCGCCATGGGTCAGGCTGATGGCGCGCTGCCGGATGATCTCCTCGAGCGGGGACAGGCGATCCAGCCGCAGCCAGCGCATCAGCCAGCGCAGGGTCGTCGCCTGGACCAGGAGCGTGAACAGCACGAACCCGGTGGCCAGCACCGATACCAGGTGCTGGACGGGAGCCGAGACCGCGGGGTTCTCGGTGACTGCGAGCGCCAGGGCGAGTGTGATCGCCCCCCTGAGGCCGCCCCAGAGCATGACGTGCTTGTAGCTGGCCTGGACCCGGCTCGCGAGACCGCTCAGCTCCAGGAGCGGCAAGGCGCCGTAGATCATGAGCGCACGGGCGGCGAGCGCGCTGACGACGAGGAGCAGCAGCAGGGCGATGTCGACCAAGCTGGCCGATGCCATGGTGCGGGGTGCGAGCATGGCGGCGAGGACGAAGATGAGCGAACTCGCCCAGAAGCTCAGCTGCGTCCAGATGGCGCTCAAGGCCCGCCAGCCGGAGCGCGAGAGATGGGTTCGGCCTTGGCTGCCGAAGACGATGCCCGCGGCTACGACGGCAACGACGCCGGATAGGCCAAGATAGATCTCGGCCGTGGCGTAGGTCAGATAGGCGACGGCGAGGCTGAGCGTGATCTCGGCCGGACCAGCCTCGTCGAGTCGTGCCAGAAGGAGGCCGGCGAGCCGTCCGACGGCCATCCCGAACAAGGCGCCGCCGGCGAGCGATACCGCGAAGCCGGCGAGGATGGTGTCCGTGGCGGGCGCACGGAGGCCGACGACAACAGCCAGCAGGGCCGACGTCATCGCAATGGCCGCCGCGTCGTTCAGCAGGCTCTCGCCTTCCACGAGGTTGACCAGCCGCCGCGGTGCTCCGACCTCCTTGAAGACATTGATGACCGCGATGGGGTCGGTCGTGGCAATGATGGCGCCCACGAGAAGGCAGGCCGCAAGGGAGAAGGCGGTCACGCTCCAAAGGGCGAGGCCGACCACTGCGGTGGTGGCGACCACCGCCACCACCGCCATGAGGAACACGGGCCCGATGTCCTCGAGCAGGGCGCGGCTGTCGATCTCGATCGCACTGTCGAAGAGGATGAGCGGGAGGAAAACCCAGAGGAAGACCGCAGAACTGACCTCCAGGCGGCCGATCGCCTGGAGGAGCTCGATCGGCCCGAGGCCGAGCAGGCCGGGCTCGAACTGATCCGCCAAGCTGGTGGCAATGCCCAGGGCGCAGCCCAGCACGGCCAGGAGAACGGTGTAGGGAAGGCGCAATCGTGCGGCCAGCGGCGGCAGCGGCGCGATCAGCGCCAGCAGCAATGCGAAACCGAGGATGATGCCGGCGACCGTGCCCATATCGGGTTATGAGCACGACTGTCAGCCGCCGTCCAGCCGCGGCCCAAGTGGTGTGTTGGCTCGCTTGACGCTCGGCGGTGCGCGGCGCACATAGCGAGCCATGGACAGGTTCGACGTAATCGTGATCGGCGGCGGCCATGCCGGGTCGGAGGCGGCAGCGGCGAGCGCCCGGATGGGCGCGCGAACGCTGCTGCTCACGCAGCGGATCGGGACGATCGGCGCGATGTCCTGCAACCCCGCCATCGGCGGACTGGGACGCGGGCATCTGGTGCGCGAGATCGATGCCCTCGACGGGATCATGGGTCGCGCCATCGATCGCGGCGGCATCCAGTTCCGCATCCTCAATCGTCGCAAGGGTCCGGCCGTCCAGGGCCCGAGAGCCCAGGCGGATCGTCGCCTCTACGCCGCCGCCGTTCTGCAGCTGCTGCGCGACCAGCCCGGCCTGACGATCGCTGCCGGCGAGGTCGCCGGTCTACTCCGTGACGGCTTCCGGGCGTGCGGTGTGCTCACCGCGACCGGAAAATCGTATCGCGCCGGTGCCGTCGTGCTGACGACCGGCACGTTCCTGCGCGGCGAAATTCATCTCGGCCAGGAGCGCTGGCCGGCCGGCCGAGTGGGCGATCCGGCCGTGATGGCGCTGGCCCGCGACCTCGATGCCGCGGGGCTGCGGCTCGCCCGGCTGAAGACCGGGACGCCGCCGCGGCTCGATGGCCGGACCATCGACTGGGCCTCTCTCGCGGTGCAGCCGGGTGACGATCCGCCGCGGCCGTTCTCGTTCCTGACGGGGCGAATAACCAATCCGCAGCGCCCCTGTCATGTCACGCGGACGAACGAGCGGACGCACGCGCTGATCCGTGCGCATCTGCACCAGGTGCCGATGTACTCCGGTCAGATCGCGGCCACCGGCGTTCGCTACTGTCCATCGATCGAGGACAAGGTGGTCCGTTTCCCCGACCGGTCCGGGCACCAGGTTTTCCTCGAGCCCGAGGGGCTGGAAGATCCGACGACCTACCCGAACGGCATCTCGACCTCCCTGCCCCGCGCCGTGCAGGAAGCCGTGCTGCGCACGATCACCGGTCTGGAGCATGTGGTCATGCTGCAACCGGGCTATGCCATCGAATACGACCACGTCGATCCGCGCGACCTGGACCCGACGCTCGAGCTGCGTGCCCTGCCGGGCCTCTTTCTCGCCGGTCAGATCAATGGCACGACGGGCTACGAGGAGGCGGCGGCACAGGGGATCATGGCCGGCGTGAACGCCGCCGTGCGAGCGTCTGGCCGCTCGCCCGACGCCGTCCTGGATCGTTCGGAAGCCTATATCGGTGTGCTCATCGACGATCTGACCACCCAGGGTATCGTCGAGCCCTATCGGATGTTCACGAGCCGGGCCGAGTACCGCCTGTCGCTGCGCGCGGACAATGCCGATCGGCGCCTCACGCCGCGCGGCCATCGCATGGGGCTGGTCTCCAGCCTGCGGATGACGCGCCTCGCTGACAAGCTCGAGCGGCTGGAGCGGGCCGAAGCCCTGCTGCGCGAGCACCGGCTAACCCCGGCAGCAGCGGCGGCGTACGGCATCCGGGTCAATCAGGACGGCACCACCCGAACCGCGTGCGATCTGCTGGTCCAGCCGGAGGTCGGCGTGGCGAGCCTCGCGGCGATCTGGCCGGCGCTGGCCAGGATCGAAGAGGATGTGGCGGAGCAGATCGAGATCGAGGTCCGCTATGCTGCCTATCTCAAGCGCCAAGCCGCTGACATCGCCGCATTCAGGCGCGAGGAAGCCCTGCACCTGCCGCCGGAGCTCGATTTCGGTGCGCTGGGCGGGCTGAGCACGGAGCTGCGCGCATTGCTCCACCGGGCGCGACCGCGAACGCTCGGCGCGGCGGCTCGACTGCCCGGCATGACACCGGCCGCGCTCACCCTGCTCTATCGCCATGTCAAGAAGGCGGCGTGATGGCGACCTGCACGCTGCCGCCCCTCGATGCTGCCGGCTTCGCCGCGCTTATCCCTGTTTCACGTGAAACACTGGACCGCCTCGCCGCCTATGTGGCCCTGCTCGAGCGCTGGCAGAAGTCGATCAACCTGGTCGGCCGCTCGACCTTGGGCGATACCTGGCGGCGACATCTCCTGGACAGCGCGCAGCTCGTACGTTTTCTGCCCGAGCAGTCGTGCCGGATCGCCGATCTCGGCAGTGGCGCCGGGCTGCCGGGGATGGTGCTGGCGATCTTGGGCGCGTCGGCCGTGCATCTCGTGGAGGCCGATCGGCGCAAGGCTCAGTTCCTGCGCGAGGCCGCACGGTCGCTGGGCCTGACCGGGGTGACGGTTCATGCGGCACGGATCGAGACGCTGGCGCTCAAGGTCGACGTCGTGACTGCTCGCGCGCTGGCACCCCTCGCGAATCTGCTGCAGCTGGCGGTGCCGCTGCTGGCGCGCGATGGACGCCTGTTGCTGCTCAAGGGCCGCGCCGTCGAGGCCGAGCTCGCCGATGCCGAGAGTGACTGGGCCATGAAGGCCAGGACAGAGGCCAGTCTGGCCGATGCCACCGGGCGGGTCCTGATCATCGACGAGGTGCGCCGGCGTGAGAGCTGACGCCCACGATGCCGATCGGGTCGGCGCTAGCGGGCGCACCCCGTTCGTCCTCAGTGGCCGAATACTCGCCATTGCCAACCAGAAGGGTGGTGTCGGCAAGACGACGACGGCGATCAATCTCGGCACCGCGCTGGCAGCTGCCGGCAAGCGCGTCCTGGTGATCGATCTCGACCCGCAGGGCAACGCCACGACCGGCTTCGGGATCGATCGCGAATCCCGCCGCGTGACCTCCTACGAAGTCATCATCGGCCAGTCGCGGCTGGCGGATGCCATCATGCCGACCAAGGTGCCGGGCCTCGACATCGTGCCCGCGACGGTCGACCTCTCGGCTGCGGAAGTCGAGCTGCTCAATGACCAGCGGCGCAACTATCGGTTGCGAGACGCATTCCAAAGCTTCATCAAGCCCTATGACCATATCCTCATCGACTGTCCGCCATCCCTCGGTGTGCTCACCGTCAATGCGCTCACGGCAGCGCATGCGGTCATGGTGCCGCTTCAGTGCGAGTTCTTCGCTCTCGAGGGCCTGTCGCTCCTGCTGCGCACGATCGAGAGGGTCCGCCGGGCGCTCAACCCGATCCTGCAGATCCACGGTGTGGTCCTGACGATGTACGACCGCCGCAACAACCTCTCGCTGCAGGTGGCAACCGACGTACGCAGCTTTCTCGGGGATCGCGTCTACGAGACGGTGATCCCGCGCAACGTGAGGATTTCCGAGGCTCCGAGCCATGGTCAGCCCGTTCTCTACTATGACGTCAAGAGCGCCGGCGCGAAGGCGTACGCGCACCTGGCCGGTGAGATGTTGCGCCGCGACCAGGCGCTGGCCGTTCACGCTTGATTGATGCCGCCAGCTCGATCCGCTGGTGCGGGCCGGGCCGCTGGAGGTCACCCGTCGAGAAGTTTGTCTAGAAGAAGGATGCGCGACCGATGACACAAGAGCCCGCCAAGAAGCGTGGCCTCGGCATGGGGCTCTCGGCGCTGCTCGGCCATGACACGCCGGATCCGGCCGGTCCCGGCCCGGCACGGACCGTGCCGATCGAATTCCTCACGGCCTCGCCGCTCCAGCCGCGGCGGCGCTTCGTCGAGGCCGAGCTGCAGGCTCTGGCCGACAGCCTGAAGACCTACGGCGTCCTGCAGCCGTTGCTGGTGCGCCCGCGGAGTGGGTCGGCCGCCGGCTATGCAACGCCCGGCTTCGAGATCGTCGCCGGTGAGCGCCGCTGGCGGGCGGCCCAGCTCGCCGGCCTCGACGAGCTGCCGGTAGTGGTGCGCGAGCTCGGCGATCGCGACGTGCTGGAGATCGCCCTCGTTGAGAACCTGCAACGCGAGGACCTGTCGCCGATCGAGGAAGCCGAGGGCTACCGGCGCCTGATCGACGAGTTCGACCGGACCCAGGAGGAGCTTGCCCAGGAGATTGGCAAGAGCCGCTCGCATATCGCGAACACGTTGCGCCTCTTGAAGCTGCCGGAGGCCGTCCGCCGCTATCTCGAGGAAGGCAAGCTGTCGGCCGGCCATGCGCGCACGCTGCTCGGCGCCGATGATCCGGAGGCGATGGCGCGGTCGATCATCGAGCGCGGCATGAGCGTGCGCGACACCGAGGCCATGGTGCAGACCGGCAAGCTGGTCCAGAGGAGTGCGAAGGCGCGGATGGACCGCGATCCTGATCTGGTCGCCTTCGAGGATCGTCTCCGCAGCGCCATTGGCCTCGCCTGCCAGATCACGCCCAAGGCCAAGGGCGGCACCTTGACCATCCGCTTCAGCTCGCTTGACCAGCTCGAGCGGATTGCCCGCCAGCTTTTGCCCGACTAGGCAGAGTTATCCACTAGAAATTGTGCCCGACCGGTTGACCTGGCGCATATCTTGTGGTGATTTCGCGTTGGAGTGAAACAAGGAAAGAGTTCATTCCGACCGGCCTCCCAGGGTCCCACCGTCTCTGCCCAGACGGGCTGCGAGCCTCCGGTCGTGGGTAACGTCCCGCTGCTCCAACGACGCGACCGAGTCCATCGGTCTCCTGTCCGCTCTCCCCAGCTCACGCCGTCCCTCCGGGGACGGCGTTTTGTTTGTGGTCGGATGATTGAGCCGAGGCGGTCGCAGCTGCCTGCTGGACAGGCAAGGGGCGGCGTCGCTACTGTTCCGCCGCATAGGCTCGAGGGGGGACGAAGGACGATGCGCGAGAACCGGCTGAAGCGGCTCTGGGCCGCCGGCGAGAAGACCGTGAACGGCTGGCTCGCCATTCCCAACGGCTTCAGTGCCGAGATCATGGCGCATCAGGGCTTCGACAGCCTCACTGTCGATATGCAGCACGGTGTCGTCGACTACCAGGCGGCCGTGTCGATGCTGCAGGCGATTTCGACCACCGACACCGTGCCGCTGGTCCGCGTGCCCTGGAACGAGCCCGGCGTGCTGCAGAAGGTGCTCGACGCCGGCGCCTATGGCGTCATCTGCCCGATGATCAACAGCCGGGTCGAGGCGGAGGCCTTCGTCT
The DNA here is from genome assembly GCA_964460465.1 of uncultured Geminicoccaceae bacterium. Taxonomy (GTDB): domain Bacteria; phylum Pseudomonadota; class Alphaproteobacteria; order Geminicoccales; family Geminicoccaceae; genus SLRI01. The sequence goes on along the minus strand of CAYWSB010000051.1, from coordinate 11,823 downwards.
CCGCCTGCCGCTATCCACCGCTGGGCAGCCGCAGCTTCGGCCCGATCCGGGCGCTCCTCTACGGCGGGGCCGACTACCCCGCCCGGGCCAACGACGAGGTGCTCACCCTCGCCATGATCGAGACCAAGGAGGCCATGGCAGCCCTCGATTCGATCCTCGAGGTGGAGGGGCTGGACGGCATCTATGTCGGGCCGGCCGACCTTTCGAACTCGCTCGGCTGCACGCCGAAGTTCGACCAGGAGGAGCAGCCGGTGGTGGACGCCATCCGGTCGATCATCGGCACCGCCAAGCGGCACCGGAAATTCGCCGGCATCCATTGCGGCTCGCCGGCCTACATCAAGCGGATGTGGGACCTCGGGTTCGACTATGCGACGCTCCTGTCCGATGCGCGGATGATGGCCATGAAGGCGGGCGAGCTCCTGCCGGAGTTGAAGGCGAAGACCGGCGGCAGCAAGAGCGGCGCCTATTGAGGACATGGTCGAGGTTCTGGTCATTGGTCGCATCAAGCCGGAAGGCTTGGCCGTCCTTGAGGCGCGTGAAGGACTGAGCGTCCGCTTCGCCGATGAGCACGATCCGGCCGCTGTCCTCGACGCCGCCCGGACCGCCGATGCCATCCTGGTGCGCACGGCACCGATCTGCGCCGACGTGATCGCGGCCGCGAGGCACCTGCGGGTCGTGTCGCGGCACGGTGTCGGCTTCGACAATGTCGACATGGCCGCCCTCGACGCACGCCGCATCCCGCTCGCCATCGCCGTCAACGCCAATCGCGTGTCGGTCGCGGAGCACACGATGGCCATGCTGCTCTGCTTGGCCAAGGCCTGCCCGACGCACGACGCCGCGGTGCGCGGCGGCGACTGGGCGATCCGCAACCGGTTCCTGGCATTCGAGCTGATGGACAAGCAACTGCTGCTCGTCGGCTTCGGTCGGATCGGCAGCGAGGTGGCGAAGCGCGCACAGGCCTTCGGCATGCGTGTCGTCGTGCACGACCCCTTCGTCGACGCCGCTGTGCTGGACGGGCTAGGCTGCGGCGTGGCACCCGATCTAGACCGGGCGCTGCCGGGGGCCGACGTGGTGAGCCTGCACCTGCCCTTGAGCGAAGCCACGCGCCACGTCATCGACGACCGGCGTTTGGCGCTGATGAAGTCCTCGGCGATCCTGCTCAATACCGCCCGTGGCGGCCTCGTCGACGAGGTGGCGCTGGCTGCAGCCCTTGCCGCTGGCCGGCTCCGGGGGGCCGGGATCGACGTCTTCGCCGACGAGCCGCCGCGGTCCGACAACCCGCTGCTGGCCACCGGCAACGCGCTCCTGAGCCCGCACAATGCCGGCGTGACCGACGAGTCGATGGTCCGCATGGCGACCGAGGCGGCGACCAACATCCTCGACGTGCTGGATGGACGGCTCGATCCGGCGGTCATCGTCAATCTGGCGGCACTGGCGGATCGCCGCCCATGACCAGTGGCCGGCCCATTCGTGTCGGGCTGATCGGCAGCGGTTTCATGGGACGCAGCCACGCGATCGCCATCCGGACGGCGGCCGCCGTGTTCGGCCTCGCCCGACCGCTCGTGCTCGAGATGCTCGCCGACGTCGACGCGCCCACCGCTTCGCGCGCCGGCCTGGCCCTCGGCATCGACCGCACCACCGGTGACTGGCACGCCCTGCTGGCGGATCCGGCCGTCGATCTCGTTGACATCACCACCCCCAACACGCTGCACGAGTCCATGGCCATGGCGGCGATCGCGGCCGGCAAGCCCGTCTATTGCGAGAAGCCGCTGGCCCCCAATGCGGCCACCGCCTTTCGTCTGGCCGCCGCGGCCGAAGCCGCCGGGGTGCCGACCTTCACCGGCTTCAACTACCTCAAGAATCCGCTCACCCGTGCCGCCCGTGACATCGTCGCCAGCGGCGAGATCGGCGAGGTCTGGGGCTTCCGCGGGATCCACGCCGAGGACTACATGAGCGATCCGGCGGCACCCTGGACCTGGCGGCTCGATCCGCGAGGCGGTGCCGGTGCGGTAGCCGATCTCGGCAGCCACATCATCTCGATGGCACGCTTCGTCGTCGGTGACGTCGCGGCGGTCGCCGCGGATTCGACCACCCGGGTCGCCGAGCGCACGGCCGCCGACGGATCCCGGCGACCGGTCGAGGTGGACGACGAGACGCGCGCCATGGTCCGCTTCGCCAACGGCGCCACCGGCACGCTCGAGGCCTCATGGATCGCCACCGGCCGCAAGATGTACCTCGCCTTCGAGCTGACCGGCTCCAAGGGTTCGATCTGCCTCAACATGGAACGGATGAACGAGCTCAAGCTGTTCATCCGCGGTGGCAGGCCCGGCCGCAACGGCTATGTCGAGATACCGGCCGGGCCCGACCATCCCGACTACGCTCCTTTCTGCCCGGCGCCCGGCCACCAGCTCGGCTTCAACGAGATCAAGGCGATCGAGGTCAAGGCCATCGCCGAGGCGCTCGCCGGTGGTCCGCCGTTCCAGCCGGATTTCCGCGAGGCTGCCATGGTGCAGGCCACGGTCGATGCAATGCTCCTGGCCGCGCGCGAGCGCCGCTGGGTCGAGGTCGCCGAGCTGATCCCTTGACCGCCGCCGCCTCAGGCAGCGGCGAAGCCGGTACGGCTCTGCTTGCCCCAGTGGGCGGCGCCGCGCCAGTAGTGCCAGTGGCCCTGGATGCGCCAGAGATTGGCGAGCTGGCGGTAGCCGAAGTTCTCGATGATGGCGGCCAGGGTCAGGTGCACGAGATCGATCGCCCTGGGCACACGGCGGCGCTCGAACTCCTCGAGCACAAGCGATGCCACCGAGATGAAGACGCCGAAGGCGAAGGTCAGCGCGAGGTAGGCCAGGAAGAACTCGGTGTTGATGCTGCCAGCCAGCCAGAAGAAGGGCAGCAGCAGATAGCCGATCACCTCGACGATAGGGGTCACCACGTCGAGCAGCAGGATGTGGCCGAGCCCCAGCCGGCCGACCCGGCCGTAACGCCGGTTCACCAGCATGTCCTTGTGGGTGAAGAAGCTCTCCAGCGCCCCGCGCTGCCAGCGCTGCCGCTGTCGGGCGAGCACGCCCAGTCGCTCGGGCACCTGCGTCCAGCACACCGGCTCCGGCACGAAATCGATCCGGTAGCCCTGCCGCTTGTCCCGCAGATGGCGATGCAGGCGGATGACCAGCTCGAGGTCCTCGCCGACGGTCTTGGTGCTGTAGCCGCCGAGCTCGACCACGATGTCGCGGCGAAAGAGTCCGAAGGCGCCCGAGACGATCATCAGGCAGCCGATCCGTCCCCAGGCGAGACGCGCCATCATGAAGGCCCGGAGATACTCGACCGTCTGCAGGAGCGGCAGCAGCTTCCGCGGCAGCGAGACGGTGCGGATCCGGCCAGCGCGCACGCCGCAGCCGTTCGCCACGCGCACCGTGCCGCCCACCGCGACGACGCGCTCCGGATCCTCCAAGAAGGGCTGCACCACGCGCAGGAGGCCGTCGGCCTCGAGCAGGCTGTCGGCATCAACGGCGCAGAAGAGCTCGGTGGTGACCTGGCCGAGCCCCGCGTTCAGGGCGTCCGCCTTGCCGCTGTTGACCTTGTCGAGGACCATGAGGTTGGCATGCCGCGCCGAGCGGTAGAGACCGCGCAGGGGCGCATGAGCGAGCGGCGATCGGCGCTCGACGGGAGCAGGCGCCAGCCCAAAGGCTTCGGCCAGCACCTCCAACGTGCCGTCGGTCGAGCCGTCGTTCACCACGACCACCCGGAAATCCGGATACTCCAGCGCCAGGAGCGAGCGGAGGCTGTCGGCGATGGTCGCCGCCTCGTTGTAGGCGGGGACGATGATGCTCACGGGCGGAGCGGCGTCGACGACGCCGTTCCAGAGCGCGCGGCTCTGGTGGACCTGCGGCCGGCTCGCCATGACCACGATCGCCGTGAACAGCAGGACGAGGTAGAGCAGATTCTGCGCCATGCTGACGGCGATGACGAGGATCGCCACCGTTTGCGCCACGATGTCGAAGAGATGTGGCTCGGGCATCATGCGGACGCGGCTCCCGTGGTGCTCGGCGCCGTGACGCGTTCGATGAAGGCTGCGGCCGCGGCCCTGATCTCGGCCACCGGATCGTCGGCCAAGCTGCGGGCGAGCTGCAGGTCCTGGGGCCGGCCCCGCTCGAGCAGCACGGCCATGGCGGCCCGGCGGGTATCGGGCTCGAACGACCGGGCGAGCCGGCGGGCGACCCGGAGCATCGCCGGATGCTGCAGCCGTTGCAGGGCGACGAGGCTGGTCCTGTCCACGCTCTCGCCATGGCGCCCGACCAGCACCTCGATCGGGCCGGCCGCCGCCAGATGCCCGGAATCGCCGAGCGCCTCGATCATCCGGCAGAGCAGCTCAGGCTGGTGAGCGCCGGCCGCGAGGCGTGCGGCCAGCTCGCCGGGTGCGGTCGTGGCGATCCGATGCCAGAAGCGCGCGGCATGGCGGCCACCTGCCGCCGGGTCCTCGAGCAGGCGGTCGACGAGCCCGGCGGCAAGCGCCGGTCGCCCGGCGAGCGCCTCGGCGGCAGCCAGGCGCAGCCTGACGTCAGCTGCGGCGAGGCAGGTCTCCAGCGCCGCTCGGGCCTGCGGGGTATCCAGAAGGCCGACGCATCGCGCCGCCTCGTGCCGGTAGCGGGCGAGCGGCGATCCCAGCCGCTTCAGCCAATGGCGCTCGACCCCGGCAGCCGCGGCGAAGGCGGCAAGCCGCAGCCGCGCCTCGCCGCGGACGATCTGGGCCAGCTCGTCGACCAGCCGAGCCGTCTCCGCGATCGGCAGCCCACCAGCCTGGGCTGCGGGTGCGGCCACCGGCGTGGCGCCGGCGGTGCCGGTATTCAGCTCGGCCAGGAGACTGCGCCGCAAGGTCTCGCGAGCCGTCCGGTGCCGCCGGTCGCGCCATTCCTCGAGCAGCCGGTGCAGCACCAGGCCCGTCATCAACAGCAGACCGATAGCGACCAGCACCAGCGTCGTCTGCCAGATGAGCCGCATGATCTGATCGAGCGACGCCCAGGCCGGCATGTCAGAATCTCACCCGAAAGCCGACACCGAAGGTCGTGCGCCGCACGCCGTTGTCGCGATCCTCGAGCGCCAGTGTCGCGATCAGGCCGAGCCGCTCGTTCAAGGCGTGGTCGATGCCGGTGAAGTAGCTCCGGGTCGTGCCGGTGCCCTGGTCGCTGTTGTCGAAGGCCTGGCCGAACCCGAGGAAGAGGCGGGTGGCCGGGGTCGTCCGCAGGTCCAGTCTGAGTCCCAAGCTCGGATCGAAGTCGCCCGTGGTGCCGAACGACCCGCCGGCCTTGGCGGTGAGCCAGGCGCGGCCCTGCCGGCCGTACTGGACGATGCCGGCCTCGAACCCCTGCACGAGGCCCTCGGCGTAGTCGGCGAGCGAGGCTTCGACGAAGCCGACGCCCACGCCGAGATCGAGCCCCGGCAGCGGCTCCGCCCCCTTCAGGTCGAAGAGCCGATGGTCGTAGCCGGCGCGGACCAGCCAGGTCGGCAGAAAATCGGCGCCGGGTGCCACGGCCGCGCCGACCATGTAGCCACTCGTGTCGCCCAGCCGGGCGTTCCACGTGGCCGCCAGCTGCAGGTCGGTCGTGGCGAACCGATGCGCCACGGCGATGCCGGTGGTGAGCTGGCGGCGATCGTCGATCCGCCAGCCGAGGCTCATGCTGCCTTCGCGCCAGTCGTCGCTCGGATCGTTGAAGCGGCTGGTCGAGAAATCGGTGGTGAGCTCGAACCGTCGCTGCGAGTCGGCCAGGGCATCGAGACGTTCGCGGGCGACCGGCGCGGCATCCGGCACCGCCAGCGCCCGCTCGAAATTGAGCTGGGCGGTGGCGACGCTGCCGGTCTGCAGCGCGGTATCGCCCAGGCCGAGCCAGGCCTCGCCCGAGGCCGGTGCGAGGTTGGCTGCCCGGCCGAACGCCTGCCGGGCGAGGTCGGACCGCCCGGCCAGAAGGGCGGCCCGGCCCAACAGGAGCTGCGCATCGACCCGCTCGAGCTCGGCCGGCACGACCGGCTCGAGCACCGCGACCGCCGCATCGGGGGCAGCGGCGAAGAGCTGCACCCGCGCCTGCATCAGGCGAATGTCGAGATAGTCGGGTGCCAGGCCGGCTGCCCTCTCCAGCGTCGCCAGCGCGGCCGCGTGCTCGCCGAGGAACGCCTGCAGCTGGCCCTTGAGCAGCAAGAGGTCGACATCGTCCGGTGCCGCTTGCAGGAGGTCTTCGGTCATCGCCAGCGCCGGCGCGAATTCGCCCTCTGCCCGCAGCTCGAGCACGTAATCCCGGCTCGCCGCGATCGGCGCCTTGGCCGCCATGGCCGGGGCGATGCCGCCGGCGCCCGACCAGGCCGCCAGGATCACGGCCAGGTGGCGCAGCCGACGGCGACGGCGCCGTTGCGGGCACTGCAGGCGCGCGCGCGAGCGGCAGGGCCGCCAGCCTTCCGCCTGAAGGGCATCGTCATGCCCGGTCATGCAGCGACACGCAGGACCTTCTGGACCCGAACCGCCAGCTCTTCCGGCATGAACGGCTTGACGAGGTAGTCGTTGGCCCCCTCGGCGAGGCCACCCACGACGTCACGCTCCTGCTTGCGGGCGCTCAGCATGATGACGGGCAGGGAGGCAGCGGTCCCCCGCCGCAGCTGGCGCAGGACATCAAGCCCGTCGGAGCCCGGCATCATGCCGTCGAGCACGACGACGTCCGGCTGTTCGCGGATCGCCATGTCGATGGCTTCGGCACCGTCCTCGGCGGTGAGCACCTCGTGCCCGTGGCTTTCGAGGGTGAAGGTGACGAGCTCGACCAGAAGCTCGTCGTCGTCGACGACCAGAATGCGCGCCATGGGGCCTCCAACCGGATGGGCCAGCGCGCAGCGTCGCCGCACGTGGCCGGGGTTCATGGCCACGGATTAGAGCGGATCAAGGTTAATGATCGGCTAACGGTGGGAAGCCGGCCAGCGCCTTGCTGGTCGGCGCGGCGGCGGCGTCAGAATCCGTCGACCTCGAGATCGGCGGGATGGCGGACCGCGTAGGCGAAGTCGACGACGAGGCTCTCGCCGGGCCGCAGCGAGCGCCGCCAGGCGAGCACGCCTTGGTCTTGGTCGTGCTCGGTCGTGGTGGGCGGGCTGGTCACCGGCAACAGCTCCACGGTGATCCGGCTGTCGCGCGACACCGGCAGGCGGTCGACGATCTCGAGGTCGACCGGCGTCGGCCGGCGGTTGGTGGCCTCGACGGCGTAGCGCCGCTCTTGCCGCCGGGTGGCACCGATCAGGCCGGACCGCGCCCGCTCGTCGGTCACCAGGCGCCGCTCGACAAGGACGCCGGGATCGGCGCCGAAGCCGAGCTCGAAAGGCTCGCCGGGCTGCAGCCCGGCGAGCCAGGTCTCGCCGACGGCGCGCCCGTCGCGATAGAGGAACACCGGGCCGGGCAGCAGCGGCGCCTCGCCGGCATAGGTCGCAGCCGCCGTCAGATAGGCGGCCGGGTCGAAGGCGGGGACCGTGCGCCAGACGAGCTCGGCCGGCAGATCGACCGTCGCGATGGTGACCCGCTCGGCCGTGCCGTCGGCCGCGATCGTGGCCGGGCTGGTGATGCGGTAGCTGACGTCGAAGGCGGCCCGGTCGAGCACCACGTCGGCGCTGGCACCGAGCGCCATCGGTGCGGCGGCCATGGCCCGGGCCTCGGGGCGGGGCTCGTCGCGCCGCACGTCGATGTACCAGGTGTCGGTCGGCGGTGCCGCCGTGCTCCAGCTCGGTGCTGCGGTCGAGAGTGCCAGATCGACCTCCCGCCAGTCCTCGCCGGTCCGCTGGCTGACCTCGGCCACGGCGGCGAGCGTCACTAGCCCGGCCGCGACGTCGAGCCGCGCCTCGACGGACGGTGCGAAGCTCGCCCCGCTCACCGTGTAGGCCAGGGTGAGCTCGACCTCCCCGGCGGCGGCAGCGGTCGCCGGCACGGTGACCGTCAACTGCCGCATCGGATCGTCGCCGAGCCGGGCGAGCTGGCGGCGCTTCTGGTCGATCTCGGCAGCGAGCCGCTCGATCGCCTGCTCGGCCACCCGAATGGCCATCAGCGCCTCCTTGCCGCGCGTCTCGACAATGCCGAGCAGGGTCGTCGGATCGACGGCGGTTGCGGCAGATTGGCGCTCCGGCGCCAGCTGCGACTGCCGGAGGACGTCGAGGATCAGTGTCTGGACCGTCACGACGTCGCGCTCGATGCGCAGCTGGCGCTCCAGCCGCTCGAGCTCCGTCGTGAGCGCCCGGGCCGCCGGTGTCACGGGGGCGATGGTCTCCACCTCGCGAAAGGCCGGCCGGCCGATCGCCAGGGATGACCCCGGGGCCTCCAGGCGCACGGTCGAGCGATCGACCGCGGCCGGCAGGTCGGCGAAGACCAACTCATGCGCGCCCTCGCCCAGCCGCAGCGTGGCCCGGCGCACGACCTCGGCCCGGTCGAGCTGCACGGTGACAGCCACGATCCGGCTCTCGATCTCGACCGTCGTGGCGGCGGCTGGAGCAGCGAGCCAGAGTGCGAGCACGGCGGCCGTGGCGAGGCGGAGTGACGGACGATGCACGAGCTCGAACATCAGCGTGGCCCAACAGCAAGCGAGTGTAGCGCCGGTTATGCGCCGCCCCGCCGGCGCTGCCAAGCCGCCAGCGGCCTCGCTTGGCCGCGGGCTTTGTCGCTCTCGGGATCGTCGCTGTCGCCTCGCCGCGCCCGCATGCTCCCGACGCTTGGTACATCCGGCGAGGAGCCGTGGTGCCGGGCGTGATGCCGGCGGTGCCTCGGGCACCGGCGAGGTGGTGAGCGAGGGCCATGGCGATGCGGACGACGGCAAGGGTGGTGGTGATCGGTGGCGGCGTGGTCGGGGTCTCGACCCTCTATCACCTGGCCGAGAAGGGCTGGACCGATTGCGTGCTGCTCGAGCGGACCGAGCTCACGGCCGGGTCGACCTGGCACGCGGCCGGTCTCCTGCCGCTCTTCAACATGTCCTATTCGGTGGGCCAGCTGCACCAGTATTCGGTTGCGCTCTACCAGCGGCTCGAGACCGAGACCGGCCAGGCGGTGGGCTTCCATCCCACGGGCAATCTCCGGCTGGCCACCAACCGCGACCGCATGGACGAGTACCGCAACTACCAGTGCACGGCCGAGACGATCGGTGTGGAGTGCCACCTGATCGGGGTCGAGGAGATCAGGAAGCTCTGGCCCCTGGTGAACACGGCGGGGCTGGTCGGTGCCCTTTGGCATCCGACCGACGGCCACATCGCGCCCGTGGACGTCACCATGGCGCTGGCCAAGGGGGCCCGCCAGAAGGGGGCCGAGATCGTGCAGCGCGTGGCGGTCACCGGCATCGAGCGCAACGCCAACGAATGGCTGGTCAAGACCACGGCGGGCGACATCCGCTGCGAGCACGTGGTCTCCGCCACCGGCAACTACGCCCGCACCACGGCGCGGATGGTCGGGCTCGAGATCCCGGTCATCCCGGTCGAGCACCAGTACATCGTCACCGACGTCGACCCGGCGCTCAAGGCCTATCGCGCCGAGGGCCACGCCGAGCTGCCGATCCTGCGCGAGAGCGACCAGTCCTATTACCTGCGCGAGGAGCGGCTGGGCTGGATCCTCGGGCCCTACGAGAAGGGGGCCCCTGCCTGCTTCGTCCACGGCGTGCCGCCGACCTTCGAGAAGGATCTCTTCCCGGGCGATCTCGACCGGCTGATGCCGCATGTCGAGGCCTGCATGAACCGGGTGCCGTCCTTCGCGCAGGCGGGGATCAAGGACATCGTTAACGGCCCGATCGCCTACACGCCGGACGGCAACCCGATGGTCGGCCCGGCCTTCGGCCTGCCCAACTTCTGGGTCTCGGAGGGCCACAGCTTCGGCGTCACCGCCGCCGGGGGGGCGGGCTGGCAGCTCGCCAACTGGATCGTCGACGGCGAGCCCACGGTCGACCTGACCGGCGTCGATCCGCGGCGCTTCGGCGTGGTGTCGAAGCACTTCGCGAGGCTGAAGAACGAGGAGGCCTACAGCCACGTCTTCGTCAACCACTACCCGATGGAGGAGCGGCCGGCCTGCCGCCCGGCCAAGGCGCCGCCGGTCTACGAGCGGCTGAAGGCGGCGGGTGCCGTCTTCGGCCAGCGCTTCGGCTGGGAGCGGCCCAACTGGTTCGCACCCCCTGGTGTCGAGCCCCGGGACGTCTACTCGTTCCGCCGCTCCAACTGGTTCCCGCACGTCGCGGCCGAGGTCCGGGCGATGCGCGAGCGGGTCGGGCTCCTGGAGCTCTCCTCCTTCGCGAAGTACACGGTCGAGGGGCCGGGTGCCCGGGCCTGGCTCGATGGCATGGTCGCCAACGCCATCCCCAGGGCGGTCGGCCGGATCAACCTCTGCCACGCGCTCAACCCCTCGGGCTCGGTGCGCTCGGAGTTCACCATCGCGCGCCTCCCGGACGGCCTCTGGGGCGAGCGGTTCTACCTCGTCGGGCCGGGGGCGGCGCACGACTACGACTGGGACTTCCTGACCAAGAGCCTGCCGCGGAACGGCTCGGTGATCCTCCAGGACGTCACCACCCGCTACGGCGTCTTCGTGCTGGCCGGGCCCGATGCCCGGCGGGTCCTGGCCAAGCTCGCCGATGCGGACGTCTCGAATGCGGCCTTTCCCTGGCTCACGGTGCAGGAGATCCCGGTCGGCTTCTGCCCCGCCGTCCTCGCTCTGCGGGTCAACTTCGTGGGCTCGCTGGGCTGGGAGCTGCACCACCCGATCGAGTACCAGCTCCACCTCCACGAGGCGCTGCTCGCCGCCGGGGCCGAGCTCGGCATCGCCCAGGTCGGCATCCGGGCCATGGATTCCATGCGCCTGGAGAAGTCCTACCGGCTCTGGGGCACCGACCTCAACGCCGAGAACTCGGTGCTCGAGGCCGGGCTCGAGCGCTTCGTCCGGCTGGACAAGGGGCCGTTCACCGGCCGGGACGCCCTCCTGCGGCAGCGCGAGGCCGGCGTCCCCAACCGCTTCTGCACCATCGCGATCGAGGCGGACGACGCCGACCCCTTCGGCAACGAGCCGGTCCTGATCGACGGCGAGGTGATCGGCCGCGGCACCGCCGGCGGCTACGGCCACCATGTCCAGAAGTCGCTGATGCTCGGCTACGTCAAAAGCGCCTTCGCCGAGATCGGCCGGGCGTGCCAAGTCCGCATCCTGGGCGAGCTGCGCCCCGCCCGGATCATCGCCGAAAGCCCCTACGATCCGGACAACACGGCGCTCAAGAGCTGACCACGCAAGCGATACTCTAAGAATAATAGCCTAGAACGGCCCTGCCGTCAACCGCCGCCCGCGGGGTCGTTCGGCGGATTCGGCATCTCGGGTTCAAGCGCACGGCGAAGCTGCTGCCCCGCGGCATTGCCGCAAGCCGGAAACCCAGCAGCGGCGCGGCATCCCGGCCCAGGGTGCGACATCCTGTCAGCCCGGGTTCGTTCGCAGGCTCCCGGGTTCGTTCGTCGAATTCCGCCCGTTTTGAACCCGGGCGCCGGGTTCGTTCGTCGATTCTTGGGTTTGTTCGCGGGTTCGTTCGTCGTGAATCGGCCGAAAACGCGCATCCGATGCGCCATAAGCAACGCTTATGGCGCGTATAGCGGCGAAGATTATGACAAATGGCGCATATAGCGGTGCATCGGAAGGGTCGATGGCGCGTATAGCGGCACAACCCGAGCGGAAATGCGCCGCTATATGCGCCATTGAAGGCGGGTTCATGGGCCTGCACATGAAAGGCCATAAGCGTTGCTTATGGGGCGGTGAACGGTAACCGGCCGCCGAGGGCCGCCTTCTGCTGCTCTGCGTGATCTGCGAAGTTG
>CAYWSB010000050.1:0-33778 GCA_964460465.1 uncultured Geminicoccaceae bacterium | reverse complement strand
ACTTCTCGCGGCGGAACGAGACGCAGCCATTGCCGCCGTCGCCGGACTTGATGAACACCTTGGCGGAATCGAGAAAACGCATGGGAACGTGCCAAACAAAAGAGGGAAAGGCCGGGGCCTTTCCCTCCGCTGCCGGCCGGCAAGCCGGCCGCTGGTCGTGGCTGGGCCCTACTCGGCGGCTTCGGCCACCGGCGGCACCACGTGGACGTATTGGCGATCGCCGCGCTTCTTGAAGGTCACCTGACCCTCGACCACCGCGAAGATGGTGAAGTCGCGGCCGAGGCCGACACCGTTGCCGGGATGCACCTTGGTGCCGCGCTGGCGGACGATGATGTTGCCCGGGATGACGTGCTCGCCGCCGAACTTCTTGACGCCCAGCCGCTTGCCGGCCGAATCGCGGCCGTTGCGCGAGCTGCCGCCTGCCTTCTTGTGTGCCATGGGATGCTCCTCGAAACCTTGCCTGTCAGGCCGCCGGCATCACGCCGCGATGGCGGCGATCTTGACCACGGTGATGTACTGGCGGTGGCCGGTCTTGCGGCGGAAGTTCTTGCGCCGGCGCTTCTTGAAGATGACGATCTTCGGCCCGCGGGTCTGCTCGACCACCTCGGCCGTGACCTTGGCCCCGTCGAGCAGCGGCGTGCCCACCCTGGGCTCCGCACCGTCGCCGCCGACGAGCAGCACCTGGTCGAAATCGACCGTGCTGCCGACCTCGGCCTCCAGCTTCTCGATCTTGAGGTACTGGTCCTTGGCGACGCGGTACTGCTTGCCGCCTGTCTTGATCACTGCGTACATCGAGATGAACCGATCCGGGATGGGGCGGGACAACGGCGCACGAGCATGCGCCCGCGCTACCCCGCGCGAGATGCGGTCTCTTACAGGCGGCGCACCGTCACTGTCAATCACCCGTCTGCGGCACACCGGGCCGCGACGGGCGGGCTGCGCGGGAGGCAAGGCATGGAGCGGGACGGCATCGAGGCCCTGATCGTGGCCCTGCCCGAGACCACGGGCTCGGCACTCTACGGCATGGTGGACGTGCTGGCGGCGACCGGCACGCTTTGGCGGACACTGGTCGGCGAGGCGCCGGGCCGCGGCCTCATCCGGCCTCGCATCGTCGGCCCGTCGCTGCAACCGTTCACCTGCGGCAACCACATTCCCGTCCGGCCGGACCTCGCCGTCGGCGACGATCCGGCGGCGCCGATCGTGATCCTGCCCGAGCTGTGGCTCGCACCCGACGACGCGATGCACGGACGCTACCCGGAGCTGCAGGATTGGATCCGGCGTCGGCATCGGTCGGGCAGCACCATCTACTCGGCCTGCACCGGCGCCATCCTGCTGGCGGCGACCGGCCTGCTGCAGGGCCGCGATGTCACCTCGCACTGGGCCTATGCCGACCTCTTTCGCCGGCACCATCCCGGCGTCCGGTTCCATCCCGAGCCCAGCCTCTGCTTCGCCGATCCCTCCGGTCGCATCGTCACCGCCGGCGGCACGACCTCGTGGCACGACCTCGCGATCCACATCATCGCCCGGCATTGCAGCCCGGGCGAGACGCTCAGGATCGCCAAGGTCTACCTCCTGAAATGGCACGCCGAGGGCCAGCTGCCCTATGCGACGCTGGTGCGTCGCCAGCCACACGCCGACGCTGCCGTGCGCCGCGCCGAGGCCTGGCTGGCCGAGCACTTCCGCGAGCCGCACGTGGTGGCGGCCGTGGCCGGCGTTGCCGGCGTTGCCGAACGCTCGCTCAAGCGACGCTTCAAGGCGGCCACGGGCAGCACCCTCATCGACCACGTCCAGAACCTGCGCATCGAGGAGGCCAAGCGGCTCCTGGAAACGGGCGACCTCCCCGGCGACGAGATCGCCACCGAGGTCGGCTACGAGAACCCGGCCTTCTTCCGTCGCCTGTTCAAGCGCGGCACCGGGCTCACGCCCGGCCAGTACCGCCGGATGTTCCAGCCGCTCGCCGCCGCCGCGGGCGGGCTTCTGGACCGGGCGAAGGCCGCGGTGGCCTGACCGATCGGTGATGGCCAATCGTGGCACGAAAGGACCGTTCCGGTGACTTCCCGATCTGCGCCGGTCGGCCCCGCATCCCTAGGCTGAGGGCTCGGGAACGGACGCACGGTTTCGCGCCGGCGCGTCGCAGAACGGAGACCGAGCCATGGACAGCTTGATCCTCGCCGCCAACCTGCTCTACGTCGCCTGCTACTTCATGAACGACGTGCTCCGCCTCAGGGCGCTCAGCGTCGTCGCCGCGAGCTGCCTCGCCTGCTACTTCTACGGCCAGCCCGAGCCGCTGTGGCAGGCGATCGGCTGGAACCTCTTCTTCATCGCCCTCAACGTCGTCCAGATCGCCCGCGAGCTCCTGGCCCGGCACCGACGGGCCCGCCCGGCCGAGGCCGTCGCTTGACGAGCGGGAGCCGGCGGCGGCCGTCTACTCCGCCGCCTTCTCCACCGCCCCTGCCGGCTTCTCGACCCCGGTCCCGGGCTTGGGCTTGCCGCCCAGCAGCCCCTTGGCCTTCTCGCGGCCCCACTGGAAGACCGTGTAGAGGGTGGGGATCATGAAGATGCCGACCACGGCCGCGGCGATCATGCCGGCGAAGACGGCGGTACCGACGCCGCGACGGCTGAGCTCGCCGGCCCCGGTGGCCGTCACCAGCGGGAACAGGCCGGCGATGAAGGCGAAGCTCGTCATCATCACCGCCCGGAACCGCTCGCGCGAGCCCATCACCGCGGCCTCCGTGATCGAATGGCCCTCTTCGCGCCGCATCTTGGCGAACTCGACGATGAGAATGCCGTTCTTCGCGGCCAGGGCGATCAGCACGACGATGCCGATCTGCGCGTAGATGTTGTTGTCGAGCGAGGCGATCCAAAGCCCCAGCAAGGCACCGAAAATGCCGACCGTGACCGAGAGCAGGACGGGTACGGGAATAGTCCAGCTCTCGTAGAGGCCGACCAGGAAGAGAAAGGCGAAGAGCACCGCGAGGCCCAGGATGATGCCGGTCTGGCCTGCCGCCTCCTTCTCCTGCAGGGCGGTGCCGGTCCAGGCGAAGCTGTAGCCCTCCGGCAAGGTGCTCGCCGCCACCTCCTCCATCGCGGCAATGGCCTCGCCGGAGCTGCGGCCGGCGGCCGCCTGGCCAGCGATGGTGATGCTGCGGAAGTTGTTGTAGCGCAGGATGAACTGCGGCCCGAGAATCAGCCGCGGCTCCAGGATGGCGCGGAGCGGCACCATCTGACCTTGCGCGTTCCTGACGTTGATCAGGTAAATGTCCTCGACCGCCGCCCGATCCGCCTCGTCGCCCTGGATCAAGACCTGCCACGTGCGGCCGAAAAGGTTGAAATCGTTGACATAGAAGCCGCCGAGCGTCGACTGCAGGGCGTTGAAGACGTCGCCCAGGTTGATGCCCAGCGTCTGCGCCCGCTCGCGGTCTATGTCCAAGAAGAGCTGCGGCGTGGCGGCGGCGAAGGTGGTGTAGACCGCGCCCAGGCGCTCGTCCTGGTTGGCGGCGAGGATCAGGCCGTTGGCGGTCGCCGCAAGGTCGCCCGACGTGCCGCCCTGCAGGTCGAGCAGCTGGAACTCGAAGCCGGCCCCGGTGCCCAGCCCGAGGATCGGCGGCAGGTTGAAGGGGATGACGACGGCTTCACGAAAACCCACGAACTCCCGCCGCAGCGAGGCGATGAGGCCCTGCGCCCGGGTCTCGGGCGTCGTCCGCTCGGCGAAATCGGCCAGCGTCACGACGATGAAGGCCGAGCTCGACTTGGCGAGGCCGTCGATGAAGCTGTAGCCGACGACGGAGGTGACGCTGACGACCCCGGGCTTCTCCTTGAGCACCGCCTCGACCTTCTCGACGGCGGCGAGCGACCGGTTGACGGCGGCACCCTCGGGGAGCTGCACCTCGACGAAGATGACGCCCTGGTCCTCGTCGGGGAGGAAGCCGGTCGGCACCTGAGTGGCAAGCCAGCCGGTGCCGAAGACGAAGCCGGCCAGGAGGATGAGGCTGATGACGGCGACCCGGACGAGCTTCGCGACGATCGCCGCATAGCCGTCGCGGAAGCGATCGATGGTCGCCAGGACGTAGCGCATCGGCCCGCGCTTGGGGCCGTGGCTGTGCTTGAGCAGCACGGCGCAAAGGGCCGGCGAGAGGGTCAGCGCGTTGATCGCCGAGATCACCATGGAGACCGAGACGGCCACGGCGAACTGCTGGTAGAGCTGGCCCGAGATGCCCGGGATGAACGCGACCGGGACGAACACCGAGAGCAGCACGAGCGTGATGGCGATGATCGGGGCGGTGATCTCGCCCATCGCCTCCTTGGTGGCGTCGGCGACCGAGAGCTCCGGCTTGGCCTCGAGCTTGGCCTCGACCGCCTCGACGACGACGATCGCGTCGTCGACGACGATGCCGATGGCCAGCACCAGCGCCAGAAGCGAGACCGTGTTGGCCGAAAAGCCGAGCGCCAGCATCACGGCGAAGGTGCCGATCAGGGCCACGGGCACGGCGATGAGCGGGATCAGCGTGGCCCGTGCGTTGCCGAGGAAGAGGAAGACCACGATGATGACGAGGACGAAGGCCTCGATCAGGGTGTGGACCACCTCCTCGATGCTCGCCTCGACGAAGCGCGTGGTGTCATAGGGGATCTGGTAGGCGATGCCCGGGGGGAAGCGCTCGCTCAGATTGTGGAGCAGCTCGCGCACGCCTTCCGCCGTGGCGATGGCGTTCGAGCCGGGCAACTGCTGAATGGCGATGACGGCACCGTCGCCGCCGTTGAACCGGCTCAGGACATCGGATGTGCGGGCACCGAGCTCGACCCGGGCGACGTCCCGAACCCGCACGAAGGAGCCGTCCGGGTTGGCGCGCACGACGATGTTCTCGAATTCCGCGACGTCGGTGAGCCGGCCCTGCGCCTGGATGTTGAGCTGGAGCTCGGCATCGGCCATCGGCTGGGCACCGATGCGGCCGGCTGCGGCCTGCACGTTCTGCGCGCGGATGGCCTGGCTGAGGTCATTGGCCGACAAGCCGAGCAGCGCCAGTCGCTCGACGTCGATCCAGACCCGCATCGCGTAGTCGAGGCTGGCGAACAGATAGGCGTCGCCGACGCCGGGGATCTGCTTGACCTGGTCGATGATGTTGATGGTGGCGTAGTTCGAAAGATAGAGCGCGTCGCGACTCTGATCGGGTGAATAGAGGCTGACCATCTGCAGGAAGGCCGACGACTTCTTCTTGGTCGTGACCCCCTGCCGCTGCACTTCCTCGGGCAGCTGCGAAAGCGCCTGCTGCACCCGGTTCTGAACGTTCACCGTGTTGATGTCGGGATCGCTGCCGACCCGGAAGCTGACCGTCAGGTTGTAGCTGCCGTCGCTGCCGCTCGACGACTTCATGTAGAGCATGTCCTCGACGCCGACGACCTTGGACTCGATCGGCTGCGCCACGGTCGCTTCGACGACATCCGCGCTGGCGCCGGGAAAGCTGGTCTGGACCGAGACCTGTGGCGGCACGATGTCCGGAAACTGCGCGGTCGGGATCGCCTGCATGGCGATCAGGCCCGCCAGCGTGATGACGATCGAGATGACCATCGCCAGCCGTGGCCGGTCGACGAAAACGGCGGAAATCATCGGCTCAGCTTCCCGCGGCCGGAGCGGGGTCGACGACCATGCCGGGGCGGACGCGCTGGATGCCCTCGGTGATGACCCGCTCACCTTCCGCCAGGCCGTCGGTCACGACAAAGTTGCCGCCGATCGTCCGGCCGACGGTGATTGGCCGCTGCTCGACGGCGTTGTCGTCGCCGACGACGAGCACGAAGCGGCCGCCCTGGTCGACCAGGGTCGCCTGTTGCGGCACCAGCAAGGCCTGCTCCGGCGCTGCGATCTCGACCATGGCGGTGACGAGTTGCTGATCGATCAGCGTTGCGTTCGGATTGGCGATCTGGGCGCGCACCGCCACCGTATCGGTGCCCGGATCGACCTGGACGTCGACGAAGTTCAGCGTTCCCACCTCGTCGAAGATCGTGCCGTCGCTCAGTCGAACCTTGATCGTGATGGCCGTCTGGTCGAAGCCCGCCTCGGCCGCCTGGCGGCGAACGTCGAGTAGTTCGCGCTGGGTGACCGGAAAGGCGACGTACATCGGATCCTGGCTCACCAGGGTGGCCAGGGTGCCGGTGGCAGGGGAGAGGAAGTCGCCGACCGAGACGGCGGAGCGGCCGATCCGCCCGGTGAACGGTGCCCTGATGTCGGTGTAGGAAAGGTCGAGCTCGGCCCGGGCGCGCGACGATCGAGCCCGCAGGAGTTCGGCCTCGGCCTTGCCGGCGAACGCCGTCGCCTGGTCCAGGACCGCCTGGGCCGCGGCCTGGCGCTGGACCAGGGTGGTTTGCCGATCGACCTCGAGCTGTGCCAGGGTCAGTTCGGCCTGGGCCGCAGCGATATCGCCGTCGACCTCGCCGATGCGGGCCTCGTAGGGACCCTTCTCGATGGCAAACAGCAGGTCACCTGCCTCGACGATGCTGCCCTCGGTGAACGGCCGCGCCTCCAGGAAGCCCTCCACACGGGCGATCAGCTCGACCTTGTCGACGGCCTCGATGCGGCCGGTGAACGACATCGTGGGGGTGACGTCCGTGGCCTCGATCGACACCACGGTTACCGCCGGGGTCGGTGCCTCCTGCGCTGGAGTGTCGTCCTGAGCGGCAGCACTGGCCGCATGGAGCATGACAAGACCCAACAGGCAAACCAATCGCCGCATCGACCGCTCCGGATCCTCGGTATGTCTCACCCCAACCAGCGTAGACGCCGAGCAGAGGTATCGATAGCCGATTTCTGCGCAACCGGGCCGGGCCGCGCGCGCTTGGGTTATGCGCGGGGCGCCGGCGGGCTCTCCTCGAATGGCTCGATGCTGGCCAGGACCTGGGCCAGCGGGCGCCAGCCAATGGTGATGACCTCGGGCTTGCCCGGCCGCAACGCCAACAGGGTCGGATAGCCGGTCACGCCCAGTCTTGCGGTCTGCTGCCACTCGGCGGCGACCTCGGCGGCGGTCGTCGGATCGTTGAAGACAGCGTCGAAGTGATCCGCTTCGACGCCGAACTCGCCCGCTGCCTCGCGCAGCACGACCGGGTCGGTCATATCCTGCCCCATCGCATAGAAGCGCTCCTGCAGGCGGCCGACGAACGGCAGGGCGAGGGCCGGGTAGCGGCTGCGGACCACGGCGATCGCACGGCACGGCGGAGCGGTGTCGTAGACGAAGCCATCGCGCGCAAAGAAGCCGAAGTCGAACGGTTGTCCGGTGCGCTCTTGGACGTGCTCCCAATGCTCGCGCACGGTCGCCTTGTCGATGTCGCGCATCGGGCGGGCGCGATCGGCGCCGAGCGAGCCCAGCGCCACGGTGATCGGAAAGCCACGCTCGACCAGGGCGTGGACCACCGGCTGAAAGCCCCAGCACCAGGAGCACATCGGGTTGGCGAAGTAGAGCAGTTGCAGGGTCACGTCGGCTCTCCTCTAGCGATGGGCAGCGCGCACCGCCGCCAGCGATCCATGCCGCCGGCGAGCTGCACCGCGGTCAGGCCCGCCTGCTGCAGCATGCGCACGGCCGGGATCGAACGATGCGCGGTCTTGCAGACAGCCACGACGGCGGTTGGAGCAGAGTGGGCGATCGACGGGATGGCTGCAGCGAGCGTCGGCAACGGCACGTGTCGTGCTGCAGCAATATGTCCCGCACGGAACTCGAGCGCCGTGCGCACGTCGACGACGAGCGGCGGGTCGGACTCGCCGAGGCAGCGGAGCAGATCCTCCGGACTCATCTCCGGCACCCGGCCAAACGGCAGCCAATCGAGCCAGCGCATCCCTCCACTACCTTCAGTTCGCCCGTCGGCGCCAGGCCCAGGGATCGAGAAACGCGCCCTGCCAGATCCCGGCGGCCTTGAGCTCGGCCTCCCGCTGCACCTCGTCGTAGCGAGGGCCGGCGATAGCGTGGCCCTCGGGATACCAGGCGAGTGCCCAGCCCTGGCGCACGATCTCGGCGTTGAGGTCGACACCGTCCTGGTAGCAGACGGCGAGCACCCGGTCCCAGCGATCGCGGCCGTAGACCTCGCAGGCGACCGGCACCGTGCCGACCAGGCTTTCGACCGCCCTCGTCGCAGCGGCACCGCACGCCCAGTCGCGGTCCTCGAGCTGGCACGGCTGACCACCTTCCGGCGCATCGATCCCGATCAACCGGACCCGCGTGCCGGCAACGACGAAGGTATCGGCATCGAGCACTCTGGCGGTACCAGTGAGGCGCTCGCGCGGCCCGGCCGCCGCGCGTCGGCCGACGCAGGCGAGGCCCTCCGCCTCGATAGCGCGCAGTCGAGCCGGGCCGATGCCGTGCACGCCGGTCAGCGCCGCAACGCTCGGCCACGGCCGGCCCGCCTCGATGGCAGCGGCCCGCGCGTCGTCGATGTGCACGATCGTGCCCAGCCGCGCCCGGTCGTCGGCATTGATGTCGACGCAGTCGTCCAGCGGCCCGGCCGCGGCAGCCGTCGCTGCGAGCGAGGCCGCCAGCGCGGTCGCCAGCTTGCACATGTCTCCTTCCCCGTCGGCATCGATGCCGTTCGTTGGTCCGCTCGCGCGGACGCCCCGGCGCCAGAGTGGCGTGGCGGACGCACGGCGTCCAGAGCCGCCAGGGCGCGGCTCTGAGCAAGAAGACGGCGATGGGCAGGCAGATGGCTGGTCGGAGTGGCAGGATTTGAACCTGCGACCCCCGCCTCCCGAAGACGTGGCGTCGGGCGGCGAGGGGCGGAAAGGCTGGCGCGGCACGCCGTTCGTTCGGGCCGTTTCGGGCGGTTTCGGTGGGGGTGGCCGGTTCAGTCGGTGCGGATGAACCGGGGCGCACCGTCTGCCCGCGCCGTCTACCAGCGAATCGCGGCTGCGGCCTTGCGGAGGTATTCCGGTGAGTACCTGCTGTACACGCGCTGCGTGACCCTGTCGTCTGAATGCCCGAGATACTGGGCGATCTCGGCCATGGGGATGCCGGCCTCGGCCATCCAGACGGCGGCGGTGTGGCGGAGGACGTGGGGGGTCACGCCCTCGAGGCCGGCCCGGGCGCAGGCGTTCTCGAAGCCCTTGCGGATGCTGGTGAGCGGGCGGCCGCCGTGCTCGATGACGTGGGCGGTGACGGCGCCGCGCCTGGCCTCGAGGAGGTGGGGTCGGGCGAGGTCGTGGAGCGGGACCGTGGCGCGGCCCTTCCTGCCGCCCTCGCCTGCCGATGCGAGCCGGACGATGCCGCGGTCGAGGTCGACGCGGTCCCAGGTGAGCTCGAGGATGGCGCCCTTCCTGGCGGCGGTGGTGAGCGCCAGGACGACGAAGAGGCGGATGTGCGGCGTCGCGCTGGCCTCGATCAGCGCCCTGGCCTCGGCGCGGCCGAGGTGGCGGTCGCGGGGCGGCGGCGCCGGGGGCAGCTCGACCACGGCCGGGGTGCGGGGGTCGTGCCAGCGCAGGCCGGCGCGCAGCGTGCCGAGCTCCTTTGCAATGGTGCCGGGGCCTGCGCCCCGGCGGGCGCCGATGGTGCCCGGGCCTGCGCCCTGCACGCTCCTGGCGGCGACGTAGGCGCGGCACCAGGCGCGGTCGATCTGGTCGGGGCGGAGCGCGGCGGCCATCGGTGCCAGGGCCGCCCAGGCCTCGCGCAGGCGGCGCGGGGCCCGGGCGGTCTCATCCTTCTCGGCGAGGTAGGCGGCCATGATGCCGGCAACGGTCTCGGCCGGCGGCCGGGCCAGGGCGCGCCTGAAGTCGATCAGCGCCCGGAGGGCAGCATCACGATCCTTGGTGCGGAGGCTGCGGCGGCAGGTGCCGCGGCCGGGCTCGTGCCAGACGGCGCACCAGGTGCCGCGGTAGAGGCGGAGCCGCACGTCTCGATCTGCCGCACCGCCCATGCCGGGACCCTCCACGCCTGCCCCACCCGAAACGCCGGTAGCACGCCGCTCCGGCACTGGTCGCGCAAAGTGCGGGGCGACACACTCCAGCGCGCGGCCAGGTCGTCGAGCGTCCAGGGCGTCTCGAAAAGGCCGCTAGTCGTCATCGGCCCGCTCCCGGTCGAGGAAGGGCGGCGGGCCCGGCTCGTCGAGCATGCCGACGAAGATCGCGACGAAGACGGCGAACCAGGCGATCGCCAGCAGGCCCCAGACGAGCAGGTCGGTCATGACGGCCCCCCGGCGGCGAGCCAGCCACGCTCGACGGCGACGCGGCGCGCGATCTCCCGGCGGTAGGCCTCGTCGCGGGTCTTCTGGACGGCCGCGGCCTGGGCCTGCGCCGGCGCGAGCCAGTGCTTGATGACGGTCGAGGGCGAGAGGGCGGAGAGCCCGTGGTCGAGGCAGACCTCGCGCGACTTGTGCGCGCTGTGGTGGTTGGAGTGCCCCCTGGCCAGCTCCTCGACCAGGACGAAGAGCTGCAGGACGCCGATCTGCGGCGGCTTCACCTTGATGGTGATGTTGTGCGGCTTCTCGGTGGTCATCTCACGCCATCCCTATCGCGGCCTTGTAAGCCTCGAGCAGCTCCTCCTGCTCGGCCCGGTCGTGCGGCTTCATCTTCCGCAGCCGCAAGAGCTGGCGGATGATCGCCACGTCGAAGCCCTCGCCCTTGGCTTCGCTCAGCACCTCGCGTGCCTGCTCGACGATATCGAGGCGCTCTTCCTCGAGCCGCTCGAGGCGCTCGACGAAGCTCTTGAGCCGGTCGGCTGTCGCATTGGTGCTCATCGGTCATCCTTCTCGGGGCAGGTTGCGGAGCTCGGTGCCGCAGGCGCGGCAGCGGTAGAGGCCGGCGCGGGCGCGGCTGCGATACCAGTCCTCGGCGCCGCAGGTGGGGCAGGCAGCGGGATGTCGACATAGGTCGCCGTCAGGAGGCCGCCGATCAGCGGCTCGACCTTCAGGGCGCGGCGCAGCAGCCGCGCCGGCAGCTTGATCCGGGTGTTCACGGAACGTCTCCCGAATGGGGTGGGGGGGGGTGGACAGGCGGCGGAGGCGGCCGCGGGTGAGGGCGGCGCGGCGGAGCATGCGCCAGGCGCGGCGCAGCTGCAGGGCCGGATCGGAGGTCGGGGCCGGGGCGGTCAATGGACCGTGCTCTGGCAGGCATGGCCGCGGGTCCGCCGCTCGGCGTGCTGGCGGCCACGCTCTGCCGCGCCCCTGGCGATCATTCTGGTGATCGCGCCGCGCGTCGCCTCGTCCGGCGCGGCGTCGGCGATGTCGGCCTGGAGGAAGCCCAAAGCCAGGCAGACCTCCGCCAGCACGTCCTTGTTGGCCGGGTCGCGCTGCTTCAGTCGCTCGGCGACCAGGCGGCCCATGGCGCAGTAGGCGCAGTCGCAGGGCGGCCTCGAGCGCCGGGCGGGATCGTCAGGCGTGCTCATGGCCTAGCGCCCCCCCCCCTTTCTGAAGCCACGAGGCGGGGGCGTAGAGCCGGCTTTCGGGGCTCTTCTCGCCGGTGACGGCGACGATGGGGTCGCCGGGGTGCGCCAGCTCGAGGTCGAGGCTCCAGCCGAGCTCGACCAGCGTCCGCCCCTTGAGCTTGAAGCCGACCCTGCGCATGTGCTCGGCCGCCCTGTCGGGCAGCCGGGTGGCCGCCTTGCGCTCGGCCAGCTGCCGCGCCCGGACGCCCGCCGGCGTGCTCATGGCAGGCCTCCCGCCAGGACGTAGAGGGCGAGGGTGGCCCAGCTCGCGGCGACGAGGGCCACGAGCAGGCCGGCGGCCAGGGCGCGGGTCACGGTCATCGGGCGACCTCCAGGTGGGCGGTGTAGACCGGCACGGCCGAGGCGCGGACGGTGAAGGCGACGGCGTCGCCGGTGTCCGGGACGATCACCGTGGCGGCGAGCGAGCCGCGCTGGCGCAGGAGGCGGAGATCGCGGTGGTCCCAGAGCTCGGCCGCCTGCTCGGCGGCGGTCTGGGCGTCGGGGGCGGTGACCTCGATCAGGCGGTCCTCGAGGACCTCGCCGAGGCGGACCAGCCAGCGGCGGGCGGTCATGGCCGGGCTCCCCAGGGTGCCGCCGTCACGGCTTGTGACCGGGCGGCGGAGTGGTCATATTGACGGACAGGATGTCCGACCCGGGCGAAGGGGCCGCCATGGCCACGACCATCGACACGCTGAAGATCGCCAAGAGCTGGCGCGCGGCGCAGACCGAGGAGGAGCGCGCCGAGGTGCTGGCGGCCAGCCTGCGCGAGCTGCAGCAGCTGCAGCTCGGCGAGCTGGCGACGAAGAA
The DNA here is from genome assembly GCA_964460465.1 of uncultured Geminicoccaceae bacterium. Lineage (GTDB taxonomy): Bacteria > Pseudomonadota > Alphaproteobacteria > Geminicoccales > Geminicoccaceae > SLRI01. Next base: position 21,587 of record CAYWSB010000050.1, on the reverse strand, counting down.
CGACCTGACCCTGGTCGAGGCGCGGCTCGAGGGGAAGATCGAGGCGGCGCAGAACGCCATGCTCAAATGGCTGGTCGTGCTGCTGCTCGGCCAGGTCGGGCTGATCCTCGCCGGCGTGCGGCTGATGACGGCGGGCTAGTGCATGGCCACGACGATCGACACGCTGAAGATCGCCAAGCGCTGGCGCGAGGCCAAGTCCGAGGACGAGCGCGCCGAGGTCCTGGCCGAGGGCCTGCGCGAGGTGCAGCAGGGCCAGCTTGCCGAGCTGGCGACGAAGGCCGACATGGCGTTGCTGCGGCACGAGCTGCACAGCGAGACGGCGCTGATCCGTCAGGAGATCGCGGCGAGCCACTGGAAGACGATGGCCGGCGTGGCGGTGATGCTGGCGGCGCATCTGGCGCTGGTCTGGCGCCTGATGGCGGCGGGCTAGGCCGCTCACCGGACGACCTCCGGGCGCGCCAGCCGCAGCGGCGCGGTGCGGCGGCGCCAGAAGCGGCGGTTGGCGGCCATGGCGTCGAGGGCGGCGTTGGCGACCTCGAGCGGGTCGAGCCCCTCGGCGCCGGCGGCGGCCAGGACCTTGACCGCCGGCTCGCCGTCGAGCAGGCGCTGCACGAACAGGCGGCGCGTCGCCGCCGAGATGTCCGGGCAGGCCGGCTCGTCGCGCAGCAGCTCCGCCCCCAGCCCCTCGGCCGGGAGCTGCCCGCCGGCCAGGTCGGGGGCGGCCAGGTCGTCGGGGATCAGCTGGCGGCAGGCCTCGCCGTCGTCGAGCGCGTCGAGCTCGGCGCAGGCCGGGTCCGGCAGCGCATAAGCCCGGACAAGGGCGTCGACGCTGTCCAGCGCCTCCAAAGCGTTCCGAGAAATCGGCATCGGTAGCTCCCGTCTGTTGTGACGGGGGCAAGAGTGTCACGTCATGTGACCGCCTGCAAGCGCAAAATGTTGCATGATGTGACAGAGCGTGGCGAACAGGTCAGGCCGACTGTCGGTTGCGGTCGGGGCTACCGGCGGGAAAAGGGGTGGATTGTCCAAGCACGCGCCGTGCGAGTTCCAGCGTGAGGCCCGAGGGGTCTCCACGATAAATCCAGTCTAGCGTGACCCTGTGGCGGTCTGCGAGCCTGCCCATTGCGGCGACGTCTGGCAGCGTGCGGCCGGTTTCCCAGTTGCCGATCGCGGATCGGCTGACGTTCAGCTCGCGAGAAAGGTCTTCTTGGGTCAAGCCGAGCGCTTCGCGCGTGGCCGCCAGTCGTTGGGCGACTTGATCGAGCCAGTGGGTATCCCGAGGTGCGGTTGCCATGGCGGGCATTCTGCTGGTGCCCCTTGGGCGGTCACGTTTCAAGCGGCGGTTGACGAATGTCACGTCATCTGACAAAGCGTCGGCTATGGATGACGTTGCTGCCGAAAACCAGGACCAAGCTCTCATCGACGCACTCGGTGGTGCCACGGCGTTAGCTAGGCGCATCGGCGGCAACGCGCGTGCGGTGGCCAACTGGCGCCGCCGGGCGATCCCCGCGCATGCGTGGCCGCTGGTCGCCCGGGCCGCGCGCGAGGCGGGCGTCGCGTTCGACGAGGAGCGGATGCTCGAGGCCGCCCGGCTGGCGCTCAAGAAGCGCCGCGAGAGCGTGCAGTACGGGCGCCGCCGCGTGTCGGAGGTGGCGTGATGGGGTGGTCGGAGGCCGACGCGCGGTTCTGGGCGGCGCTGCAGGCGCTGCTGGCGGCGCCGCCCGCCCTGACCGCTATGCAGATCCTCGCGGAGTCGAGCGCTTCATGCCCTCCTCCAGGTTGCGGGCGATGCTGTCGCGCAGCGCGTCGGCGATGGTGGCGGCCAGCGGCTGGTCCGGGCGCAGCTGCTCGGCGCGGGATCGCAGCAGGGTGTCGAAGTCTGCGAAGCGCAATCGGCCGCTGGCTGCGAGCAGCTCGACGAGGGTGGCGGTGATGCAGGTGAGCGCCAGTAGGGTGGCGCGGTCGGGGCTGGTCTCCGGCGGCGGCTTGGTCGCCATGGTTCCTCCGATGGTGGGTTGCACGACCATCGTAGGGGCGACGGCGGGACGGCGCCAAGCGTGCCGTCCCGCCACGGCCCGCTGCCCGCAGGCCGGTCGCGGGCGAGGAGCGCCGAGGCGGGGCGCCCAAAACAGCGCCGGGGTGGGCGGGCTGGTGCCCGTGAGCACGGGCCGTCCGAAGGCCGACGAAGCCCCCGGCCGGCATCCGGGCAGCGCGATCCCGGCGCGCCATGCCTGGCCGCTGGTCGCCCGGGCCGCGCGCGAGGCGGGCGTCGCGTTCGACGAGGAGCGGATGCTCGCCGCCGCCCGGCTGGCGCTGAAGAAGCGCCGCGTGTCGGAGGTGGCGTGATGGGGCTGTCAGTCGAGCTTGGCGGTCGCCCAGGCATTGCGCGTTCTGCCGCCGGCGAGGCTGCGCAGGCGGAGCCGCACGGTGACCCGGCCGCCGCGCCAGTCGTGTGGCAGTGTGACGACGAAGCGGTGCCAGGCCTCGGCGCCGGGGTTCAGGTAGAGCTCGAGCGGCAGGTCCTGGCCGGTGACCGCCTCTGCCGGGCGGCAGTCGCTGGCGATGCGGGCGCGGCGGGGTGCTATCAGCCGGGCGCCGGCGATCTGCCAGCGGGCGCGGTCGGTGTTGCGGAAGGTGATGCCGAGATGGGCTGCGGGCGGCTGGCCCGCGGCGGTCTCGGGGCGCGAGAAATCGCGCTCGAGGATCACGGGGAGCCCCGCCTCGTCGCGCTTGAGCACCCAGTCGACAAAGCCCGGCACGACGGCTCCGATCACGCTCTCGGCGACCAGGCGCAGCAGCGCCAGGCCGGCGGTGGAAAGAGCTTCCAGCATCGGCTCGTCTCGGAAGGTTGTGACGACCTCTTCCTAGGCGATCCGAAGGGGCGGCGCATCCCGGTGCGCCGCCCCGTCACGGCCTCGCGGATCGCGCTGAAGAAGCGCCGCGTGTCGGAGGTGGCGTGATGGACGAGCGCGAGCGGCTGGCTCGGATCGCCTTCTTGCCGCCCGAGCGCTGGGCGGTCAGTGCGGACGATCCGGGCGGCGCGTCTGCGCCGCGGCGAGGGCGAGCATGGCTTCGGCCTTTGCTTGCGCTCGGTGCAGCGTGGCGGCGTCTTCTATCGGCCCCAGCAGGCGCACTGCCTGGCGGATGGCGTCGGCGAGCCGGTGCCTGGCCGAGTTGGGGTCGGCGGCGTGGTTGAGGTGCTCGTGCAGCAAGCCGAGGAGCAGCAGGCCATGCATGAGGTTGGTCTCGATCGCGTGCGCGAGCGGGTCGCCGGCGTGCCGGTCGCGGGGTTCGGGCATATCGGTCTCTCTTGGCGTGGTGGAACACCCCGAGAGTGGCCGATCGGGCGGGCCGGGGGAAGCTCCGGCCCGTCCGCCATGGCGTGCTGCATGGCGGCCGCCCGCCTGGCGCTGAAGAAGCGCCGCGAGAGGGCCGCGTGATGGAATCAGCCGGCCTCGAGCGTGAACCGCTCCGGCATGTCGATGGTGATCGACCGGGTCGGCCGGCGGCGGCCGAAGAGGCCGCGCTCGTGGCGGACCGTGACCCGCAGGCGGAGGCGATGGCGGCGGCCGGGGGCGAGCGGGCCGACCACGGCGACCAGCTCGCCCGTCCGGCCGGGCTCGATCCATTCGGGCACGCGATCGCGGCTGGCTGGTGCCAGGAGCGGCGGCCCGTCGGCCTCGGGCGGCAGGAGGGAGAGGACGCGGGCGCCGCGCGGGGCCACGAGGTCGACGCCGGCGAGCTCCAGGGCGTGGCCGGCGCGGTTGCGGATGGCGACGCCGATGCCGGTCAGCTCGTGGTCCCAGGGCGAGACGGCGCCGGGCGCATGATGCAGCGAGACCAGCGGGGCGGTGCGCCAGAAGCGGCGGAAGCCGAGGGTGCCGGCGATGCCGGCCGCGGCCCCGACGATCGCGTAAAGGGCGCTCATCCATTCTCCGATCGCGCGCGCGAGATCGAGCAGGGTCTCCAAGAGGTTCCCCCAGGAGTGGTTGCTGGCGCTTCCGTTCTAGGGGAATCGGCGGGGCGGCGCATCACGGTGCGCCGCCCCTGCCACGGGCGGGCGGCATGACGGTCTTCGAGCTGGCCGTGCTGCTCGGGCTCTTGGGCATCGTCGTGGCCCTGGCCCTGGTGCTGCAGGCGCTGTGGTCGATCGAGGCCAGCCTGCGCGCGGGCCTGGCGCAGCAGAAGGCGCTGGACGGGGCGATCCTCCGCCAGCTCGGCGCCGCGCCCGAGGGCGAGCGGCTGGTGCCGCGGCGCGCCGCCGTCTTCGACCGGTCGGGCGGGTGGCCCGACACATGACCCTGGGGATGTCGCATGGACGACCGGGAGCGGCGGGAGCAGCTCGCCCTGATCACCGAGGCGGGGCTGGATCTGCAGCGGCTGATCGAGGGGCTGGGGGCGAGCCGCGAGGCGGCGCTGGCGGCGACCTCGGCGGAGCTCGCGGTGATGTGGGCGCGGCGCCACCTCGAGAAGGAGGCGCTGCGCGACGCGCAGCAGGCGCTCTATGTCGCCGAGCTGTTCTCGGAGGAGGAGCCGCCGGCGGCGGCCTGAGCCCGGGCGGGACCGCGGCGGCGGGTCGGGATGGGCCGCCGCCGGCGCCGGCGCCGAGTCTCCCCGGCGACCCGGCCGACTGCCGGCCCGCCGCCTGCCTCCGGGCGGCGGGCCGGCCTCTTCATCTCGGCTCGCCCTGCCGGGCCGGCTGCGTGAGCCGCCGGCAGGCCTGCGCGGCCCGGGGCTGCGCCTGGTATCGCTGGGCGGAGGCGGCATGACGGGCGATGACTGGGAAGCGATTTATGCGGACGAGGTCGAGCATGCCCGTTCGGCTCGCTTCGCCCTGGCGCATGCACGGCAGCCGGAGGCCTCGGGCGCGCCCGGTCTCCTGAGCGGCGTTTCGCTCTTCGCGATGGACCAGCACTTTCTCGCCTTCGCCGGCGAGAAGCTGCTCCTCGACTGCATCGGCGCTGGGCTCGTGTTCCGGAAATGGCGGCTGCCGTTGCTGATCGAAGGCGGCTGCTCGTGAGCGAGGCCGACGTGCTCGCCGGCACCTGCCCGCCGCCCCTGGTCGTCTTCGGCCGGGGCTCGGCCGATTTTTACGACGCGCTGCAGCGGGACATTGAGGTGGGTGCCGTCAGCGTCGACATCCGCCACCCGCCCGTGGGGAAGGCGCGGCCGGAGCGCCGGCTGGCGCTGCGGGGTCTGCCGACGCGGTTCCGCCAGGCGGTCGAGAGCAGCCTGGCGCTGCTGCTGCCGGGGCTCGATCGCGAGATCGCGGCGGCGCTGATCGAGCACAAGCTGGGGCGCCAGACGTCGAAGATGCACGAAGCCGAGCTCGAGGGCATCAGGCTGAAGCTGCGGGTTCGCCCGGACCGCTTCCAGCAGGCCTGGGGGCGGGTGCGCTGCATCCTGCCGCTGCGCTTCTGCGGCGGGCTGATCGAGTGGCCGGACGTCGACAACGGCCGTTCGTGGGCGGAGCATGTCCACGAGAAGCGGAGAGCGAGCGGCCATCTGGGGGCGGCGATGCAGCGGTTCGGCCGGGCGATCCGGCGCTGGCTCGTCGCCGGCGAGGACGACGCCCCGGCCAGGGACGAGGTCGCGGCCGCCTATGGCGCGGTCGCGGGGGCGCAGGCCTGGTGCCTGGCACTCGGCATGCGGGTGGCGGACGACCTCGCCGACCGGACCTTTGCGGCGGTGACGAAGCGGCTGGCCGAGGACCCCTACAAGCGGGCGTACGCGCGGCTGTCTGCGGCGGCGGCGGTGCTGGGCGTGGACGAGGCGCGGCTGCGCCAGGTGTGGCAGGATCTCCGGGTGCGGCGCGACCTGGCGCTGCGGCACGCCTACGGGGTGCTGCATTTCAATGCCATCCGCCTGGCGCTCGAGGGCGAGCTCGGCGCCTGGCAGTGGCCGCGCGCGGCCGAGGACGCGGGCCAGCTCCGCCGACTGGCGGCCGAGCCGCCGGGGCCCGAGCCCGATACCCCGCCGCCGGACGCCCCTCACCCGGCCGGCGGCGGGGCCCAGGCCTAGACCCCACCCCATAGGATCGCGCGACAGGCGCCACGGGCAGCCATGCCCGGCGGCGCCTTTTTCGCGCCATGGCGCCTGATTCCAGGCGTCGGGCCGGGCGATTCATGCGCCCGAGCCCCCCCCCACGGCAAGTTATCCACAGAGCTATCCACAGGCAGGGGCGGCGCCGGGCGGTTTTTGCCCGGGCGCCGGTGCCCGACCCCTTGCGGACCGCTTTTGAGCCTCCGACGCGGGCGCCCACGCCCTCCCGCTAAACCATTGGTTATGCGCGAAACCGCCCGTCATTTGCCACCGCTTTGCCGATGGCATGCGGGTAACCCTCTCTATCCCTCCACCTAGAGATTCAGAGTCCGCGGCGAGCGCTCCGCGCTCGAGGAGATGCGGCCGGCCTGCGGCCGAGCTCCGCCTGGTGGCCGTGCTGCGCACGGCAGGGGAAAGGCGGCGGCCAGGGCCGCCCCGTCAGGCAGCCTGATGGCTCGCTCCGCTCGCGGGCACCGCTGACGCGGTGCGGCCTGGAAGGGCGAGGATGGCGGCGGCCCGGGCGACGGCGCAAGCGGCCGGGGCGCCCGGCAAGAGGACAGGCCTGCGGCCCTCGTCCCCGGTCGCCGAAATGCGCGTATCGCGCGATTGCTCGTGGTATCACATGACTTCCGGTTGAAACTCGGTCGCCATGAGCGGGGCGAGGAATTTGATCCTATTCGCTGGCTGGGGTATGATGGTCGTGGCGCCGCCGTGGTGGGTGGTCGCCCGCCCGCCTGGTCACCCGCCCTTGCTCGACTGCCGGCCGCCGCTCCTGTCGATCCTGCCGCCGGTCGAGGACTGGTGCCCGGCCTGCCGTGCGCTGCCGATCGACGTCGGCCGGGCCGAGGTGTGCGTCGCGGGCGAGCGGCGCCGGCTGATGCCGCAGCAGCAGGCGGTGCTGGCGGTGCTGCTGGTGCACGAGACGGGGACGCACGACCGGCTGATCTCGGCCGTGTGGGGCGCCTGGCTCGAGCCGCCGGCGAGCATGAGCTCGGCACTGCGGCTGATCGTGACGGGCGTGCGTCGGGCGCTGGCCGGCACCGGTGCCGAGGTGGTCACCCTGCCCGGGTTAGGCTGGCGCCTGGTGGCGGCGGGCAACGACCAGGGGAGCGCATGAGCATGGCGGAGATTCCGGTCTATCGGGGCAACCGGCTGCAGGAGGTGCTCGAGCGCTTCCGGGCGGCGCGCGAGGCCAAGAAGGCGGCGGAGGCAACCGAGGCCGAGGCGCGCCAGGAGCTGTTGGCCGGGCTCGGCCGGCGGGTCCAGCTGCGGGTCGGCGACTGGGTCGTGCGGCGGCGCGAGGTGGCGGCGGTGCCGCCCGTCCTGGTGACCGAGCGGATGGTCGGCGAGCGGATCGGCGGCCGCCGCGGGCACGCGGTGGTCGAGGTGGTGCCGCTGGAATCAACCTGACGGCCGGCGGGGTTGCACGGTGTCTGCGCGAGACACCGTGCATCGAAGAAGAAGTGCCGGAAATCAAGCGGTTGCGCTGGTGCCGGTGATGTGGTTGCGAGTCAGCTGACTCATGGAGGGCTGGATGGCGGTTGTCGACGCGGTCTTGAGCTTCCGGCGGTTCGTCCTCGAGCGGCTCGAGGACGTCAACGGCAACACCGGCGAGGGCATCGTCGCCTACGGGGTGCAGTTCCCGACGGGGCGGGCGGTGTTGAGCTGGAAGGCGACGCCGGCGATCCCGGCCGGGGCCACGGGCGTCTATGACAGCGTCGACGCCCTGATCAGCGTGCACGGCCATGGCGGGCGGACGATCGTCCGGTTCGTGGATCGGACCGAGCCCGTCTTTCTGATCTCGGCTGAGGCGCGGGCGGCGATCGCCGACGAGGCCGGGCGGGCGCTGCAGCTCGGCTGAGCTTTGCGCGCCTGGCCGGGTTCGGGGCTAGGTTCGCTCTGTCATGAGCACGCTTTCCCTGCGGGACCGCTATGACCAGGCGCTCGGCCGGCTCGAGGGCCGGCGGCGGCTGTTCGTCGAGCACTACCTGGTGCGGCCGAACGGCGCCGGCGCAGCTGTTAGGGCAGGCTATGCCTCAGGCTCGGCACGCCAGACCGCCCACCGTCTGCTGACCGATGCTGACATTTGCGAGGCGCTGCGGCTGGGCCGCGAGCTGGCCTCGGCGGCGACGGGGATCACGGCCGAGCGGGTGATGCAGGAACTCGCACGCATCGCCTTCGCGGATCTGAGAAAAGCGGCCAGCTGGGGGGCGGGGACGCTGGCGCTGGTCGAGAGCGGCGAGCTCGACGACGAGACGGCGGCGGCCATTGCCGAGATCGCCGAGAGCGAGAAGGGCGTGAAGATCAAGCTTCACCCTAAGCTGCCGGCGCTGGAGCGGCTGGGCCGGCAGCTCGGCCTCTGGAAGGATGGCGAGGAGGAGAAGGCGGCGGCGCTGGGTGCGATCGTCGACATCCTCGAGGCGGCGCGGGCACGGGTGAATGGACGCGGCGGCTCGAATGAGTGAGCGGGAGGTCTCGCCCGAGCTGATGCTGGCCGAGGACCTCGGGCGCTTCTTCGCGGACCCGCTGGGCTTCGCGCTCTATGCCTTCACCTGGGGCGTGGGCGAGCTCGACGAGATCGACGGGCCGGACGTCTGGCAGGCCGAGCGCTTCGCCGACATCGGCCGGCAGGTGGCCGAGGGCGTGCCGGTGCGCCAGGCGGTGGCGGCCGGGCACGGCATCGGCAAGGGTGCCTTCGCGGCCATGCTGATGATCTGGTTGATGGCGACCCGGCCGCATCTCGCCGGCGTGGTCACCGCCAACACCAAGACGCAGCTCACCTCGAAGACCTGGCGCGAGCTTCAGGTCTGGCACAACCGGCTGATTCCGCCGCTCCGGGCCTGGTTCCAGTGGTCGGCGACGCGCTACCAGTGCCGGCTGGCGCCGAAGACCTGGGGCATCGACGCGGTGCCCTGGTCGGAGACGCGGTCGGAGGCCTTCGCCGGGCTGCATGCGCGCGACGTGCTCGTCCTTTTCGACGAGGCCTCTGCCATTCCGCCGATCATCTGGGAGGTGGCGTCGGGGGCGATGACGACGGCCGGGGCGATGTGGGTGGTGCTCGGCAACCCGACCCGCAACAGCGGCCGCTTTCATGCGTGCTTTCTCGGCCGCGAGCGACATCGCTGGACCCGGGTGCAGATCGACGCCCGCACGGCCCGGTTCACCGACAAGGCGCAGCTCGAGCGCTGGGTCGAGGACTATGGCGAGGACAGCGACTTCGTCATGGTCCGGGTGCGCGGGCTCTTTCCCCGGGCGTCGTCGCGCCAGCTGATCGGCGGCGACCTGGTGGCCGCGGCCCGGCGGCGCGAGGTCGTGCCCGATCACGAAGCCCCCCTGATCATGGGCGTCGACGTCGCCCGCTACGGCGACAACAAGAGCGTGCTGGCTTTCCGGCAGGGCCGCGATGCGCGCTCGATCCCGGCACAGATCTATCGCGGGCTCTCGGCCGAGGAGCTGGTCGACCGGATCATCGACGCCATCGAGCGCTACGAGCCGGATGCGGTCTGCATCGACGAGGGCGGCGTCGGCGGGCCGATCGTCGACATGCTGAAGCGCCGCCGCTACCGGGTGCACGGTGTGCAGTTCGGCGGCCGGCCGCGCGACGCTGCCAAGTACTGGAACATTCGCACCGAGATCTGGTGCGAGCTGGCGGAGTGGCTGCCGACGGCCGCGATCGAGGACCGCGACGATCTTGCGGCCGACCTGGTCGGGCCCGAGTACACTCTGCACCCGACCGACAGCCGCAAGATGCTCGAGACCAAGGACGCGATGGAGCGGCGCGGGATCGACAGCCCGGACGAGGGCGACGCGCTCGCCACGACCTTCGCCGTCAGGGTCAAGCGCCGGGAAGCCGGGCAGGCCGGCCGCCGGCCGGTGATCGCCCGCAACACCTCGGCCAGATCGACCAGAGGAGCCTTCGCATGATCAGGACGGATCGATGAGCTTCGTCAAGCCCAAGACGCCCAAGGTCGAGGCGGTGGAGCCCGAGCAGGTGAACGAGGCCGCGGTGGATGCGACGGCGCGCGAGCGTGAGCGGCGGCGGCAGGGCTATGCGGCCTCGGTCCTGACCAGCGAGCGGGGCGTGCAGCAGCAGTCGATCCAGACCGCCACGCAAGCGCTCCTCGGGCGCTGAGATGCAGGACGTCGGCAAGCGGCTCCTGGCCGAGAACGAGCAGCTGCGCGCCAGGCGGGCGCCGCGCGAAGGGGCGTGGCGCGAGATCGCGCGCCTCGTGCTGCCGAGCCACGATGCCTTCGGCCGGCCGACGCCGCCGGATGCCCCAGACCCGTTCGTCTATGACGACACGGGCGAGGAGGCCAACTGGATGCACGCGGCCGTGCTGAACTACCTGCTGACGCCGGACGGGCAGGAGTGGCACGGTCTGGCGCCGGCCGAGCCCGACCTCGAGGACGAGCCCGAGCTCGCCCGGTGGTGCGAGCTGGCGACCAAGCAGCTCTTCAAGCTGCGCGATCGGTCGCTGTTCGCCGCGCACATCCACGAGGTCTACCTCTCGGTCGGCGCGTTCGGCCCGGGTGCGCTGCTGATCGAGGACCTGCCCGGGCAGGGCTTTCGCTACGAGGCAGCGCCCGTCTCGGAGGTGCATTTCTCGGTGGCGCTCGACGGCACCAAGGACCGGGTGCATCGCCGCTACCGGCTTCCCGGGCGGCTCTTGCGCCAGGCGTTCGGCGAGCTGCCGGAGGACCTGGCGCGCCTGGCCGAGCGCGAGCCGGATCGCGACGTCGACATCCTGCACGTGGTCGAGCCCAACCGCGAGCGCCAGCCGGGCCGGCTGGATCGGGCCGGGCAGCCCTTCGCCTCCTGGCACATAGCCCTCCAGGGCGGGCATGTGCTGCGCAGCTCGGGCTACTGGTCGATGCCCTGGGCGATCGGGCGCTATCTCGTGGCCCCGGGCGAGATCGAGGGCCGCTCGCCGTCCTGGTCGTGCCTGCCGACGCTCTCGATGCTCAACACGATGGCCCGCAACGAGCTGGTCCAGGACAACCGGCGCTCGGCGCCGCCGCTGCTCGCGACCGACGACGAGCTCGACCCGCCGCTCCTGGCGCCCAACCATATCAACTATGGCTGGCTCGACCGCGAGGGCCGCCCGCTGGTGCGGCCGCTCGAGGTGGCACCCGATCGCGGGCACGGCAAGGAGAGCCTCGAGGTGGCGCGGGCCCGGGTCGATCGATCCTTCCTGGTCAGCCTCTTCCTGATGCTCAACGAGAACCCGCGGATGACGGCGACCGAGGTGCTCGAGCGCTCGGCCGAGAAGGGCATCGTGCTGGCGCCCCTGATGGGCCGGCTTCAGGCCGAGCTGCTGCGGCCCTGCATCGAGCGCGAGCTGAACATCGCCTTTCGCGCCGGCTACGTGCCCCCGCCGCCGCCGCTGCTGGTCGAGAGCGGCGGGCTCAAGGTCACCTACACCTCGCCCTTGGCCCGGCACGTCGCGGCCGACGAGGCGCGCGGCGTCCTGCAGACGGCCGAGGGCATCGGCGTGCTGGCGCAGTTCGACCCGAGCGTGCTCGACCGGATCGACTTCGGGGCGGCGGCCGAGCTCCTGGCCCGCGCCAACCGCGTGCCGGCCAAGTTGATCCGCAGCGAGGACGAGGTGGCGGCCATGGCTGAGCAGCGCCAGCAGCGCGCCGATGCGCAGCAGGCGCTCGAGGCGGCACCAGTGGCGGCGCAGACCGCGGCCTCGCTCGCCAAGCTCTCCGGGCGCGGCTGATGGCGGCGCGGCGGGTGTCGCTGGGCGAGCCTGTGCCCGGCTACGACCAGGGGCGGCCGCTGCCGCCGGGGCGCGAGGGCGAGAGCGAGGCGCGCCAGGCGCTGCGGCGGGCGTGGCTGGGCCGGTTCATGGTCGAGGGCGATGCGCTGCACCAGGATGGGCTGGTCGTGCTGCGCGATCTCTCCCGCTACTGCGACGCTCTCAGGACCACGGCCAAGAGCGACGGTGCCGGCCGCTGCGACCCCTATGCCATGGCGATCGCCGAGGGGCGGCGCCAGGCTTTCCTCTTCGTCCTGTCGCGGCTCGGCCTCGCGGCGTCGGACATCCTCATGAGCATCGAGCGGAGCGAGACATGAAGAGTGGTGCCGATCTTCTGGCGGCGGGTGGCGATGCCGGTGCAACGCAGGGCGGCCAGGATATGGCGGCCGAGGCCGGCGGTGCAACGCAGGGCAGCCAGGGTGCAGCCGGGGCAGGTCAGGGTGACGCAGGCCAGGGCGGTGCGGTCGAGCGGATCGAGTGGCTCGGCGATGCGCCGGACGAGCTGCACGAGTTCGCCAAGGCCAACGGCTACAAGAGCGTCGCCGATGCGCTGACCAACACGCGCGAGCTGCAGAAGTATCTGGGCGCGGACAAGGCCGGCCGCGGGATCGTGGTCCCGAAAGACGAGGCCGACGCCGAAGGCTGGGGTCAGGTCTATGCCAAGCTCGGCCGGCCGGAGACGCCGGAGGGCTACGGCCTCGACAAGCTCGAGGGTGCCGACCCCGCGTTCGCCGGCGAGGCCGCCAAGGCGATGCACGAGCTCGGCCTCTCGGCCAGCCAGGCGACGAAGCTCGCCGAGTGGTGGGGCAAGCAGTCGACCGCGTCGGTCGAGGCGAGCCAGGCGAAGTTCCTCGAGACGGCGGCCGCCGACATGACCAAGCTCGAGCAGGAGTGGGGCAAGGCGGCCGAGCAGAACAAAGCCGTGGCGGCCAGGGGGGCGAAGGCGCTCGGGTTCACCCGCGAGGAGCTCGACCAGATCGAGCGGGCGGTCGGCACCCGGGCCTTGATGGAGCGCTTCCTGTCGGTCGGTGCGAAGCTCGGCGAGGATGCCATGCCGGGCGGCGGCGGTGCGGCGGCCGGGCTCACCATGGACGGGGCCAAGGCGCAGATCGAGGCGAAGATGAACGACAAGGCCTTCATGGCCAAGGTCACCGCCGGCGACGGCGCGGCGAAGGCCGAGTTCGATCGGCTCTTCAAGGCCGCCTATCCCGAGTGACCTTGCGCGGCCGCGGCCGCCAGGCGCTACCGTCTGCCTCCACAGAGGCAAGGAACCCGGGCGGTGGAGAGCTGTGTGCACACGAACGATGACGCTTGTCCGGTGCACGGGCGGCTCGCCGGTCTCGAGGTGAAGGTCGAGAAGATCGACGCACGGGTCGGCAGCCTGGAGACGAACACGGCCGTGGCCGCGATCGAGATGAAGCACATGAGCCGGTCGATGGACGGCGTGCTGTGGTGGATGCGCTGGTGCGCAGCGCTCGGCCTGGGCGCGCTCTTGACCGCGATCATGAACCTGGTGCTGAAGCTGCCGGCCTGAGCGCCGGCGGTCTTTGCGCGCGGCTCCCGCAGCCGCGCTAGCCTCGTCGCGCGATGGGTAGCGGTCGCCGGCGCCGGGAGGGGGCAGCTCCCGGCGCCGAACCGTCCATCTGGCACTCGGGAGAGACGAGCGACGGCCGGTCGTGCCGGCAAGCGCGGGGTCCGCATGCGGGCAGCCCTCGAGCGATCACCCTGATTTCTTCGAGGAATGATCGATGACGATCGAGACCTGGCGCATCGTCCAGTTCCGGCGGATGATCCATCACAATCTGCAGGAGAAGGGCGGCAAGCTCCGCCCGTTCGTGAACGTGGGCACGGGCTACACCGGCAAGACGGTGTCCCCGGTCGACTACCTCTCGCCGGCCGTGGCCCAGAAGGTGAACCAGCGGTTCGGGGACAACCCCATGAACACGCTGAACCACACCCGCCGGCACGTCGTGCCGACGACCTGGGACTGGGGCACCCCCGTCGACCAGGTCGACAAGCTGCTGACCGGCATCGCGCCCGAGGGCGACTACACCAAGGCCGGTGTGGAGGCGATCCGCCGGGCCGAGGACACCGAGATCCTGCAGGCCTTCTGGGGCGCCGCCAAGACCGGCGAGCAGGGCGAGACCACCGAGAGCTGGTCGGACACGGGCCTCATCGTCGACAAGAGCGTCGGCGGCGCCAACACCGGGCTCAACCAGGCCAAGCTGCGCAAGCTGCGGAGCATCTTCACCAAGATGCACGTGGACCTGGACGCCGAGGCCCCGGTGATCGCGATCACCGAGGAGGACGTGGACAGCCTCTTCGGCGAGAACGCCAACATCTCGATCGACTTCGTCGACGGCAAGCCGGTCTCGACCGGCAAGCTGCCGCAGCTCTTCGGCTTCCGCTTCGTCGTCTTCAGCTCGGTGACGCTCGATGCGCTCGGGTTCAAGACCTCGACCACGCGCGACCTGCCGGTCTGGGTGCCTTCGGGGATCCATCTCGGCATCTGGAAGGATCAGGAGTCGGACATCTGGCGGCTCTCGGGGAAGAAGAACATCCCGTACGTCTACTGCGCCCAGACCCTGGGTGCGACGCGGCTCGAGCGGGGCCGCGTCCTCAAGTGCCAGGTGCACAGCGCCTAAGATGACGCGCGGGCCAGCCAAGTCGCTGGCCCGCCTCGTCTTCCCGAACCTTCAGGAGACCTTCCATGGCAGTCGAGAACGAGAAGTCGGCCGAGTACACCATCGAGACGGCGGGCGGCGTCGGCCGGCTGGAGCCGGATCGTGGCGGCCTCGTCCGCTACGCCTACTTCAAGCACACCCAGGCGGTCGCCGGCGATGCGACGTCCACCGTCCGGCTGCGCAAGCTGCCGGCCGGCAAGCTGCGCATCCTGGGCGCCGCCTCGGCGATCACCTTCTCGGCCTTCGGGGCGAGCCGGGTGCTCGATGTGGGCTACGCGGCGCACACCAAGGCCGACGGCACCGCCGTGACCTTGTCGGCCAACAACCTGGCCGACGACATCAACGTGGCCTCGGCCGGCAGTGCGGTCTTCACCGGCAAGTACACCTACCTGGACAGCCAGGACGGCGTCGACATCCTGGCGACCGTCGCCGGCGGCACGATCCCGCAGGGTGCGACGCTCGAGGGCTACATCGCCTACCTGATCGGCTGAGCCCATGACCACCGTCGGCGCGTCGCTCGAGGTGATCAACGCGGCTCTCGTCTATTTGGGCGAGAAGCCGATGATCTCCGACACGGACGACGTGCCGGCGGCGGACGTGGTGCGCTCGCAGTGGGCGTTCGTCCGCCGGGCGGAGCTCTCGGCCCACCCCTGGCAGTTCGCGACGCGCCGGGTCCAGCTCGGCGCCTCGGGCGACGCCCCGGTCTTCGGCTGGGCCCGCGCCTTCCCGCTGCCGGCGGACTATCTCCGGGTCCTCGAGCTGCCGGACCTGGCGCTCGGCTGGGTGCGCCCGGCGGGCAGCGAGCCCGAGGCGCTCGACGCCAGCCCGGCCTATGAGATCGAGGACAACGCCATCCTCTGCAACGCCGCCGCACCGCTGCGCTGCCGCTACGTGGCGGATCAGCCGGAATGGGCGCGCTGGCACCCGCTGTTCGCCGAGGCCATGGCCTACCGCTTCGCCTCGATCCTGGCCGAGGCGGTCACCCAGTCCAGCACCCGACGCCGGGAGGCCCTCGAGGAGTACGAGCGGACGATCCACCGGGCCCGGCGGGTCAACGCCATCCAAAAGCCGCCGCGCCGCCTGCCCGACGCCTCGCCCTGGCTGATGGCGCGCCACGGCGGCTTCGCCCCGGGGCTCTGACGTGCGGGCGTCGCATTTCCAGCCGGCGCTGAACGGCGGCGAGCTGTCGCCGCTCCTGATCGCCCGGGTCGACCTGAACAAGCACCAGGTGGCCTGCCGCAAGCTGGAGAACTTCCTGCCGTTGCTCGAGGGGCCGATCACCCGGCGCCCGGGCTCGCGCTATCTCGGCCCGGTCGCCGACCAGGCCAAGCGGTCGTGGCTCAAGGCTTTCGTCTTCGGCCCGCTCGACGCGTTCATGCTGGAGCTCGGCGACGAGATCATTCGCTTCTGGGCAAAGGGCGGGCTCGTCCTCGACGGCGGCGATCCCTACACCATTGCCAGCCCCTACGCCGCTGCCGACCTGCTCGGCGAGGACGGCCGGCTGGCGCTGCAGGGGGCCAGGGCCCGCGACCGGCTCTGGCTGGCGGGTGCGTCCAGGCAGCCGTGGCTGCTGCAGCGCTTCGCCGCCACCAACTGGACGCTCTCGCCCTTCGACCCGCAGGACGGCCCCTTCGAGGCTGAGAACGTCGAAGACAGCCGGCGCATCTACGCCAGCAACCACCCCGCCCCGGGCAGCACGGTCACGCTCACCGTTCCGGGCACCGATCCGACACTGTTCGAGGCGCACCACGTCGGCCGCTATCTGCGGATCTGGCGCAACCCGCAGACCGAGAGCCGGCCGTGGGAAGGTGGCGGGCTCGAGGTCAGCAGCGGCGAGATCAGGGCGAGCGACGGGAACTACTATCGCGCCCTCAATACCGGCAACACCGGCTCGACCCGGCCGATCCACACCCGCGGCGACGCCTGGGACCGGGTGCGCAACGGCGTGCAGTGGCGGTATCTCCACAGCGGCTATGGCGTCGTCAAGATCGACGAGGTCGCCAACGGCCGGTCGGCGACCGGGACGGTGATCACCACGATCCCCGAGGGCGCGATCGGCGCCGAGAGCGCCACCCATCGCTGGCAGCTCTCGGCCTGGGACGACGTCGCCGGGTGGCCGGAGGCGGTCGGCTTCGGCTTCGACCGGTTGGTGTTCGCCCGCGGCAACCGCCTCTGGTTCTCGCGCACGGACGACTTCTTCAGCTTCGCCGATCGCAGCTTCGGCCAGGTCCTCGCCGACGACGCGCTGACCGTCACGCTCACCGGGCCGAGCATCACACGCGTGCTCTGGATGCAGCAGACCGCGGGCGGCCTCGTCGTCGGCACCGACGGCGGCGAGTACCTCGTCGGCAAGGCCAACTCCGCGGAGGTCTTCGGCGCCGTCACCGACGGCACCCGCAACGTGCAGGCGATCCAGCAGAGCGAGACGGGTGCGAGCGCGGTGCAGCCGCGTCTGGTCCATGGCCGGGTGATGAAGATCGACGGCACCGGCCTCGAGCTGCAGGAGCTCGACCGGCGCATCGAGGTCGACCGCCTGGATGCGGTCTCGCTCAACGTCATGGCCGGGCACATCCTGGGCGCCGGCGTCACCTGGCAGGCGTGGCAGGGAGCGCCCGAGAAGATCCTCTGGCTCGGCCTCGCCGACGGCACACTGGCGTCCTGCACCTATCTGCCCGAGCAGGAGGTCGTGGCCCTGGCGCGGCACAGCCTCGGCGGCATCGGCGCCGCCCCGGCCTTCGTCGAGCACGGCGAGGTGATCCCGGCCGACGACGGCAAGAGGGCAGACCTCTGGCTGGTCGTGCGGCGGCACGACGGGGCGTCGACGCGGCGCTGGATCGAGCGCCTCGAGCCGACCTGGACGGCGCGGCCGCGCAACTCGTCGGCCGAGAGCCGTCACCTCGACGCCATGCTGGTCTATGCCGGGGCACCGGTGACGAGCATCACCGGTGCCGCCCACCTCGCCGGCAAGACGGTGTCGGCGCTGCTCGACGGCTTCGAGGTGGAGGCGCTCTCGATCGACGGTGGCGGCGGTGCCGCGCTCCCCTTTGCGGCTTCCACCGTCGTGCTCGGCCTGCCCTACAAGAGCAGCGTGCGCCTGCTCGTCCCGGCGTTCGGCGGCACCGACGGGCCGGGGATCGGCAAGCTGCGCCGCGCCCGGCGCATGGTGCTGACACTCATCGAGAGCGCCGACAAGTTCCTGGCGGGCGCCGCGTCGTCGCTGCGGCGGATCGACGAGCGCCCCGGTGCCCTGCCGGTGGGCGAGCCCGTGCCGCTGGTGACCGGCGACGTCGTCGTTCCGGTCGATCTCGGCTGGTCGCGCCGCCCCGATCTCGGCGTCGACGTCGACGGGCCGCTGCCGTTCACGCTGGCGGCGGTGCTGCGGGCCTCGGACGTCACCGAATGAGGATCCTAGTGAAGGGGCTCCAGCCTGAAATTCTGCCGCTGCTGCGGCTGCAGCCGGCGCAGGCGCACCTGGCGCACGAGCTGACGCTCGACACCGGCCGGCTGCTGCTCGACGCCGGCCCCGCGTTCATGGCGGTCGAGCTGGCCGGCGGCGCCTATCGCCCGCTGCTGGCCGCCGGGCTGATCCAGTCCATGGGCCCGCCGGCGATCGCCTGGTGCGTCGTGGGCACCGCCGGCGGGGCCGCGATGCTGGCGCTCACCCGACAGATCGGCGGCTTCCTCGCCGGCTACGGCGGCGACGTCGAGACCGGGGTTGCCCCGGGCTGGCCACCGGCCGCGCGCTGGGCCCGGCTTCTGGGCTTCGCGCCGACCGGCCGGCCGGTGACCCGCTGGGAGGCGCAGCAGCCGCTCGAGGTCTGGCTGCGGTGCGGCCGTCGTCATGGATCCGGGGAGGTGGCCGATGGGGTTTGATGCAGCGCTCTTGACCATGGCGATCGCGTCGACGGCCGCCGCCGCAGCGGAAGGCGTCGCCAGCTACCAGCAGGCGCAGGCGGCGGAGGCCTCGGCCGAGTACGACGCCAAGCTGCAGCAGCAGAACGCCACGCTCGCCCGCCAGGAGGCCGGTGCCGCCGAGGAGATGCACCGGCGCCGGGCGCGGGTCGGTCTCTCCAACCTGCGCGCCGCCACCACCGAGCGCGGCCTCGACCTCGCCAGCTCGTCGGCCTGGGACCTCTACCGGCAGTCGGCCATGGATGCCGAGGCGGATGCGCTCGAGATCCGCCGCAAGGGCGAGATGGAGGCGCGCGGCCTCGAGGCCAGGGGGGCCGCCTCGCGCTTCGCCGCCGGCCAGGCGCGCACCGCCGGGCGGATCGGCGCCGGCGCCTCGCTGCTCTCGGTGGGGGCGGCCGCCGCCTCCGGCTACGGTGACTACAGCCTCTTCATGGCCGGCCGGACGCCCACGACGGTGCCGGGCCAGCCGCGCCAGCTCGTGGGTGCCTTGCGCTGATGGCCCGCGTCTACGAGCGCCAGGTCGACCCGTTCACCGGCGGCATCCGGGCCGAGCTTCCGGCCGTCTCGGGCACGGCCGCCGGCCTCGGCCGGGTGGCCGAAGCGCTCGCCGACACCAGCCGGGCCGGCGGCAGGATCGCCCAGGCGGAGCTGCGCCGGCTCGACCTGCAGGGGGCCGCCTACGACAACCGTGCCTCGGCCGTGCTCGAGGCGGACGCCAGGGCGAAGCTGCGCGAGCTCGAGGAGAGCGCCCCGCCGGGTGGCGTGGGCGTGCGCCGGGCTTTCGACGACTGGTACGAGCAGCAGCGCAAAACGGTGCTCGACCAGGCGCCCAAGGGCTACGACACCTCGCGCCTGGTCGGCGCGCTCGATGGGCTCAAGCTCGACCTCGGCGACCAGGCAGACCGGTTCGAGCGGCAGGCGCACGTGGCGCACCAGGAAACCCAGCACAAGGACGCGCTGGCCGCCCGGCGCCGCATGGTGCTGACCGATCCCGGCCTGTTCGATCGCGCGATCGAGCAGACCGAGGCGTTTCTCGGCACGCTGCCGGTGCCGCCGGTGGTGGCCGAGCGGCTGCTTGCCGAGGCGCGGGGCGAGCTCGAAGGCGACCGGATCGAGGGGCTGATCCTGCAGGACCCGAGAGCGGCGCTCGCCGACATCGCCAGGGGCTCCGCACCGCACCTCGACCCCGACCGCCGCGCCCGGCTCTGGCACCAGGCCAGGGCAGCGGTCGAGCGGGAGGACGAGCGCGTCCTGCTCGAGCGGCAGCGGGCGGCGCAGGCCTCCGGCGAGGCGGCGGCAGACGTGATCTTCCATCTGGGCCTCGACGGCCCGGCCGGCGGTGGTGCCTTCGAGGCGTTCGGGCGGCGGGTCGTGGCCCGGGAAAGCGGCGGCGACCCGGCCGCGCGCAACGCGCGAAGCTCCGCCGCCGGGGCGCTGCAGTTCGTCGAGGGCACCTGGAGCGCGCTGGCGCGCAAGCATCCCGAGCTCGGGCTGACGCCGGAGGGGCGGACCGGCACCGATGCCGCGAGCCTGGCGCAGCAGGGGGCAGCCTTCCGGGCGCTCGCGGCCGACAACGCCGGCGCGCTCGAGCGGCAGGGGGTGGTGGCGTCGGAGGCCAATCTCTACGCCGCGCACGTGCTGGGTGCCGGCGATGCCCTCTCGCTCATCGCCGCGGCCATGGAGACGCCTGAGACGCCCGTGAGCGACGTTCTCCCGGCGCGGGTGGTCGAGGCCAACCCAGCGCTTTTCGGGGGCTCAGCGAGCGCAGAGGTGGCCTACGATCGATTGACGAAAGGGTTCGCCCGGACGACCGGCGGCAGGCGGGCCGGGCTCGGCGACATGCTGGCGCAGACCCGGTCCATCGCCGACCCCTTGGCCCGCCAGGCGGCGGAGAAGCGCGTGCTCGACCTGCACGCCCGGCAGGAGAAGATCGACAAGGAGGCCCGCGACGCCGCGAGCGAGGCTGTCTTCGGCTTTCTGGAGGAAGGCGGCCGCCTCGGCGACATCCCCGACGACGCTTGGCTGGCGCTCGACAACGGGCAGCGGGTCGCGGCCGAGGCGCGCGCCCGGCAGCTCGCCGCCGGCATCGAGCCCGTCACCGACTGGGGCGCCTATCTGGCGCTCGAGCAGATGCCGGCCTCGGAGCTCCGGGGCTACGACCTGCGCCAGGCGCGGCCGTTCCTTTCCGACGCCGACTTCAAGCGCTTCGCCGACCGGCAGGGCGAGGCGCGGCGCGGCGGCGGCGGGACGATCGACGACCCGGCCTCGCTCACCCAGCAGATCGCGGCCGCGGCCGCCCGCCACGGCCTGAAAGGTGAGGACCAGGGCCTCTTCACCGATCGCGCCTATCGCGCCGTCGCCGCCGAGCAGCAGGCCAAGGGCCGCGAGCTCGACTTCGCCGAGCGCCAGGCCGTGCTCGACCGGCTGACCCTGCAGCAGACGACAGCCCCGGGGTGGCTGTTCGATACCCGCCGGCGCGGCTTCCAGCTCGGTACCGGCGAGACCGCCGAGCTTCGGCCGGCACAGGTCGAGGAGCAGATCGAGGAGCTGGGCAGCGCCGTCGGCATCCCGCCGGAGATGGTCCGCGACACGGCCGAGCTCCTGCGCGGCCTCGACGTCAAGGTCACGGTCGAGACGCTCGGCCTCGCCGCCGAGCTGCAGCGCCGGGACCTGCCGGTCACCGACCAGAACCTGGTCGAGCTCTGGGCGATCATGCGCGGCGACCCGGCGCCGCCGGCACGGCCGGCGCGGCCCGTTCCCGCTCCGGCTGTGCCGGTTCCGGCCGAGACCCTGCCGGCGTCCATCTCCGCGCAGGGGCCGATGCCGTGATGCGCCCCCTCGACCTCGGCGCGGCGGGGGCCGAGCTGGAGCGCCGCCGCGCCGCAGGGTCGCCGGCACCGATGACCGGCGCCTCGCCCGCGGCCGCCGCGATTGCCGCCCCACCGCCCCCGGGCGACCTGTTCCGGCCGCGGCGCGAGGGCCGGGCGGCGCGCGACATCGCCCGGCCGGCGGAGATGCCCGAGGACCTCCGCCGCCTCGTCCAGGCGAGCCAGGGCCCGCCGCCACCGCCGAAGACGGCCGAGGATCGGCTGGCCGATGCCGGCCAGGAGCTGCTGCGCCGCAAGCGCGAGCGGCTCATGGCCGCGGTCGACGTCCGGGGTGCGATGGACACCCGCACCGGCGAGCTGGT
>CAYWSB010000049.1:0-34436 GCA_964460465.1 uncultured Geminicoccaceae bacterium | reverse complement strand
CATGCAGCGCTCGCTCAACTGGGGCCTCGCCGCGGCGCTGGGCACCATCCTGCTCTTCGCCGTCATCCTCCTCTACTACCTCTACAACCGGCTGATCGGCGTCGATCGGCTGAAGCTCGGCTGAGGGGGAGACCGACGCCATGGCGCTGCCCACCTATGCCGGCCCGCTCGAGCGCACCTGGTACTATGCGTTCAGGATCATCTGTGGCCTGATCTTCATCTTCCTGATCACGCCGATCCTGATCATCGTGCCGCTGTCGTTCAACGCCCAGCCCTACTTCACCTTCACCCGCGAGATGCTGAGCTTCGATCCGGCGGGCTACAGTCTGCGCTGGTACCAGGACTTCTGGAACAGCACCTCCTGGCAGGCCTCGATCCGGAACAGCTTCGTCATCGCCATCGGTGCCACCATCGTCAGCACCGCGCTCGGCACGCTCGCTGCCCTCGGCCTGTCGCGCTCGCACATGCCGTTTCGCGCTGCGATCATGGGGGTGCTGATCTCGCCGATGATCGTGCCGCTGATCATCTCCGCCGCCGGCATGTTCTTCTTCTATTCCAAGATCAACCTCGCCCAGACCTATCTCGGGATCATTCTGGCGCATGCTGCCCTCGGCACCCCCTTCGTCGTCATCACCGTGACCGCCACGCTCTCCGGCTTCGACCACAGCCTGACCCGGGCGGCGGCCAGCCTCGGCGCCGACCCGACGACGACCTTCTTCAAGGTGACCATGCCCCTGATCCTGCCGGGGGTGATCTCGGGGGCCCTCTTTGCCTTCATCACCTCGTTCGACGAGGTGGTGGTGGTGCTTTTCCTCGCCAGCGTCGAGCAGCGGACCATCCCGCGCGAGATGTGGTCCGGCATCCGCGAGGCGATCAGCCCGACCATCCTCGCCGTCGCCACCATCCTGATCACCATCTCGGTGCTGCTGCTGCTCATGCTCGAGCTGCTGCGGCGGCGCAACGAGCGGCTGCGCGGCATCACCGGCACCTAGCGCAACGAACAGTGGACGCCCGCCGTCGTTCGGGCATGATCGGGGCCACAAGCAAGACTGTCGGAGGACCCATGTCGGTTGCCATGATCCGCATCGCCGCGCTGGCCGGCGCGGCGCTCGTCGCCGCCACCGCCCAGGCGCGCGATCTCACCATCGTTTCCTGGGGCGGCTCGTACCAGGATGCCCAGCGGGAGATCTTCTTCCAGCCGTTCACCGCCGAGACCGGGAACGCCATCACCGAGGACAGCTGGAACGGCGGCATCGGTGCGCTGCGCGCCCGGGCGGAGGGTCCGGCCTCGTGGGACCTCGTCCAGGTCGAGACCGACGAGCTGGTGCTCGGCTGCGAGGAGGGCATCATCGTGCCGCTCGACTGGGCCGCACTCGGCGGCGAGGAGAGCTTCCTGCCGGCGGCGGTGCACGAGTGCGGCGTGGGCAACATCGTCTGGGCCACCGTCATGGCCTACGACGCCGACCGCTTCCCGGACAACCCGCCCGATTCCTGGGCCGATTTCTTCGACACCGAAGCCTTCCCGGGCACCCGCGCGCTCCGCGCCGGGCCGCGCCAGGCGCTCGAGTTCGCGCTCATGGCGGACGGTGTGGCGGTGGACGAGGTCTACGACGTGTTGCGCTCGCCCGAGGGGGTCGACCGCGCCTTCGCCAAGCTCGACAGCATCAAGGACAGCCTGATCTTCTGGGAGGCGGGTGCCCAGCCGCCGCAGCTCCTGGCCTCGGGCGAGGTGGTGATGACCACGGCCTATAACGGCCGGGTGACCGCCGCCAACCAGAGCGAGGGCCGCAACTTCCAGATCGCCTGGCAGGCGGGCTACGTCTACCAGCTCGACAGCTGGGTGATCCTCGCCAACTCCGACAAGCAGGACGAGGCCATGGAGTTCCTCCAGTTCTGGAGCGATCCGGCGCGGCAGGCGCTGCTGCCGCCCTACATCCCGTATGGCCCGACCCATGTCGAGGCGGCGGCCCAGGTGGACCCGGCAGTGCTGCCGGACATCCCCTCGGCGCCGGAGAACCTGCCGCACGGCCTGTTCTTCGACCAGGCGTTCTGGGTCGACAATGTCGAGGCCCTCAACGAGCGGTTCACCGCCTGGGCTGCGCAATAGGCGTGTCCGGCGCCGCCCCCGCAGCGCACGGCCGCGGGGGCTTTGCCGCCGACCGGGCGGCGCTGCGTCGGGCGATCCGCCGCGGCGAGCGGCGGCGCCAGCTCTGGGCGGTCGGGCTGACGCTGCCGCTCCTGGCCTTCCTGGTCGCCGTCTTCGTCCTGCCGATCGCCGGCATGCTGCGGCTGTCGGTCGAGAACGGCGAGCTCGCGCGGGTGATGCCGGCGACAGCGGTGGCGCTGCGTGGCTGGCCGGGCGGCGGCGTGCCGCCGGAGGACGTCGTAGCCACCTTCGCCCGCGACCTCGCGGCGGCGAGCGTCGCCCGGAGCCTGGCGCCGGTGGCGCAGCGCCTGAACAACGCCCATGCCGGCGACCGCACGCTCCTGCAGAACACGGCCCGCCGCCTGCCCGAGGCCCCCGACGGCAGCTGGGCCGCCACCCTGGCCGCGATCGACCCGGCCTGGGGTGAGCCGCGGATCTGGGCCAGCCTGAGGCAGGCGGCCGAGCCCTGGACCGACCTCTATCTGCTCCAGGCCGTCGACCTGCAGCGCGACGTCGAGGGCCGGATCACGGCGGGCCCGGCCGAGCGCGCGGTCTATCGCAGCGTCCTCGCCCGGACCTTCTGGATCAGCCTCGCCGTCACCGCGCTCTGCCTCGTGATCGGCTATCCCCTGGCCTACAAGCTGGCCACGCTGCCGCCGCGGCTCGCCAACCCCTTGATGATCCTGGTCCTGCTGCCGTTCTGGACGTCGCTGCTGGTGCGCTCGGCGGCCTGGATCGTCGTCCTGCAGCGGGAAGGGCCGATCAACGAGAGCCTGCTCTGGCTGGGGCTGATCGCCGAGCCCGTGCAGCTCGTCTTCAACCGCACGGGCGTGCTGGTCGCCATGACCCACGTCATGCTGCCGTTCATGGTGCTGCCGCTGGTCAGCGTCATGCGCACCATCCCGAAGTCGCACCTGCAGGCGGCCGTGGGCCTGGGGGCGCCGCCCTTCACCGCCTTCCGCAAGGTCTTCCTGCCGCAGACCCGGCCGGGCATCGGTGCCGGGTGCCTGCTCGTGTTCATCATCTCGATCGGCTACTACATCACCCCCGCCCTGGTCGGTGGCGCGGCCGACCAGATGATCAGCGCCTTCGTCGCCTTCTTCACGCTGCAGACGGTGAACTGGGGGATGGCGGCGGCCCTGGGCAGCATCCTGCTCGTGGCCACGCTGGCCCTCTACCTCGTCTACGCCCGGCTGGTCGGCATCGACCGGCTGAGGCTCGGCTGAGGGCCGGCGATGGCGGCACCCGGCCGGCGTATCGGCCTCGGCGACGGCCTGCTCTGGGCCTGGACGATCGCTGCCCTCTTCTTCCTCGTGGCGCCGCTCTTCGTCATCGTGCCCTTGTCGTTCAACGCCGGCTCGTTCCTCTCCTTCCCGATGCCCGGCTGGTCGCTGCGCTGGTACCAGGAGCTCTGGACGACACCTGTCTGGTGGCTGTCCTTCCGCCACAGCCTGATCGTCGGCGCCGGGGCCACGGCGATCGCCACGGTGCTGGGCACGCTGGCCGCGGTCGGCCTGTCCCTGGCGCGGTTCCGTGGCAAGGACCTGCTGACGGCGCTCCTGATCTCGCCGCTGATCGTGCCGCTGATCATCGTCGCCGCCGGCACCTATTTCTACTTCGTGCCCCTGGGCCTCGCGAACTCGCTCCTGGGCCTGACCCTGGTGCATGCTGCACTGGGCGCGCCCTTCGTGCTGATCACGGTGAGCGCGACGCTGGTGGGCTTCGACCAGAACCTGGTCCGCGCCGGGGCCAGCCTGGGAGCGCCGCCGGCCCTGGTGTTCTGGAAGATCACCATGCCGCTGATAGCACCCGGCATGATCGCGGGCGCGCTCTTCGCCTTCATCACCAGCTTCGACGAGCTGGTGGTCGCCATGTTCCTGACCGGTCCGGGGCAGCGCACCCTGCCCAGACAGATGTTCGACGGCATCCGCGAGAACCTGAGCCCGACCATCCTCGCCGTGGCGACGCTCCTGATCCTCTTCTCGGTCGCGCTCCTGACCACCATGGAGCTGCTCCGCCGCCGCAGCGTCAGGCTGCGCGGGATCAGGGAGTAGGACCGGGCAGCCGTCGTGCAGATCAGGCGATGGCGCCGGGCGCTTCGGTGGTTAGCACCCCCGCCTCGGCCGCCTCGGCGCGGATCAGCTCGGCCACCCGCTCCGGCGCCTCCTCGTGCGCCAGGTGGCCGAGGCGCTCGAGGGTGACGAGGCGGGCCGCGGGGACGAGCTCGCGCACCCGCTGCGCGTTCGAGGGGGGCACGGTGCGATCGAACGCCCCCACCACGAGCAGCAGGCGGCAGGGCAGCTTCGGCAGGTCGCGGGCGATGGGCTCGAGATCCCAGGCGGCCATCATGCCCAGCGCCCCGGCCACGTGGCGGTGGTCGCCGGCGAGCCGGCCGTAGAGGGCGACACCGGTGGGATCGAGGCTCGAGCCGGTATTGCCGACGAGACGGTCGAGCACGGCCGGATCGCGGGCGCGCCGGGCGAACAGCCGCGGCACCAGCGGGTTGATCGCCATGAGCTGGGCCGCCGGCCGGAAGACCTTGCCGGCCAGGCCCTGGAAGGGAAGGAAGGCGCCGTTGAGGCTGACCAGGGCGGCCGGGGCGATCAGCCTGTCGACGCACATGCGCACCAGGATCGCCGCCCCGGCCGAGTGACCGACGACGATGGCAGGGGCCGCGTCGAGGGTCCGCACCAGCTCCGCCAGCCCGCGCGCCATGGCCGGCAGCGACAGGCGATGGAGCGCCGGCTTGTCGGTGAAGCCGTGGCCCGGCAGGTCCATGGCGACGACCCGGAAGTCGCGGGCCAAGAGCGGGGCGAAGTCGCGCCAGGAATGGGTGGCGGCACCGGTGCCGTGGACCAGCAGCACGACCGGCCGCGTGGCGTCGCTGGGGGCCAGCTCCTGGACGTGCCAGACGAGCCCGGCGGCCTCGACGAAGCGGCTCGCGGCGCGGTTCGGCCAATCCGCCGGCAGCTGCTCCAGCCGTCGCGCGGCGCGGTCGGGCACGGCTAGCCGGCCGCCCGGAGACCGGCGGTGCCCGCCTTGACGGCGGTCGAGAGGGTTGCCGCGTCGGCGCGGGGCAGGGCCAGGTAGCGGGCCCCCATCTGGGCCGCGAGCTCGCGGGCCTTGGGCTGCGGCCGGGCGCCGGTGTCGACGAACAGCGTGGTGAGCCCGGCGAGGCGCAGGGCTCTCGCCGCCTCGGCCGCGTCGGCCTCGGCTGCCGGCCGGCCGGGCTGGCCGTCCCTGGCGATGTTGCCGCGACCGTCGGACAGGACGACGAGGATCGGCGTCCGGCCCTTGCGCGCCACCGCCTCGGCCAGGGCCAGGGCCGCGTCGAGCCCGGCGGCGAGCGGGGTGCCGCCGCCGCCGGGCAGTCCGGCGAGCGAGCGCTTGGCACGGGTCAGCGAGCGGGTCGGCGGCAGCAGCAGCTCGGCCGTGGTCCCGCGAAAGGCGACGAGCGCCACCGATTCGCGCCGCACGTAGCAGTCGGCGAGCAGGAGCTCGACCGCGCCCTTGGCCTCGGCCAGCCGGGCGAAGGCGGTCGAGCCGGAGGCGTCGACGACGAAGATCACGACGGTCTCGGTGCGCTGCTTGAAGCGGGTCACGCGCAGGTCGTCGGGGCGCACCTCGACCCGGCGCGGCCCCTGCCCGGCGCCGGCCGGTGCCCGCTCCCGCCGGCGCAGCTGCTGCCAGGGGGCGGCGACCCGGAGCGTATCCACCAGGGCCAGACGGTTGCCGCCGCGCGGCTGGCCCCGCCGGACGCCGAGCGGCCGGCCGCGCCGCCTCGTCTTCTGCTGCTGGCCGGCCTTGCCCGCCGCCCGGGCCGGCCCGCGCTGCTGGCCCTGGAGCTGCAGGGTGGCGAGCAGGCCCGGCGGAATGGCCGCCGCTGCCGCCGCCAGGATGATCTCGTCGAGCTCCGGCAGCGCCTCGGGCTCAGCCTGCCGGTCGGGATCGTCGGGCGGGGTGTCGTCGGCTGGCCGGTCGTCGGGCGCGGCAGGCGGCTCGGCCGGCGTGTCCTCGGCGGCCTCGCTCTCCGGCGCGGCCGGCAGGCGGGTCGCCCGCGGGCCGAGCACCAGCGCTGCCGCCAGCCTGGCCTCGGCCTCGCCGACCACCGGCGATCCCTCGAGCGCCGCCGCCGCCCGTGCCACCCGCACCGCCAGCAGCACTGCCCGCAGCGAGTCGATGCCGAGCGCCATGGCGCTGGCGGTGAGCCCCTGGGTGACCGTCTCGTCGACGGTGATCGCGCCGAGCCGCTCCCGCGCCGCCTGCACCGGCTCGGGCCCCTCGGCGGCGATTTGCGCCTCGGCCAGCATGGCGTCGCGCGGCGCGATGGGGGCGAGGTCGAGGCGGAACGCCAGCCGGTCGGCGAGGGCCGGGGCCAGCCCCTCGTCGGCCTCGATGCCCTCGTCGAGGGCGACCACGCCGAACCGGGCGGGATGGCGCAGGGTCATCCCGTCGCGCTCGACCACGACCAGGCCGCGGTCGATGGCGGCCGTGACGCCGGAGACGGTGGCACCGGCCAGCCGCTCGGCCATGGCCAGCACCACGATCCCGCCGTCTGCCGTCGCCAGCAGGCCGCGCTCGGCCACCGGTCGCCCGGCCGCCAGGGTCGCCGCGAGGTCGAGCCCGCCGAGCAGCCGGTCCTCGCCGACATGGAGCGGCACCCGGCACCAGGGGGCGTCGTCGGGCAGGAGTGCGCGGAGCGCCCGCAGCCAGACGTCGCGCACCGGCCCGGCCTGGGCGCGCAGGGCCACGCCGCCGAGGCCGGCCGGGTCGACGGCGAGCAGCCGCGCCGCCAGCAGCGCCGCCTCCAGCCGTGCCGCCGGCTCGCTCGCTTCATCGCTTGGCCCGGCGCCTGTCGTGGCCGCGGCTGCCGGGGCGGCGCCCGGAGTCACGGCCCGAACAGCT
Organism: uncultured Geminicoccaceae bacterium; assembly: GCA_964460465.1. Classification (GTDB taxonomy): domain Bacteria; phylum Pseudomonadota; class Alphaproteobacteria; order Geminicoccales; family Geminicoccaceae; genus SLRI01. The sequence goes on along the minus strand of CAYWSB010000049.1, from coordinate 27,385 downwards.
CGGCGATCGCCCGCTCGACCCGGACCGTCGAGCCCGCCTCGTCGAGCGGGTTGCGCCGCAGCCGATGCCGAAGTGCCGTGGGCGCGACGCGCTTGAGATGGGTCTCGTCCACCTCGGCCGCGCCGTCGAGGGCGGCGAGGGCGCGGGCGGCGCGGATCAGGGTCAGCTCGCCCCGGAGCCCGTCCGTGCCCAGCGCCATGCAGAGCCGGGCGGCGCTCTCCAGCGTGTGGTCCGGCACCGCGACCGCGGCCAGCCGCTCCTTGCCCTTGGCGAGCCTGCGCCGCAGCTTCGCCTCGGCCTTGGCCCACTGGGCGGTGAAGGCGGCCGGATCGCGCTCGAAGGCGTCGCGGCGGCGGACGACGTCCATCCGGGTCGCCAGGTCCCTGGGCGTGGTCACCTCGACCGAGAGGCCGAAGCGGTCGAGGAGCTGGGGGCGGAGCTCGCCCTCCTCGGGATTGCCGCTGCCGACCAGCACGAAGCGCGCCTGGTGGCGCACCGACAGGCCCTCGCGCTCGACCACGTTCTCGCTCGAGGCGGCGACGTCGAGCAGGAGGTCGACCAGATGGTCCTCGAGCAGGTTGGCCTCGTCGATGTAGAGAAAGCCGCGATGCGCCCGGGCCAGCAGGCCGGGCTCGAACGCCTTCTCGCCGTGGCTCAGCGCCCGCTCGAGATCGAGCGCCCCCACCACCCGGTCCTCGGTGGCACCCAGCGGCAGGTCGACCACCGGGACCGGCACCTTGGCCACCTTGGGCGCTTTCGGCCCGTCCTTGAGCCGGCAGCCGTCGGCGCAGGCCCTGGCGTCGGCCTTGGGGTCGCAGTTGTAGCGGCAGCCGGCGACCACCTCCATCGGCGGCAGCAGGGCGGCCAGCGCCCGGACCGCCGTCGACTTGCCGGTGCCGCGGTCGCCGAACACCAGCACCCCGCCGATCGCCGGCTCGATCGCCGCGATCAGGATCGCGGTCTTCATCTCGTCCTGGCCGACGATCGCCGAGAAGGGAAACGCTACCGCCATGAGCCACCCGGCATCGCCGCCACACCCGTCGTCACCACCCGTCTCCCTCCACTGCTCCAGGCACCCTTCCTTGACTCTGCCGGACCCGATGTGTCAACGTCACGTGACACTAGCGGGACGATACGCTGCATGTTGGACGACGCCAGCGACCGGCCGGCCACCCCGGCCGGCCCGATCGAGCAGCTGCTCCTGGTCGACGAGCACGACCGGGTGGTGGGGATCGAGGAGAAGCTCGAGGCACACCGCCAGGGCGTGCTGCACCGCGCCTTCTCGGTCCTCGTCTACGACCACGCCGGACGCTGGCTGCTGCAGCGCCGGGCGCTGACCAAGTACCACTCGGGCGGGCTCTGGACCAACGCCGCCTGCGGTCATCCCCGGCCGCACGAGACCACCGAGGCGGCCGCCGCACGGCGGCTGTTCGAGGAGCTGCGCTTCACCTGCGAGCTCGCCTTCGTCACCAAGGTCCTCTACCACGCGCCGCTCGACCGCGGCATGACCGAGCACGAGATCGTCTCGGTGTTCACCGGCCGCTACGACGGCCCGATCGACCCCGACCCCGCCGAGGCCGACGCCGTCCGCTGGATCGAGCCAGAGGCGCTCAAGGCCGACCTCGAGGCGCACCCCGACCGCTACACGGTCTGGTTCCGCAAATACGTGACGGAGCTCTGGACGACGCTCAACGCGACGTAGGAAAAGAGAATGGAAGGGGAGGATGATCCTCCCCTTCGACCCCACCGGAACCTCAGGCGGAGGCGACCGGTCCGTCGGTGCGTCCTCATTCGTGCTCCGGCGCGTTCGTGCGCTGCCAAGTGGTGCCGCCGGGCCTAGCCCCGCAGGTCCTGGAAGAACCGCATGATCGTCTCGGCCGCACCGTCGGGCCATTGGTGGGGGTAGAAGCGGCCGCTTCGGGTCATGTCCTGGCGGTAGAGGCACCAGAGGAGCGGGTTGTCGCCCTCGGTGTACTGGCGGCAGTCGAAGCCGCCGAGGCGGCGGGGCTCGGTGGCGGCGAGGCGGTCGGTCTCGGGCAGGAGATGGTCGCGGGCGCGCTCGCCCAGGGCGACCGGCACCGCCTCGTCATTGGGGTTGTGGAGGAGCAGTGCCGCCACCTCCTCGGGGCAGGGCGCCGGATCGATGCCGCCGGCGACCGAGGCCACGCCCCGGACGACGTCGGCCCGGGCACAGGCGACGCTGTTGGCGAAGGTGGCCCCCAGCGAGTGCCCGGCGACGAACACGGCGGCGAGGTCGACGCAGTAGGCATCGCCGATCTCGGCGAGGACGGTGTCGAAGAGGGCGAAGTCGCGAAGCTCGCCCGAGGGATCGCCGGGATCGGCCCAGGTGAAGCGGCCGCTGTCGTCCTCCAGCCCCCGGGGGTACACGTAGATCGCCCGCATGGTGGCCGCCTGCTCGAGGCCGAAGTAGCGGCGCGCCTGGGCGTTGTCGTTGGTCCGGCCGTGAAAGCCGAAGACCAGCGGGTGCGCATGGTCCGGGTCGTAGGCGTCGGGCAGAACGATGATCGCGTCGCGCGCCGTGCCGTCAATGCCGAAGCGCTCGGGTGGGGGCAGGGGCCGTGTGCCGCACCCGCGCGAGCGCTCGACCGGCGCGGATTCTGCCCCGGCGAGGCCCACTGTGGCCGCTGTCAACAGCACCGCCACCAAGCCGACGCTATGCTGCCACACGACCGCTGCCTCCGCCTGCCGATCCGCAGAGGCAACCGTGCTGTGGCCGGAGGGTTCCCCCGCCCTGGCGCGCCCGCCGGCCTACTCGGCGAAGAGCATCTCGACGCGGCGGTTCTGCGGCTCGCGGACCTCGTCGGCGGTCGGCACCCGGAGCTGCGTCTCGCCGAACCAGGTCACCTCGATCGCCGTCTCGGGCACGCCCCGGGCGATCAGCTCGGCGGCGACGGCGCGGGCGCGGCGCTCGGAGAGGCGCATGTTGTAGTCGGCCGGGCCCGAGGTGTCGGTGTGGCCGGCGAGGATGATGCGCGGCACCTCGCCCCGCTCGAAATCGCTGGCCACCTGGTCGAGGATGGTGGCGGCGACCGGCGTCACGTCGGCGCGGTCCCAGGCGAAGAAGACGACGTAGACGTTGCCGATGTCGGAGGCGAGCGCCTGCTCGACCTCGGCCATGGCGGCCTCGAAGGCAGCCTTGCACTCGGCGGCCCGGTCGAGGCTGCCGCGGCCCTCGTTGGCCAGCCAGCAATCGAAGAACACCTGGGCCCTTGCCGCGGCACCGGGCGCCTTGAGGCGGCCGTTGCCGTCGAGGCCCGCCATCAGCCGGGCCCGGGCGGCGGAGAGCTCGTCGACCTTGACGTCGGTGAGCCTCCGCAGGCTGACGAGGTCGGGGGTGACCGAGAGGCCCTTGGCCGACGCCACGGCCTTGCGGATGAAGTGGTCGTACTCGCTCCGGAGGAAGATGCCGCGCTCGCTGTCGGCGAGGTCGAGATAGCCCGAGCGCAGGCCCTGGGTGAACAGCGAGCCCTGCGGCGCCATGGCGCGGACCTCGTCGATATCCCAGGTCTTGAGGTCGAAATCGTCCTGCTGGTTCGGGTCGAATCGCCCGTCGCTCGCCGTCCCCAGGCCCAACCCGCCGCATGCGGCGAGCACGCCACAAAGGGCCGTCACCGCGAGCAACCTGGTCCCGTTCCGCATCACATCGTTCCTCTGCATTCCCCAACGGCGCCCTTGTTGCGGACCCGTGACCCGACGCCACTTGAGGGCGTCTGATGAGCGTGCGGATATCAATCGAAATACCGCATCGGATCAAGGCAATTCTAGGCGCGGCCGATGTTGCGCCCGGTGTGTTGCCGCGATCCAACGCCGCCGCTCGCGGGCCGTGTCCGGCTGGCGCGGCGCGGTCCGGCTCAGGCGGCGCGGCGGTCCACCGTGGCCCGGGTCAGGGCGAAGGTGGCCTGGAGCTCGGCCAGCAGGGCGGCGTCGGGGGCGGCCCGCTCCGCCCGGGCGGCCAGCTCGGCCACCGCCATGGCACCGATATTGCCGGCGGCCCCCTTGAGGCTGTGCGCAGCCGTTCGCCAGCGGTCCGCCCGGTCGCCGGCCGCGGCGAGCTCGCCGAGGTAGCGGTTCGCGGTCTCGACGAAGAGCTCGATGAGCTCGGCCTCGAGCGCCGGATCGCCGTCGGTGAAGGAGGCGAGGCGCTGGATGTCGAAGAGGGTCGCCATGCGAGCCGTCCCGCGAGGACCGCCGGCGACCGCTTCGCCGGCGTCACGGCTATCCCTCTAGGCCCCCATCCCTTAAGATTTGCCTAACGGGCGCTCCGGCGCCGACGCGCACGGCGGGTGGCGACAGGCAGACGGGTCGGTGGATGCTGGCGGGCACGGTTCTCACCACCAGGGCGATGGCCGCGGTCGACCGGGCCGCCATCGCCGGCGGCATTCCCGGCAGCGTGCTGATGGAGGCCGCCGGGCGGGCCGTCACCCGGGCCATCGTCGACCGCTTCCCGCCCTGCCGCGTCCTGGTCCTGGCCGGCCCGGGCAACAACGGCGGCGACGGCTATGTCGTGGCCAGGCGGCTGGCGGCGGCGGGCTGGCCGGTGGCCCTGGCCGCGTTCGGTGATCCGGCCCGGCTGGCCGGCGACGCGGCGCTGGCCGCCTCGCGCTGGTCCGGTCCCGTGCTGCCGCTCGAGGCCGCCCCCGGCCTGCCGGGCGAGCTCGTGGTGGACGCGCTCTTCGGCGCCGGGCTCGATCGGCCGCTGGCGCCGGCGCTCGGCGCGCTGCTCGCGAACGCCACTGCCGGCCGCCGGCACGTCGTCGCGGTCGACGTGCCGTCCGGGATCGATGGCAGCACCGGTGCGGTCTCGCCGGGCACGCCGAAGGCCGATCTGACCGTCACCTTCGTCGCACCGAAGCCCGGCCACCTCCTCGAGCCGGCGCGCTCCCTGGCCGGCGAGATCGTCTGTGCCGACATCGGCATTCCCCCCGCGGTGGTCGCGGCGCACGACGTGGGGCTGAGGGTCAACACCCCGGCCGAATGGCGCCACCGCCTGCCGCGCCGCGGCCCGGCGGCGCACAAGTACAGCTTCGGCCACGCGCTCGTCATCGGCGGCGGCGCCGGCCGGACCGGTGCCGCCGGCATGGCGGCGCTGGCGGCGGCCCGGATCGGCGCCGGGCTGGTGACGGTGGCGGCACCGGCGGAGGCCTTGCCCGTCTATGCCGGTCACGCGCAGAGCCTGATGACGCGGCCGCTCGACCAGCCGGCGGATCTCGACCGAATCCTGGCCGACAGCCGATTCAATGCGATCCTTCTCGGCCCGGCCGCCGGGCTCGGCCAGCGGACCGCAGCGCTGCTCGAGCGTCTCGTCGCCGCCGGCCGGCCGCTGGTCCTCGATGCCGACGCGCTGACCGTGCTGGGTGCCGGGCGGGGCCGCGGCTGCCGTCTCGATCTGCCGGCCGATGCCGTGCTCACCCCGCACGACGGCGAGTTCGCCCGGCTCTCGGACGTCCCGGGCGACCGCCTTGCCCGGGCCAGGGCTGCGGCCGCGACGTTGGGTTGCACCGTGCTCTTGAAGGGGGCCGACACGGTGGTGGCCGCCGCCGACGGCCGGGCGCTGCTCAACGCCCGGGCGCCCGGCAATCTCGCCACCGCCGGCAGCGGCGACGTGCTCGCCGGCATGATCGTGGGGCTGCTGGCGCAGGGCCTCGGGCCGTTCGACGCCGCCGCGGCGGCCGCCTGGCTGCACGCCGCGGCGGCCGCCGCCTGCCCGACGCCGATGCTCGCCACCGATCTCCTGCCCGCCCTGCCCGCCGTCCTCGCCGGATTGCAGCAGAGCCGGCGGTGACGCGGCCGACGCTCCACCGGCCGGCGTTGCACCGGCGCGACGCCGCGTCGGGCCGGCCGCCGCGCGAGAGACGGGATATTGCGCTTTAAGCTAACATAAGGCAGTCACTTTCTCGGTATGGTAGCTGACTCCTGGCCGTCGGATGCGCGGCGGTCGTGGTCCAGCGCCAACAAGCCGGACTGTCGCGTGTCGTCCAGAGCGGAAGCGTCGCCCCCATCCCCGTCAGCCAGGGCCCTGCTCGAAGGCTGTCCGATCGCGGCGGCCCTCATCGCGATCGGCCCGCCGGCCCGGCTCGCTGCCGTCAACCCGCCGTGGCGATCGCTGTGGCGGGAGCACGACCCCGATCTGGCGGCAGCGAACGGGCTGCCGCTCGACCGCCTGCTGGCGGCGAGCGTCGACGCGGCGGGCAGCGCCGCCCTGCGTGCCGCCGTCGGCGACGGGCGGCCCGTCGACCTGCTGCTCGCCGTGGATCGCCTCGGCCCATCCGTCTTGCGAGCCTGGGGCTGCCGGCTCGACGACCACTATCTGCTGGTGCTCGATCAACTGGCCGATCCGGACGGGCTCGCGTCCGGCTGGAAGCTGCCGGCTGGGGCCTTCGACCCGGCGACGGAGTTCCGCTACACCGCGGCGCTGGCCGCCGACGGGAGCTGGCGGATCACCGCGGCCGTGCCCGACTTCCGCGGGGTGCTGGGCCTCGCCGATGCCACCGAGGGCTGGCTCGGGCGCGCGGCGAGTGGCGATCGCCGGGCGCTGCGGTCGCGCCATCTGCGCCTCCTGGCCGGCACTGCCCAGAGCCTGCGCTATGCGGTCGAGCTCGAGGACGGGCGGCGGCTGACGCTGGACGACACGGCGGTGCCCGTCCGCCATCCGCTGAGCGACGAGGTGATCGGCCTGCTCGGCCATGTCCGGCTCGCGGCGGCCGCGCCGGGCGCGGCGCCCTCGGACACTGCCGTCGACCGCGCGGCGACCGCGCGGCCACCGGCTCGCCCCGCCGATCGTCTCGACGCCGTCGTCGACGGCCTCGCGGCGGTCGGGACGGCGGCCCTGGTGCTCGCCGCCGAGGGCCGCATCCTCGCCGCCAACCGGCCCGCGGCGGCCCTGCTCGACGAGGCGCGGGAGAGGCTGCTCGCGGCGGACGCGGCCGGACTGCTCTTCGCCGATGCGGCGACCGCTCGCGACCACCTGGGCCGGGCCCTGGACCGCGACGCGGCGGCACCGGTGGTCGAGGTCGTCCTCGCCGCACCGGGGCCGCGGAGCGGGGTGCAGGCCGGACCGCCGCTGCGCTGCCGCCTGTGGCCGCTGGTGCTCGAGGGCGACCGCCTCGTGCTCGCGACCCTGGCGGCCGAGGCGGCGAGCGAGGCGCGGTTTCGCGACGCCCTCTACTTCGATGACGTGACCGGCCTCGCCAATCGCTACCTCTGCCTCGACCGGCTGCGCCAGAACATCGGCCGGGCCGCGGCCATGGACGGCCGCCTCGCGGTGCTGGTCCTCGCGGTCGCCCGCTGGTCGCTGCTCGAGCGCTCCTTCGGCCGGACGACGGCAGAGGCGCTGCTCGCCGCCGTGGCCGAGCGGCTGACCGCTGCCATCGGCGAGCTCGATACGGCCGCAACCCTCGGCGATGCCCGCTTCGCGGTGATCGCCGCGCGCCTCGCCAGCACGGACGACGCCGCCCGGATCGCCCAGAGCCTGCTCGACCAGCTCCGGACGCCGGTCCGGGTCGGCGAGCGCGAGATCGGTCTGGGCGGGGCGATCGGCATCGCCGTCTACCCGACCGACGGCGAGACCGCGGAGACGCTGCTGGCGCATGCCGAGGCGGCGCTCGACCGCCTCCCGGCGGGCCAGGAGGGCGGCTACCAGTTCTACAACAGTGCGATGACCGCGGCCTCCTCCGACCGGCTGCTGCTCGAGCAGCAGCTCCTGCGGGCGGTCGAGGGTCACGAGTTCCTCCTGCTCTACCAGCCGCAGATCAGCTTCGCCTCGTCGCGCATCGTCGGCATGGAGGCGCTGATCCGCTGGCGCCACCCGGAGCTCGGCATGGTGCCGCCCGCCGAATTCATCCCGCTCGCCGAGGAGACCGGGGTGATCGTGCAGATCGGCGAGTGGGTGCTGGAGACCGCCTGCCTCGAGCTGCAGCGCTGGTTCGCCGCGGGCGTCGCACCGCTGCGGCTGGCCATCAACATTTCCGGCCGGCAGTACAACGACCCGAACCTGGTCGCCGGCATTCGCCGCACCCTCGAGGCCACGGGCTTCCCGCCGCATCTGCTCGAGCTGGAGCTCACCGAGAGCGTGATCATGGAGGACGTCGTCGACGCCGCCCGCCGGCTGGGCGACCTGCACGCGCTCGGCATCAACCTCGCGGTCGACGACTTCGGCACCGGCTACTCGTCGCTCTCCTACCTCAAGCGTTTTCCGATCCGCTCGCTCAAGGTCGACCGCTCCTTCGTCCGCGACATCGCCCACAACGAGGCGAGTGCCGCCATCGCCCGGGCGATCATCGCCTTCGGCTCGGCGCTGGGTCTCAAGGTCATCGCCGAGGGCGTGGAATCGCACGACCAGTACGACATCCTGCGCTCGAGCGGCTGCGACGAGCTGCAGGGCTATCTGTTCAGCCGCCCCGTGCCGGCGGAGGACGCCAAGAAGCTGGCGACCGAGCGCCGCCACCTGCCGCTGGTCCGCGCCTAGCGCAGCCGATCGCAGCCTCGGCCGTGCTGCGCCGCATCGTTCGGCCTTGCGCTCGCCGGGGATGTCCGTAGCATCGGGGTACGCATTTGCAGGGCACTCGCCATGACCCACAGCGACCGGCCCGGCGGCGAGGCCGATATGCCGGAGCAGCGTCCAGCGACGCCGCCCGAGCGTCGGCCGCGCACCGCCTACCTCTGGTATCGGCGCTATCGCGAGGTCGGCCGGCTGGCGCTGCTGGCCGGTGGCGCCTCCGGCCTGCTGCTGAGCGGTGCCGCCCTGCTGCCGCCGCTGCTCGCGGGCGAGCGGGTGCCGGCTGGATCCTTTCTCGTCGCCACCCTCCTTGTCCTCGCCACGGCGCTCGTCCCCTACGCCGTGGTGCGCTGGCGGTGGAGTGTCTGGCGCCGCCGGCTCGAGGAGGATTGACCCCGGCCGCTCAGCGCTGCGCTGTTCGCCAGGCCGGATGGAGCCAGGGCTCGACCTCGGCCGGCGGCAGGGCGTGACGGCCGAGGATGTGGTCGGCCGCCTTCTCGCCCACCATGATCGACGGGGCGTTGAGATTGCCGTTGGTGATCTGCGGGAAGATCGAGCTGTCGGCGACCCGCAGCCTCTCGATGCCGATGACCCGGCAGTCGGGGTCGACCACCGCCAGGGGATCGTCCGCGGACCCCATCCGGCAGGTGCCGCAGGGGTGATAGGCGCTCTCGACGTTGGCGCGGACGAAGGCGTCGACCTCGTCGTCCGTGCGGATGCCGTCGCCGGGCTGGATCTCGCCCGCCGTCCAGCGCCGCAGCGCCGGCTGGGCGAAGAGCTCGCGGGTGAGCCGGATCGCGCGGCGGAAGTCGGCGACGTCCCTGGGCTCGGTCAGGTAGTTGAAGCGGATCGCGGGTGCGGCCTTCGGATCGGCCGAAGCGAGCGCCACCCGGCCGCGGCTCCGGGCGCGCATCGGCCCGACATGCACCTGAAAGCCGTGCCCGCCGGCCGCGGCCTTGCCGTCGTAGCGCACGGCCAAGGGCAGGAAGTGGTACTGGATGTCCGGATAGGGGACGCCGGCCGCGGAGCGGATGAAGGCGCAGGCCTCGAAGTGGTTGGTGGCGCCGGGACCCTTGCCGGTGAGCAGCCACCAGAGGCCGATGAGCCCCTTCATCGGCGGGTTCCAGTAGCGATAGAGGGTGACGGGCTCGGTCGCGCGGTGCTGGACGTAGAGCTCGAGGTGGTCCTGCAGGTTGGCCCCGACGCCCGGCCGGTCGACCACGGGTGCGATGCCCAGCGCGGCGAGGCTCTCGGCCGGGCCGATGCCCGAGAGCATCAGCAGCTTGGGCGCGTTGATCGCACCCGCGGCCACCACCACCTCGCGGCGCGCCCGGATCGTCCGCACCACCCCGTGGTGCTCGACCTCCACGCCGACCGCGCGCCGGCCCTCGATGAGGATGCGGCGGACGAGGCTTCGCGTCTCGATGTCGACGTTCGGGCGCATCAGCGCCGGGCGGAGATAGGCGTTGGCGGCGGACCAGCGGCGGCCCTGCCAGACCGTCATCTCCATCGGCCCGAAGCCTTCCTGCTGCCGGCCGTTGTAGTCCCTGGTCAGGGGATAGCCCGCCTGCCGCCCGGCCTCGATGAAGGCGTGATAGAGCGGGTTGGCCATCGCCCCGCGGGTGACGTGCAGCGGCCCGTCCGTGCCGCGCCAGCCGGGCTCGCCACCGTGGCTGCTCTCCAGGCGCTGGTAGTAGGGCAGGACGTGGCGGTAGCCCCAGCCCCGGGCGCCCATGGCTTCCCAGCCGTCGAAGTCGAGGGCGTGGCCGCGGACATAGACCATGCCGTTGATCGAGGACGAGCCGCCCACCACCTTGCCGCGCGGGCAGTGCAGGCGCCGGCCGTCCAGTCCCGGCTCCGGCTCGGAGCGATAGCCCCAGTCGTAGGCCGCCATGTTCATCGGGATCGACAAGGCGGCGGGCATCTGGATCAAGGGGCCGATGTCGCTGCCGCCGTATTCCAGCACCAGGACGGTGTGGCGGCCGTCCTCGGACAGGCGGCTGGCCAGGGCGCAGCCGGCGCTGCCCGCCCCGACGACGACGTAATCGACCTCCACGGCGCTCAGACCGTGCCGACGGGGACCACGTCGACCGCGACCTTCGGGTCGTGGGCACCACCGCCGTAGACGATGCCGGCGATCGGGCTGACGTCGCTGTAGTCGCGGCCCCAGGCCAGGGTGACGTGCTCCTGCATCGGCAGGCAGTCGTTGGTCGGGTCGAGCTCGACCCAGCCGACCAGCGGCACATAGAGGGCGATCCAGGCGTGACTGGCATCGGCCCCGACCAGTCGCTCCCTGCCCTCGGGCGGGCGGGTCAAGAGGTAGCCCGACTGGTAGCGGCAGGCGAGCCCGATCGAGCGCAGGCAGGCGAGCATGAGGTGGCTGAAGTCCTGGCAGACGCCGCGCCGCGTCCGGAACACCTCGGCCACCGGGGTCGCCAGCGAGGTGGCGGTGGCGTCGAAGGTGAAGTCCCGGAAGATGCGCCCGTTGAGCTCGATCCCGGCTTCGAGGATCGGCCGGCCGGGGGTGAAGCTTTCCCGCGCATAAGCCTCGAGCTCGTCGTCGAGCTCGACGAAGGGCGAGGCGAACGCGAAGCGGCTGGCATCGAGGGCGAGGTCGTCCATGGCCGCCAGGCGCAGCCCCGCGACGCCTTCCCAGGCGACCGTGGCGGCGGGGTCGGGCAGGCCGCGCGGGGCGATGTGCACCCGGCTGATCGCCTCGATCGCCAGCTCGGCGTGATTCTGGTCGAGGGTGATGGTGCGCGTCGGGTTGCCGAAGGCGTCGGTGCCGCGATCGTCGAAGCCGGGCTCTGGGTCGATCCGGATGGCGGACCACTCGACCCGCTGGTGCGCGGTGTCGCGCGGCTCGAGATGCAGGAGGTGGTGCGACATCGAGACCGGCAGGCTGTAGTGGTAGTAGGTCTTGTGGCTCACCTCAAAGATCACAGGTCGGCCCCCTCGGGCGGCGCCTCGCCGCGGCGCATGGCTAAGGTGCTGGTCGGCGTCTCGGCGAGGACGAAATAGGCGCGGCCGACGAGGTCGGAGACGAGCTGCAGCTCGGTCCGGGCGCGGGCGAAGAAGTCCTGGAGCCGGGCGCCGTTTTCGTCCTGGGCGAGCCGGTCGGGATCCTCGAGCCTGAGCTCGGTGAGGAGCCCCAGCACCTTGCGCTGGGCGGGCGAGCGGTAGGGGCCTTCGTGCGGCAGCTCGGCCAGATGGGCCTCGAGCGTGGCGAGCTGGAAGGCCAGCGAGCGCGGGTTGGTCTCGTCCAGGATCAAGAGGTCGATCACGGGCACCACCATCGGCGTCACCGCGTAGCGCGACCGGTAGGTCATGTAGCTGTCGCCGATCTCGAGGAGCGCGGTCAAGGCCACGCCCTCGTCGACCCCTTCGATCGGCGCAGCGGCGAGCGCCGTCACCAGCTCGACCATCGCCAGTCCGCGCTCCAGCCGGGTCCCCATGTCGAGGAACCGCCACGAGTAGTTGCGGGTCATGTTCTCCGCCGCGGTGCCGGCGAAGGCGAGGAGCTGGTGGATGGCGTCGTTGACGAGGTCGATGGGCGGCAGGGTCAGCACGGGGCGCGAGCCCTTGCGCCAGCGCCGGTCGTTGCAGAGGGTGTTGAGGATGCGCCAGCCGTCCTGGGCGAGGACGCTGCGCGCCAGCGTGGCGTTGCGCCGGGCGCCGTCGAGCGAGCGGCGCATGCCGTAGGCGGGCGTCGACTCGTGCACGAGCTGCTCGATCGCCTGGGCGATCCGGGTGCGATGGCTGGCCGCCGGCTCCTTCTCGGGGGCTAGGTGGATGGCGAGCAGCGCCTCGAAGAGCTCGGGCTGGCGGTCCGGACCGCCATCGTCGATCAGCCGGCCGAGCACCGCGCGCAGCACCCTGAGCACGCCCTCCGCCCGCTCGGTGTAGCGGCCGAGCCAGAACAGGTTCTCGGCGGTGCGCGAGAGGAGGTCGCGGCCGGTGCGCCTGAGATGCACCTTGTCGAAGCGCCGGCTGAGGAGGCTGGGTGCGAGGCGGTCGCCGGGCTCGCGCAGCACCCAGAGGTCCTTCGAGCCGTAGCCGTTGGGCAGGCCGACCACGGTCGGGTGCGGCGACTGGCGGACGAGGCCGCCCGGCAGGACGTGGCAGCCCTCGTCGTCGACGGCGACGAAGGCGCGCATCGCCCAGTGCATCGGTACGAGCCGGGTGCCGTCGAAGCTCGGCGTGGTCGGCAGGGCCGTCGGCCGCTCGGCCAGCCAGCGGTGGCCCTCGCGGGCGAGAAAGCGGCGTCGCGCGGCGTCGTCGGCAAGGCCCGGCAGCGGGTCGACCCGGTCGCCGGTCTGGCCGGGATCGTGCCGGGCGGTCAGCCGGCTGACCACCCAGCCCGGCTCCTCGAGCACGCGCACCTGGGCCGCCGGATCGCCGAGCCAGAGGGCCGGCGCCTCGCGCAGCCTGGCCGGCTCGCCGAGCAGCGTCTCGGCGAGGGCCGAGGAGAAGGCGGCCAGGGCGCGGTTCTGCAGGACCCCGCTGCCGAGGCCGTTGGCCATCACCGTGCGGCCGAGCCGGGCCGCCTGGACCAGCCCCGCCGTGCCGCCGCCGGTGCGGTTGGGCAGGTTGAGCGGGTCCGTGAAGCGGCTGCCGATCTTGCGCACGACGAGATCGACCTTCTGCAGCCCCTCCAGCGTCTTGAGGTAGAGCTGGCCGTCGCGCTCGGTGAGGTCGGCGGCCTCGACCAGGGCGTAGCCGAGGTAGCGGGCGAGGTAGGCGTGGCTGAAGAAGCCGGGGTCGCCGGCGCCGGTGGACAGGACGACGATCCGCCCGTCCTCGCTCGGTGCCGCCGCCTGCAGTGCGGACTGCAGGCGGAGGAAGTAGCTGGCGACACGTCGCACCCCGCTCTCGAGGTAGAGCTCGCCCAGGCCCTGGCTCAGCGCCACCCGGCTGGCCAGAAGCCAGCCATTGCCGGCGGGGGCGTCGACCTGGTCGGCGAGCACCCGCCAGCCGCCGTCCGGGTCGAGGGCGACGTCGCAGGCGAGATGGTGGACGAAGCGCCGGGGCGGCCGGGGCCAGCCGGTGCAGGCGTGCAGGAACTCGGGATTGCCGAAGACGAGCGAAGGCGGCAGCACGCCCGAGCGCAGGAGGCGCTGCGGCCCGTAGAGGTCCTGCAGCACCGCCTCGATCAGCCGGGCCCGCTGGGTCAGGCCGGCCTCGAGCTCGCGCCAGGCTGCGGCGTCGACGATGACCGGCAGGAGGTCGAGCCGCCACGCCGCCTGCCGGTCGTCCGGGTCGGCATGGACGTTGAAGGCGATGCCGCTCTCCAAGAGGCGCTGCCCGGTGGTGCGGGCGATCGCCTCGCGCCCGGCCGGGCCGATCGCGGCGAAGCTGTCAAGGAACGGTTGCCAGCTCGCCCGCACCGCCCCGGCGGCGGTGAGCACCGCGTCGTGCGCCGGGCTGGGCGGCCGGTACCCGGTCAGCAGGTCGCCGGTCGATTCCTCGGCCAGCCCGAGTGTCAGGGTCAACGGGCGAGGCCCTTCTCAGTACCCGACACGACGAAGATCCAGGGTGTGCGGGAAGCTCGGGTTGCGCGGCACGGCGATGGGGTGCATCGGGCCCGGCGTATGCCCCATCGGTTGAAAACGTGCAAGCCTTCTCCCCTGTGCCTCGAAATCGTTGACCGGGGCGGTGTCGTAGGCGCGGCCGCCCGGATGCATGACGTGGTAGGTGCAGCCGCCCAGCGATCGGCCCTGGACGGCGTCCACCACGTCGAGCACGAGCGGGCTGTGCACCGGGATGGTCGGGTGCAGGGCCGAGGGCGGCTGCCAGGCACGGAAGCGCACGCCGGCCACCTCGTGCCCGTTGCCGGCTGGGTTCAAGGGCAGGGTGTAGCCGTTGCAGGTGACGACGTAGCGCTCCTGGCGGTCGCCGGTGACCCGGACCTGGATGCGCTCGAGCGAGCTGTCGACATAGCGCGCCGTGCCGCCGGCCGTGGCCTCCTCGCCGAGCACGTGCCAGGGCTCCAGCGCCGCCCGGATCTCGATCTCGATCCCGGCCACCTCGACCTGGCCGTAGAGCGGGAAGCGGAACTCCAGATGCGGCAGGAACCAGGCGGGCTCGAACGCCATGCCTGCGCTTTCGAGATCGCTCAGCACCTCCAGGAAGTCCGCCCAGACAAAGTGCGGCAGCATGAAGCGGTCGTGCAGGCCGGTGCCGTGGCGGACGAGCCGCGCGTTGTAGGGCCGGGCCCAGAACCAGGCGATCAGCGCCCGGAGCAGGAGGCTCTGGGCGAGCGACATGCGCGGGTGCGGCGGCATCTCGAAGCCGCGGAACTCGACGAGCCCGAGCCGGCCGGTCGGCCCATCGGGGCTGTACAGCTTGTCGATGCAGATCTCGGCCCGGTGCGTGTTGCCGGTCGAGTCGACCAGAAGGTTGCGGAAGAGGCGGTCCACCAGCCAGGGCGGGCAATCGACGGCGGTCGCGTGCAGCGGGTCGGGCACCCGGGCCAGCGCGATCTCGAGCTCGTAGAGCTGGTCCTGCCGCGCCTCGTCGACCCGCGGCGCCTGGCTGGTCGGGCCGATGAAGAGGCCCGAGAAGAGGTAGGAGAGCGACGGGTGATTCTGCCAGTAGCTAATCACCGAGGCCAGGAGATCCGGTCGGCGGAGGAACGGGCTGTCGCCGGGCGTCGCACCGCCGACGACGATGTGGTTGCCGCCGCCGGTGCCGGTCGGTCGGCCGTCGACCATGAACTTGGCGGTGTCGAGCCGCGACTGCCGCGCCTCCTCGTAGATGGTCTCGGTGATCGCCACCTGCTCGGCCCATGACGCGGCCGGGTGGATGTTGACCTCGATGACGCCCGGATCGGGGGTCACCTTGATCGATTTCAGCCGGGGATCGGGTGGCGGCGGGTAGCCCTCGAGCCGGACCGGCTGGCCCATCGCGAGCGCCGTCTCCTCGACCGCGGCCACGAGATCGACATACTCCTCGGCCGAGGCCACGGGCGGCAGGAAGACGTAGAGATGGCCTTCCCGGGGCTCAACCGTGAGCGCCGTGCGGACCGGCTCGCCCGGCAGGAGGCCGGCGCCGGGCGGCACCGGCTGGAACGTCGCCTCGCCGGTGCGCTGCTGCTGCAGCGGCTCGCGCGCCGGCAAGGCTGCGTGCGCCGCGAAGGGGTCCATGGGCAGGACGTGCGGAAAGTCGTCGGGGTGGAGGTGCTCGAGGGCACCCAAGGGCAGGCGAAAGCCCGCCGGGCTGTCGCCCGGGATGAGGAAGAGGCCGCCGCGCCTGGTCGCCCAGCGCTCGCTCTTCCAGCGGAACCGCCGCCGGCCCGGCACGGGCGAGCGTGCCGAGGCCTGGGCCTGCCAGGCCTGGATCGGCAAGACGTAGGAGGTGGGCGTGGTCAGGCCGCGGCCGAAGACCCGGACCAGCCGGGCGCGCTCCTCGGCATCCTCGAGTTTGCTGTCGAGGGGATCGACATTGACCGGGAGCTGCTGCTCGCGCAGCACGAACTGGGCGGTGTCCTCGAAGGCCGGCGTGACGAGGCCGGGATCGAGCTCGAGATTGGCCGCGAGCTGGCCGGTGAACCGCCCTGCCGTCTCGACCAGGGTCTCACTGTCCTGCACCGTGGCCGGTGCCTCCCGGGCGATCAACGACGGATCGCCCCAGAGCGGCTCGCCGTCCGTGCGCCAGTAGACCGCGAAGGCCCAGCGCGGCAGCGGCTCGCCCGGATACCACTTGCCCTGGCCGTGCTGCAGCAGACCGCCGGGCGCGAACTGCTTGGCGAGCCGGCGGATGAGGGCATCGGCGAGACGGCGCTTGGTGGGGCCTACGGCCGCGATGTTCCACTCGGGCTCGTCGCGGTCGTCGAGGCCGACGAAGGTGGGCTCGCCGCCCATGGTGAGGCGTACGTCCTGGGCCAGGAGCCGCCGGTCGATCGACTGGCCGAGCGCGTCGATCGAGGCCCATTGCGCCTCGCTGTAGGGCAGGGTGACGCGTGGCGCCTCCCTGATCCGCTCGACCTTCATGGCGAACTCGAAGGCCACCTCGGCCCGGTCATGCGTGCCGTTGATGGGTGCCGCGTTGCCCGGGTCGGGGGTGGCGGCGAGCGGGATGTGGCCCTCACCCGCGAGCAGGCCCGAGGTCGGGTCGAGCCCGATCCAGCCGGCCCCCGGCAGGTAGACCTCGGCCCAGGCGTGCAGGTCGGTGAAGTCGACCTCGGTGCCGGACGGCCCGTCGAGCGCCTTCTGGTCGGCCTTGAGCTGGATCAGGTAGCCCGAGACGAAGCGGGCGGCGAGCCCGAGCTGGCGCAGGAGCTGGACCAGCAGCCAGCCGGAGTCCCGACACGAGCCCGACCGCTTGCCGAGGGTTTCCTCGCAGGTCTGGATGCCCGGCTCCATGCGGACGACATAGCCGATCATGCCGTGCAGCCGCCGGTTCAGATCGACGATGAAGTCGATGGTGTTGGTCGGCTCGCGCGGCACCGAGGCGACGAGCTCGGCCATGAGCGGCCACGGCGTCTCGGTCTCGAGGAAGGGCAGCAGCTCCTTCTTCAGGCTCGTCGAGTAGGCGAACGGCCACTGGTCGGCCGAGCTCTCGACGAAGAAGTCGAAGGGGTTGAGGACCGCCATCTCGGCGACGAGATCGACCTCGACCGCGAGCTGGTCGGTCCGCTCGTTGAAGACGAGCCGGGCGAGCCAGTTGCCGTGCGGGTCCTGCTGCCAGTTGATGAAGTGGTCCGCGGGCGTGACCTTGAGGCTGTAGGCGAGCACCCGGGTGCGGCTGTGCGCGGCAGGCCTGAGCCGCACGACATGCGGGCCGAGATTGATCAGCCGGTCGTAGCGGTAGCGGGTGACGTGGTTGAGGGCGACCTGGATCGTCATCGGGTCTCCTGCCGACGGGCGGCCGTGTGGCGCGGCTTCGTCTTCTTGCGGCCTGCTGCGCTGCGATCATGGCGTGCCCGAGGGCCGCTGTCGACGTGCCTCTGCAGTCGCTGTTAGACATCCGCCGCGCCGGCTGCGAGCCGGCGATCGCCAGGAAGGTGCCGACCTTGTCCGACCGCCCCGTCTCGACCCTGCTCGCCCACGACGATCTGGAGGCCTTCGCCCTCGGGGCGGGGGGGCCGGTGGTCCCGCCGATCTACCAGAGCTCGCTCTTCACCTTCGCCGACGTCGCCACCATGGAAGCGGTGTTCGCCGGCGAACGGCACCAGCCCATCTACAGCCGCGGCGACAACCCGACGGTGATGGCCTTCGAGGCGAAGCTGGCGGCGCTCGAGGGCACGGCCGCGGCGCGCGGCATGGCCTCGGGCATGGCGGCGATCTCCGCCACGGTCCTGGCCTTCGTCGAGGCCGGCGACCGGATGGTCTGCGTCCGCCACTGCTACCCCGACGCCTACCGGCTCTTCCGCCGCCTGCTGCCGCGCCTCGGCATCGAGGTGGTCTTCGTCGACGGCCGCGATCTCGACGCCATGGCGAACGCCCTGGACGGTGCGAAGCTGCTCTACCTCGAGAGTCCGACCAGCGTCGTCTTCGAGACCCACGACGTGGCGGCGCAGGCGGCGCTCGCCCGGGCGGCGGGAGCGGTCACGGTGATCGACAACAGCTGGGCCACGCCGCTGTTCCAGCAGCCGCATGCGCTGGGCGTCGATCTCGTCGTCCATTCCGCGAGCAAGTACCTCTCCGGCCACAGCGACACCGTGGCCGGTATCGTCTGCGGCAGTGCCGAGCACATCGCCCGGATCAACCGGCTGACCTACCCCTTCCTCGGCGGCAAGCTCGCCCCCTTCGAGGCCTTCCTCCTGCTCCGCGGCCTGCGCACGCTGGAGCTCCGGCTGAAGCGGCAGGAGGCCGCGGCGCTCGAGGTCGCCCGCTGGCTCGATGCGCGGCCGGAGGTCGCCCGCGTCAACCACCCGGCCCTCCGGCAGGCCCAGGGCCTCGCCGGCACCACCAGCCTGTTCAGCATCGAGCTCGAGCCCGGCATCGACGTCACCCGCCTCTGCGACCGGCTCCGGCTCTTTCGCCTGGGCGTGAGCTGGGGTGGGCACGAGAGTCTGGTCTTCCCCGCGGCCGTTGGCCTCCGGCAGGCGGGCGAGCACAACAGCCTGGTCGATTTCGGCGTCTCGCCGCAGCTCGTCCGCCTGCATGTCGGCCTCGAGGCCACCACCGACCTCGTCGCCGATCTGGACGCGGCGCTCCGGGCGGCCCAATAACGGGTGACGCGCCAACGAACGGGAGGACACCCAGCCATGCGCAAGATTCTGATGACCGCGGCTGCCGCGCTCCTGGTGGGAGCAGGTGGTGCCGCGGCGCAGACGATCAGCCTCGTCGAGGTGATCACCAGCCCGCCCCGGACCGAGCAGCTTCGCGCCATGGTCGCCGAGTTCGAGGCGGCCAACCCCGGCGTGACGGTCGAGATCACCTCGCTTCCCTGGGGGCAGGCGTTCGAGCGGCTCGCCACCATGGTCCAGGGCGGCAACATCCCGGACGTGGTCGAGATGCCCGACCGCTGGCTGGCGCTCTACGCCAACAACGGGGCGCTGGTCGATCTCACCCCCTACATGGAGCAGTGGGAGGGCACGGCCGAGCTGACCGATGCGACCAGGGAGTTCGGCAGCGTGATCGCCGGCCAGACCCACATGATCCCCTACGGCTTCTATCTTCGTGCGATGTTCTGGAACAAGAAGCTGTTCGAGGAGGCCGGTCTCGACCGGGCACCCGAGACCATGCAGGAGTTCTACGACTTCTCCGCCCAGATCGCCGAGCTGGACGGCAAGTACGGCTACTGCCTGCGCGGTGGGCCCGGGGCGACCAACGGCTACATCATGATGATGCTGAACTTCCTCGGCGAGAACAAATACTTCAACGAGGACGGCACCTCGACGCTCGACGATCCCAAGGCGATCGAGGGGCTGCAGTTCATCGTCGACATGTACCAGAATGGCCTCGTGCCCCGCGATTCGGTCAACTGGGGCTTCAACGAGATCGTCGCCGGCTTCTATTCCGGCACCTGTGCCATGCTCGACCAGGACCCGGACGCGCTCATCGCCATCAAGGAGCGCATGCCCGAGGACGACTTCGCCGTGGCGCCGATGCCGCTCGGCCCGGCCGGCAAGTCCTTCCCGACCATCGGCTATGCCGGCTGGTCGATCTTCGAGGCGGCCGAGGACAAGGACCTTGCCTTCGACCTCGTGGCGCATCTCTCGTCTCGCGAGATGAACCTCGAATGGTCGAAGTTCGTGGGCGTCATCCCGATCCACGTCGGGGCGGAGCAGGACCCCTACTTCACCGGGCCCAACTTCGAGGGCTGGTTCACCCAGATCAACGACGACCGCTGGGAGCCGACCTCGATGCCGACCTTCCTCGAGGAGTTCGGCTATTTCGCCGACGTGATGTCGATCCAGTCGGGCCAGGAGGCGCTGCTCGGCCAGCGCACGCCCGAGGACGTCGCCGGCGAATGGGCCGCCTACCTCACCGACGCCTACCAGAAATGGCAGGCGGCGCAGTAGCCATTAGCAATGGCGAGAGGGCCGTCCGGCGATTCGGGCGGCTCTCCGTCGTTCTCGAGCCCTGGATCTATCTCTCGCCGGCGCTCGTGCTGTTGGCGCTCGTCATGTTCGTGCCGCTGATCGTCGGCTTCACCTATGCGTTCCAGGACATCCGCCTGCTGCAGCCTTTCGCCGGCGGCTGGGTGGGCACGGCGCATTTCGAGACGCTGCTCTTGCGCGACCGGGTCTTCAGGACGGCCCTCGTCAACACCGTCTGGTGGACCTTCGGCTCGGTGGCGCTGCAGTTCCTCCTCGGCCTGGGCCTGGCGCTGCTGCTCAACCGCGCCTTCTTGGGCAAGCGGTTCGTCCAGGCCGTGGTCTTCCTGCCCTGGGCCGTGCCGACCTTCCTTTCGGGCCTGACCTTCGCCTGGCTCTTGAACCCGGTGATCGGCCCATTCCCGCACTGGCTCTTCGCCCTCGGCATCCTCGAGGAGCCCTACAACATCCTGGGCAATCCGGCGCTCGCGATGTGGGGGCCGATCATCGCCAATGTGTGGTTCGGCATCCCCTTCTTCGCCATCACGCTGCTCGCCGCCCTCCAGGCGATCCCGAGCGAGATGTACGAGTCCGCCTCCATCGACGGGGCGTCCGCCTGGCAGGCCTTCGTCAACGTGACGCTGCCCTACATCGCGCCCATGATCGCGATCACGGTGCTGCTGCGGACCATCTGGATCTCGAACTTCGCCGATCTTATCATCGTCATGACGAATGGCGGCCCGGCGAACGCGACGCAGATCCTGCCCTCCTACATCTTCACGACGGCCTACCGCAGGCTCGACTTCGGCTACGCCTCGGCCGTCGCCATGGTGCTCATGCTCCTGCTCCTCCTCTATGCCGTGCTCCTCCACCGGCTGCGCCGGACCTTCCGGAGCACCGCATGAGGAGCTTCACCCGGCCGATCGGCGTCCAGCTCGCCCTCTCGCTCGGCCACACCGTGGCGATCTGGCTCTACGTGCTGGCCGCCCTGTTCCCGGTCTACTGGCTGGTCAAGATAGCCCTCACCCCCGAGGCCCTGCTCTACAGCGAGGGTGTCCGGGTCTGGCCCTCCGCCGTGACCTGGGACAATTTCGCCAGGGTCCTGCTCGCCAGCGACTTTCCGGCCTTCTTCCGGAACTCGGTGATCGTCTCGATGGGCACGGCCGCGGCCGTCACGGTGATCGCCAGCGCTGCCGGCTACGCCTTCTCCCGCTTCGCCTTCCGGGGGCGGGCGGCGATCGTCTTCGTCATGCTCCTGACGCAGATGTTCCCGCTCGTGCTGCTGATCGCCCCCATCTACCGGCTGATGGCACCGCTCGGCCTCACCGACAGCTTGTGGGGCCTGATCATCGTCTACACCGCCTTCAACACGCCGTTCGCCACCTTCCTGATGCAGTCCTTTCTCGAGGGCATCCCGAAGGAGCTGGAGGAGGCGGCGATGATCGACGGCTGCACCCGGCTCCAGGCGCTTCGGCGGGTGATCCTGCCGCTCACCTTGCCTGGGATGGGGGCCACGCTCGGCTTCGTCTTCACCGCGGCCTGGTCGGAGCTGCTCTTCTCGCTCATGCTGATCAGCAACGAGGCGAAGATGACCTTCCCTGTGGGCCTCCTCTCCTTCGTCTCCAAGTTCGCGGTCGACTGGGGCCAGATGATGGCCGCCGGGGTGATGGCGCTGATCCCCGCCTGCCTCTTCTTCGCCTTCATCCAGCGCTATCTGGTCCAGGGCCTGACCGCCGGGGCGGTCAAGGGCTGAGCTTGCCTAGCTCAAGCTGCTCAGGAGCAGAACGGCGAGCGGGACGGGCGAGGTGCCGAGGGCGACGGTCAGGACGAAGGCGGGAAAGGAGACGGTCCGGCTGAGGCCTGCCGCGAGGGCGATGCCGCCGCCGCCGCCGATCAGGTTGTTGCCGGGGATGTTGAGCGTGGCGGCGATGGCCCAGTGCCGATGGCGGAGCAGCCAGGGCGCGATGCCCGAGGGTACCCGCGCCAGCAGCCGTGCCATCCGTTCCTCAGCGCCGAGCGGCGCCACGCTTTCGACCAGCCGGGCCGCGCGCGTCAGGCCCAGCGTCGTGAACGCCGCGACCAGCAGCCGGTCCGGCACCAGCCGGCCGATGCTGTAGCTGGCGACCAGTGCCGTGACCGTCGCGAGATAGACGACCGGCACGATCTCCGGCCCGAGCAGGAAGATCAGCGCGAGGCCGATCTCGACGCCGGGCACGAAGGGCAACGCCATCAAGAGCACGTAGGCGACCAGGCACGACATGATGATGCGGTGCATCACGGGCTCGGTGGTCGGCCGCAGCTCCATGTCGAGCAGCCCGACCAGCCAATCGGCGGCGAACGCGCCGGCGACCACCACGAGCGCATAGCCGAGCACGACCGCCGCTACCCGCCAGGGCCTCGACCGCCGCACCGCCGGCAAGGGCGCCTCGCCCTCGCTCACGGCTTCTCCGGCAGCGGCTGACCGGGTGCCGCGAGGGCTCCTCTGTACCAGGATTCCAGTCGCACCGTCCGATACCAGCGCTCGCGGGTCCAGATCGACGCGGCTTCGATCGCATCGTCCGAGATCGTGCCCGTCATGAGCATCACGCCGGCCTCGGGGCTCACGAGCTCGGCGCGGAACAGCACCTGCTCGCCTTCGACCCGCAGCCAATAGGGTGCTGCCGAGAAGCCGTAGCGCTGGCAGCCCGTCGACGTGAACAGGCCATCGCTGAAGCTGAAGACGTCCTCGCCGAGCGACGGCTTGCCGGAGGGTCCGTAGTCGACGACGAACACCTTGCCGTCGAGCGGGTCGACGAGCGGCGCGCCGTTCAGCGCTCCCGGGCCTTGCTCGGCCGCCTGTGCGAGGCCGAGCAGCAGCGACCAGGCGGCAAGCGCAGCAGCGAGGCACCGGCGCCCGACACGAGATGAGCTTGGCCGCTGCACCTGCCCCGATCGTGACGCCACCTCGACCCTCACGAAACCGATGCCATCCGGGTGTTGCCCGGCCGTTTAAAGGATGCGCCCGTTTTGGGACGCCGACAAGTGGCCGAGCTGCAGGCTGCCGCCGGCGCCGCATTTCCCGCAGCCGGCGTCGCCTCCGCCCCCTGGCGAGCGCGCTGCCCCGGGCGTAGCTTCGGGCGGCGACGGCGAGGAGCGACAGCCATGCGGAAGACGGCCAGGGTGGTGGTGATCGGCGGCGGGGTGGTGGGGGCGTCCGTGCTCTATCACCTCGCCAGGGCCGGCTGGTCCGACCTCCTGCTGGTCGAGCGCGACCAGCTCACCTCGGGCTCGACCTGGCACGCCGCGGGCGGCATGCACACGCTCAACGCCGATCCCAACGTGGCCAAGCTCCAGGCCTACACGATCCAGCTCTACGCGGAGATCGAGGCGCTCTCCGGGCAGAGCTGCGGCGTGCATCTGACCGGCGGGGTGATGCTCGCGGGGACCGGGGAGCGGCTCGACCTGCTCAAGGCGATGCACGCCAAGGGCCGCTATCTCGGCATGCAGACCGAGCTGATCTCGGCCAGGGAGGCGGCCGACCTGATGCCGCTCTTGGATCCCAAGCACTTCACCGGCGCGCTCTTCGATCCCATCGAGGGGCATGTCGATCCCTACGGCGTCACCCACGCCTACGTGAAGGCGGCCCGGCTCAAGGGGGCCGAGGTCGTGCTGCAGAACCGCGTGGTCGAGCTCCACCAGCGCCCCGACGCCACCTGGGATGTCGTCACCGAGCACGGCACCGTCCACGCCGAGCACGTCGTCAATGCCGGCGGGCTCTGGGCCCGCGAGGTCGGCCGGATGGTCGGGCTCGAGCTGCCGGTGCTCGCCATGGAGCACCAGTACCTGATCACCGAGGACATGCCCGAGGTCCTGGCTGCGGAGAAGGAGCTGCTGCACGCCATCGACTTCGAGGCCGAGATCTATCTTCGCCAGGAACGCGGCGGCATGCTGCTCGGCACCTACGAGCGCCAGGGCGTGCCCTGGTCGGAGAAGACCACCCCCTGGGACTTCTCGACCCGGCTGCTCCCTGAGGACCTCGACCGCATCGCGCCCTCGCTCGAGGTCGGCTTCGAGCACTTCCCCGCCATCGGCCGGGCGGGGATCAAGCGGGTGATCAACGGCCCCTTCACCTTCGCCCCGGACGGCAACCCGCTGGTCGGGCCGGTGCGCGGTTTGCCGAACTACTGGTGCGCCTGTGCGGTCATGGCGAGCTTCAGCCAGGGTGGCGGGGTGGGCCTGGCACTCGCCAACTGGATCACCGAGGGCGATCCCGGCTTCGACGTCTGGGCCATGGACGTGGCCCGCTACGGCCCCTGGGCCACCCCCGGCTACACCAACGCCAAGGTGCGCGAGAACTACAGCCGGCGTTTTCGCATCACCTTCCCCAACGAGGAGCTGGCCGCGGCCCGGCCCTTGAAGACGACGCCGATCTACGACCTGCTCGTCGCCGAGAACGCCGTGATGGGCGTCGCCCACGGCCAGGAGCACGCCCTCTGGTTCGCGCCCCAGGGCACCGCGCCCGTCGAGACCGTCACCTTCGGCCGCTCCAACGCCCATCCGCACGTGGCGGAGGAGTGCCGGGCGGTGCGCGGGGCCGCCGGCCTGATCGAGATCTCCAACTTCGCCAAGTATCGTGTCGAGGGGCCGGGGGCCGAGGCCTTCCTCGCCCGCATCCTCGCCGGGCGGCTCCCGGGGGTCGGGCGCATCAGCCTGACACCGATGCTGAACGACAGGGGCCGGCTGATCGGCGACTTCACCCTGGCCCGGCTCGCCCCGGAGCGGTTCCTTTTGACCGGCTCCGGCATCGCCGCGACTTATCATTTGCGCTGGTTCGAGCGCCACCTGCCCGCCACGGGCGTGACCTTGCGCAGCGTCACCGACTCGCTGCTCGGACTCTCCGTCGCCGGCCCCGCCAGTCGTGCGATCCTGGCCGAGCTCTGTGGCGAGGACCTCTCGAGCGATGCGTTTCCCTTCCGCGCGATCCGGTCGCTCGAGCTCGACATGGTCCCCGCGCTCGTGGGGAGGATCAGCTACACGGGCGATCTCGGCTACGAGATCTGGGTCGAGGCGCCCTGGCTGCGGCGGCTCTACCACGCGCTGCGCCGCGCCGGCGCGCCGCACGGTCTCAGGCTCTTCGGGGGCCGCGCCCTGAACAGCCTGCGGCTGGAGAAGAGCTACGGCAGCTGGGCGCGCGAGTACCGCCCGCTTTATGGGCCGAGGGCGGCCGGTCTCGACCGCTTCGTCGACTATGCCCGGGGCGGCTTCGTCGGCCACGCGGCCGCCATCGAGGAGCGGCCCGAGCGCCGCCTCGTCACCCTGCTGGTGCAGGATACGGCTATCGACGTCATGGGCGACGAGCCGATCTGGCAGGGCGAGCGCGTCGTCGGCTGGGTCACCTCGGGCGGCTACGCGCATGCGAGCAGCGCCTCGGTGGCGCTGGGCTATATCGAGGCCGGGGTGCCGGACGGCAGCGATCTTGCGGTCGAGATTCTCGGCCACCGTCGGCCGGCGACGATCGTGGCGCGGCCGCTCTTCGATCCCGAGGGGCGACGGCTGCGCGGCTGATGCCTGCTTCGGGGCCACCCCGCCGGCGGCTTCAAATCTGCTGCCGGCGCTCCCGCAGCTTGGCCGCCAGATCGAGCCCGAACGCCCGGTCGAAGCTTCGCGCGATCTGTGGCCGCTGCTCGAGCAGCGCGCGCAGCCGGTCGACGTCCCAGCGAACGTAGCGGCCGCCGGCGGCGAGGGTCACGGTCGCGGTCGCCGGCTCGCCGAGAAGGAACGCGACCTCGCCGATGAACATCGGCCGCTCGATCGTGATCCTGCGATCGTCCCGCTCGATCACGATCTTGCCGGCGATGACGAACCAGAGCCGCCCCGGCAGCTCGCCGCGACGCGTGAGCTCGAGCGGCATCGGGGTGGCGCGGACCGAGCCCAGCGCCATGAGCCGCCGGAAGTCGCCGGGGGTCATCGTCTGCAGCGCGGCGAAGACGTGCAGCGCGTCCTCGTCGACGAGGCGGTGCCGGCGGTCCCGCCAGACGATGACGAACATGACCGCGTTGGCGATGCCCATCGCCACGCTCCAGAACATGGCGTCCCAGAGCGGCAGCGGCGCCGCGACGAAGTAGTAGAGGGCATAGAGGCCGTTGCCGACCAGGACCAGCGCCCGGAGCTTGAGCTGGTCGCGCATCAGGAGGCCGGTGATGGTGATCAGCGCTGCCAGATGGACGATGGCGCCGTCGTGCCAGCCGACATCGCCCCAACTCATCGAGCCGCCCCGGCCGCCATCCGGTCCGGCGGCGGAACCTTCGCTCGGCTCGACGGTTCACTTGCCGACACCGCAATCTTTGACGGGGGCAGCACCATGGGTATCGAGGTCGGCGGCATTCTCGGGCTGATCATTCTGGTTGCGAATGTCTGGGCGATCGTCAACGTCGTCGGAAGTCCGGCGACGACCGGGGCCAAGGTGCTGTGGATCGTGCTGATCCTGCTGTTGCCGGTGCTCGGGCTGATCCTCTGGCTGATCGCGGGGCCGCGCAAGGCGGCGGTCGGGACCGTCTGAACGAGGTCAGTAGAGGAGATCGCGCAGGCCGAGCGAGATCCAGGGCACGTAGGTCACGAGCATCACGCAGGCGACGATCACCGCGAAGAACGGCAGGAGGGCGGGCACGATCCGCTCGATCGGCAATCGTGCCACCGTGCAGGCGGCGAAGAGGTTGACGCCCACAGGGGGCGTGATCATGCCCATGGCCAGGTTGATCACCATGATCAGCCCGAAATGGACCGGGTCGATGCCGAAGGCGATGGCGATGGGCACGAGGATCGGGGCCAGCACCAGGATCGCGGCCGCCGTCTCGATGAACATGCCGACGACGAAGAGGAAGAGGTTGACGGCGAGCAGGAAGCTGAACTTCGAGGTGAACGTCTCGGTCACCCAGGCCGTGGCCATGGCCGGCAGGCCGGTGCGCGAGAGGAGGAACGAGAAGAGCGAGGCGGCGGCGATGATGAGCATGACCACGGCCGTGGCGATGGCCGTCTCGCGCAGCACGCCCAGGAGCTTGGGCAGGGTGAGCTCGCGGTAGACCAGCGCGCCCACGACCAGCGCATAGAACACGGCGATGCCCGACGCCTCGGTCGGGGTGAAGACGCCGGCATAGATGCCGCCGACCACGACGATCGGCATGACCAGGGCGGCGATCGCGCTGAGCGCCGCGGGGCCGAGCGGGATCCGCTGGCTACCGTCCTCGTTGCCGTACCCCTTGACCCGGCAATAGACCAGAAGGAAGGCGATCAGCGCCCCGGCGACCAGCAGGCCCGGCCCGAAGCCGGCGATGAAGAGCTGGCCGATCGAGGTCTCGGTCGCGACGCCGTAGAGGATGAGCGGGATCGAGGGCGGGATCAGCACGCCG
>CAYWSB010000048.1:28853-34484 GCA_964460465.1 uncultured Geminicoccaceae bacterium | reverse complement strand
GTCGAGCAGAACGGCATCGTCTTCATCGACGAGATCGACAAGATCTCGAGCCGCGAGGGCCGGGTCGGCGACGTCAGCCGCGAGGGGGTGCAGCGCGATCTCCTGCCGCTGATCGAGGGAACCAGCGTCACCACCAAGCACGGGGCGGTGAAGACCGACCACATCCTGTTCATCGCCTCGGGCGCCTTCCACCTCTCCAAGCCCGCCGACCTGCTGCCCGAGCTGCAGGGCCGCCTGCCGATCCGGGTCGAGCTCGACGCGCTCAGGCGCGAGGACCTGGCGCGCATCCTGCGCGAGCCGGAGGCGAGCCTCGTCAAGCAGTACGTCGCACTGCTCGGCACCGAGGCGGTCACGCTCGACTTCACCGGCGACGCGATCGACGAGATCGCCACGGTGGCGCACGAGATGAACAGCAAGGTCGAGAACATCGGCGCCCGCCGGCTGCAGACCGTGATGGAGAAGCTGGTCGAGGACATCAGCTTTTCGGCCTCCGACCGCAGCGACGCCGAGACCATCACGATCGATCGGGACCATGTGCGCCGGCAGGTGGGCGACCTGATCCAGGGTGCGGATCTGTCCAAGTTCATTCTCTGAGCAGGGCGGTCCGCGACGACGCGCGCGTGTGAGCCGACGGAAGGGGGGCCGGCGCACGAGCTGGACAAGGTCTCGGCGCCGCGCGGCACCCCTTCCCAGGGAGGCGACGGCCATGCCCGCCGATGCAGGCGCCACGCGGGCGAGGACGGCTCAGCGGCAACCTGCAGCAGGCAGTCGGGCCTTCACGACGACGGGCCCCGCCCACCTCTTCGGGACAATTATGTATGCATTCGCGTGTTGCGAATGGTTAACGATGTCTGAAAGCGGGCAGCCGGCCATTACGCTTTCTCCGCCCCGCCGCGGGGGCGGCCGGCCGGGCCGGGGGAGGTGAGGTATGTATGCGTTGGCCTGTGGCGACGCCGCGGTCGTGGCGGTCGATCTGCTGCGCGGCGTGGCGCTCGAGCGTGCGCACTGGCGCGATGACGGTCCGCACGGCGAGACACACCCGCGATCGGCGCTTGTGGGCCGCCGCCGGCTGCGGCCTTTCCGCTGCCGCTGCGCCGGTGCCGCGGGCGCGGCGCCAGGGCAGCATCGGCGAGGGCCGGCAGCAGCCAGAGCCGCCGGCGCCCCGCCGGGCATGTGCGTGCCGGCCGGAGCCGGTTCCGCCGGCTTCCGCTCCTCGACCGGCGCGGGCAGCAAGTTGGCCGGGGATCGGTGACGCGCCGACCCGCGCACACGCTGTCGCCCGGCGCCGTGCTGCAGGCGCGGGTGATGCTCGTGCTGACGACGCTTTTCTGGGGCGGCAACGCGGTCGCCGGCAAGATCGCGGTCGGCGAGGTCTCGCCCTTCCTCCTCACCTTCCTGCGCTGGTCGCTCGCCGCGCTGATCGTGGCCGCCGTTGCGCTGCCCCATCTGCGCCGCGACTGGCCGAATATTCGCGATCGCCTGGGCTACCTAGCGGCGATGGGTGCCATGGGCTTCACGGTCTTCGCGGCGCTGCTCTACTACGGGCTCTTCACGACCACGGCGATCAACGCCACGATCATCCAGGCGGCGATGCCGATGTTCATCTTCGTCCTGAACTTCGTCGTCTTCCGCACGCGCGCGACACCGCTCCAGGCGATCGGCTATGCGCTCACCCTTCTGGGCGTGGCGCTCGCCGCCGGTCGGGGGAACCTCGCCAGCCTGCTCGCCCTCGATCTCAATCCGGGCGACCTGCTCGTCATCCTGGCGGCGATCACCTATGCGGGCTACAGCGTGGCGCTGCGCCAAAAGCCGGCCATGCACTGGCTGTCGTTCGTCACCGTGCTGTTCGTGGCCGGTGCCGTCGCGTCCCTGCCCGGGGTGGCTGCCGAGATGCTCGCCGGCACGGCGGTCTGGCCGCGCGGCGGGACGGCGTGGGGGGTCATCGCCTTCGTCACCGTCTTCCCGTCGCTGCTTGCCCAGGCCTTCTTCATTCGCGGCAACGAGGTGCTCGGCAGCAATGCCGCCGGTCTCTTCTTGAATCTCATTCCGATCATGGGAGCGCTCCTGTCGATCCTCCTGCTCGGCGAGCGGTTCCAGCTTTTTCACGCGGCCGCGTTGGCCCTCGTCCTCGGCGGCATCGCGCTGGCGCAACGGCAACCGGCCGGCGGGCGCTAGGCCGCCACACCTGCGTGCCTGCCGCTGTCCCCTGGCTGGACGACCGGCTGCCACCGTGCCACGCTGGTCGCCGCAGCGTCAGCCGTCCGGAGAACCGATGAGCGTCCTCGACCGTTTTCGTCTCGATGGCAGGCGGGCCTTCGTCACCGGTGGGAGCCGCGGTCTGGGGCTCGCAATGGCGACGGCGCTCGCCGAGGCCGGTGCCGATCTCGTCCTGGCGGGTCGGGACGCGGCGAGCCTCGAGCACGCGGCCGGCGTGATTCGCGGCCTCGGCCGCGCCTGC
Source organism: uncultured Geminicoccaceae bacterium (assembly GCA_964460465.1). Lineage (GTDB taxonomy): Bacteria > Pseudomonadota > Alphaproteobacteria > Geminicoccales > Geminicoccaceae > SLRI01. The sequence continues at coordinate 32,026 of CAYWSB010000048.1, read as the reverse complement.
GCCACCCTCCAGGCCGATCTTGCCGATCCCGCCGCCTGCGAGGCCGCGGCCACCCGGGTGGTTGCCGAGCACGGTCCGATCGACATTCTCGTCAACAATATCGGCGGCCGGCGCGACCCGGCCCCCGTGACGGAAATGCCGCTCGCCCGCTGGCAGGAGTTGATCGATCTGAACCTGACGAGCACGTTCCTCTGCACCAGGATCATCGGTCGCGACATGCTCGCTCGCGGCGGGGGTGGCCGGGTGATCAACATCAGCTCGATCAACGCCATGGTGGCCGGCAGGGACATCGGCGGCCGGCACTACGAGACCGCCAAGGCGGCGGTCCTGCAGTTCACCCGTGCGACCGCCGCCGACTGGGCGGCCTCAGGGGTCACCGTCAACGCGATCTGCCCGGGCCTGTTCATGACCGAGGCCAATGCGCGCTGGGCCAGGGAGAAGCCCGAGGTGATCGACGGCATCGTCGCCAGGACACCGATGGCCACCACCGGCCGGCCGGAAGACCTCGGGGCTCTCGCCGTCTATCTCGCCTCGGATGCCAGCCGCTTCGTCACCGGTGCCGCCATCGTCATCGATGGCGGCTACACGCTCTGGTGACGGGCCCCGCTCAGCCCGGGCGCTGACGCGGCGCCCGGCCGCCCGGCTCCCAGGTGCGGCCGGCGGCTGCCAGGGGCAGCAGCCGCTCGACCTGGTGCTGCAGCACCGCAACGGCCGCACGCGGCTCGACCGGCAGGGACGAGGCATCGAGCGGCGGGCCGTAGGACAGCCGGAAGCGTCGGCCTCGCTTGTTCAGCAGCTCGCGGAAGAGGGTCACGTCGCGCAGCTCGCGCGCAAGCATCGAGAGAGCGTAGAACGCCGGTGAGTTGCGCGCCTTGATATGCAGCGGCACCAGCGGCAGCCGATGGCGCCGCGCGATCGACAGCACGGACGGCAGCCATGGCCGCTCCGTGAGGCCGCGCCAGCTGAGATGGGCGAGACGGCCGGACGGGAAGACCACGAGGAGCTGGCTGTTGTCGATCGCCGATTCGAGATGGCGATGGGCGGCGCGCGTGGCAGCCCGGCTGCGCCTGGCGGGGATCAGCTCGATCGGGATCATGACGTCGACGAGGCCGGGGGCGACGCGCAGCGCATCGCCGTTGACGAGAAAGCGCATGTCGGGGCGACGCCGCTTCACGCTCTGCCACACCGCGATTCCGTCGGCCAAGCCGGTGGGGTGATTGGCCACCAGGATCGCCGGACCGCTCGACGGCAGGAGCGAGCGCCCCGTCTCGGCGACGTCGAGCGCCAGCTCTGCGGCCAGCAGATCCATGATGACCGCCCCCGGCAGATCGCGGACGCGATCGGCCATGGCTCGCGCCTCGGCGTAGCGCAACGGCCCGAGCAGGAGCTTCGTGAAGGCGCCACGCGCCAGGGGATCGGCGAGCAGGCGCGGCGCCCGCTCGAGGATCAACTGGTCGACGATGTGCGGTTCCGGCGTGAAGACGGCTGCATCGGGCATGGACTCGTTCCGCTCGCTCTGGCGGCACCGGTCCTAGGCGACGATTGCGACAGCCGGATGGCAAGCCTCCCGGCGTCGCTCTCGTCGGCAGCGACCGCCGCCTGCGGCAAGAACAGTCCGGGCCGAGGTATCGGCCTCGGCTCAGGCGACACCCGGCTCAGGCGACCGGGGTAACGAGCTCGCGGCCGGCGAAATGGGCCGCGAGGTTGGCGACCACGAGCGCCGCCATGGCGTCGCGGGTCTCCTCCGTTGCGCTCGCGTTGTGCGGCTGGAGGACCACATTCTCCATGGCGAGCAGGGCGTCGGGGACGCGCGGCTCGTCCGCGAACACGTCGAGCCCTGCCCCCCTGATCCGCCCCTGCTCGAGGGCGGCGATCAGCGCGGCCTCGTCGACCACCGAGCCGCGCGCGATGTTGATCAGCCAGCCGTCGGGGCCCAGGACCTCCAGCACGGCCGCATCGACGAGATGGCGCGTCGCGGCACCACCCGGGCAGGCCAGGACCAGGACATCCGCCCAGCGGGCGAGGTCGGCCGCGGTCGCGAAATAGGGCAGGTCGACGTCCGACCGACGCTGACGGTTGTGGTAGCCCGGCAGCATGCCCACAACCTCCGCCCGCCGCGCCAGCTCGAGGCCGATCCGGCCGAGCCCGACGATGCCCAGCTTCTTGCCGGCGAGGCAGGTGCCGAGCGGATGGGCCCCCTTGAGCCAGGCGCCACGCCGCACGAAGCGGTCGGCCTCGGCCATCCGGCGCAGGGTCATCAGGATCAGGCCGAGGCCCATGTCGGCCACGTCCCGGCTCAGGACGTCGGGCGTGTTGGTGACCCGGATGCCCCGCCCCCGACAGGCCTCGACGTCGATTCCGTCGTAGCCCACCCCGAAGCAGGCGACGATCTCCAGTCTGGGCAGGCGGTCGATCAGGGCCGCACTGACGCCGCGCTCACCGGTGCTGACGATCGCCCGGATCTCCGGCCCTTCGCTGTCGATGAGCTCCTCGGGCGAGCTGGCCTGCCAGAGATGGACCAGGCGGTAGGCAGCGTCGAGCTCGGCCATGGCCCTGGGTCGGTTCGGCCAGACGACGAGCACGGACGGCTTCGTGGTGACGGTCTCGGACATGGCTGCTCCCTTCTGCTCGCCGCCGCTTCTAGGGGGTGTCGCCGGTTGTTCACAAGCCGTCTCGGCGCGGCGCGCGGTCGACGAGGTCGCGATGGCCCGGCCGAGGACCCGCACGTGCAGCAGCAGGCGGAAGCGATGGTGGACGTCGCGGCGCGCATCGAGCGGCCCCCGGCCGCTGTCGACGCAGGCGTCATCGAGCCTCCGGCCGAACGGCCCGGGCAGCGTGGCGAAGGCGAGCTCGATCCCGGGATGGCCGCGATCGCCGGCCGGCTCGAGAAAGGCCGCGAGCCGATCGGCCGGCACGGGCCGATTGCCCCCAACGGACATCGCCGGGGAGCAGGGCCGGTGCGGACAAAGCCTGGCGCAGGCCGTGCCGGCCTCTTGCCAACGGCTCGAGCCGTGCCCGGAGCGTGCCCGTTAGTTGGCCGCCAGCTGCCGAGCCTGTCCGCAGACGCGCCGACCGCCCGACGCCGGGTCTTTATGTATGCATTTGCGTGTTGCAAACGGTTAACGATGGCTGAAATTCGAGTGATCGACGCAGAGCGGTCGAGGGGACAGACG